>NZ_DATKFP010000133.1:0-3644 GCF_035511395.1 Sphingobium sp.
GCCGCCCATCATCTCCTGCGGGTGGAGATGCTGCGGCAGGATCGAGAATTTGACCGGACCGAAGATGGTCGAATGCAGCCCCATGAAGAAGAGGCAGGCGAGCAGCAACGGCACCGATTCCAGCCAGAAGCCGAGCAGCGCCGTGGTCATGATGACGACTTCGGCCGCCTTCACCGCGCGCACCAGCTTCGCCTTGTCCCAGGAATCGGCGATCTGCCCCGCCAGCGCGGAGAAGAGGAAATAGGGCAGGATGAACAGCCCCGTCGCGATCGTCGCCAGCAATTCCGCCTTGTCCGGTTCGGCGCGGAACAGGACGAAATTGGCGAGGAACAGCAGCGCGAATTTCAGTAGGTTGTCGTTGAATGCCCCAAGGAACTGGACGACGAACAAAGGCGCGAAACGACGTTTTCCAAGCAGCGACAGATCAGGTGCGGACATGAACAATACCCCCTTGGATGAGAGCAATAGGCAGTAGGTGTAGACGCGACGTTAAACGGTATCGGGCGTAGCCCACCTCTTCGTCGATCTCCTTCGTCTCCCGTCGCTGATAAACATAAATTGAGCAGTGATCAATTAAAATCTGAAGGATGGCCGTCGGCCCGTTTCCGTTGATCTGAAAGGTTGATGACAGCTTCCCCGCCTATGCGGCGGCGGTCCGCACTGGCGGACAGCATAACGCGACCCGCATGGCAAAGGCCGTTCGTTCAGGCGCTGGCGTCCCGATGCCCTCCCCTGCCGGATGGCGAGAGGATTTATGAACGACATCTGGACCCATATCGTCGCCGATTTTTCCAATCTCGGCTCTCCGTCCGCGCTCGCCGCCTTTGGCCAGGTGGTGCTGATCGACATCATGCTGGCGGCGGACAATGCCATCGTCGTCGGCGCGCTGGCCGCCGGCCTGCCGCCCGCATCGCGGCGCAAGGTGATCGCGATCGGCGTGATTGCGGCGCTGGTGCTGCGCATCGCCTTCGCGCTGCTGGTGACGCAGCTGATGCAACTGGTCGGCCTTGTCTTTGCCGGGGGCCTGCTGCTGGTCTGGGTCGCGTGGAAGATGTGGCGCGAACTGCGTTCGGGCGGCGAAGCCGAGGATGCCGAGGATATTGCCGGCAAGGCGGCACCCAAGGGCTTTGCCCAGGCGGCCTGGGCGGTCGCCATCGCCGACGTGTCGATGAGCCTGGACAATGTGCTCGCGGTCGCGGGTGCTGCCCGCGAACATCCCGGCATTCTCGTCGTCGGCCTGATCCTGTCGGTCGCGCTGATGGGCGTTGCGGCAAACCTGCTGGCCCGCGTGATCGAACGCTATCGCGCGATCGCCTATTTCGGACTGGTCGTGATCCTCTATGTCGCCGGCAAGATGATCTATGAAGGCGTGATCGACCCGGCGACGGGCCTCATGACTCTCTTCTGATATCCATAGACCTGAATCCGAGTGGTGCGCCGATCAGAACCAGCACCACTCGGGTCAGGTGATGGATGATGGCCACGCCGGGTTCGAGCGCAAGGCTGAGCGCCACCATGCTCATTTCGGCAAGGCCGCCCGGCGAATAGGCGAGCGTCAGCAGCACCGGGTCCAGCCCGGTCAGCGCGCTGACGCCGGCCGCCCAAGCAAATGTGACCGCCAGCAGGATCAGCGTCGATCCCGCCGCCAGCGCCAGGGTGCGCAGCAATGTCTTCAGCGTCAGACCCACGAAGCGGCAACCGATGGTGGCGCCAAGGCCGACCTGTGCAGCGGCGAGCGCCCAGCCGGGAATACGGAAATCGGCGAGGCCGCTCATATGGACGGCCGCGCTGACCGCCAGCGGCCCGACCAGATGCCAGGCCGGCAGGCGCAGCAGCCTGCCGATGAACAGCCCCGACACCACGCACCCGACCGCCCAGAGCAACAGGCTCCAGTCCGCGACCTCGCCCGTCACCGCAGCGGTGGGCGCGATGGCGACCGGCGCATGGTCCAGTCGGATGAGGAAGGGCAGGATGAAGACGACCAGAAAGATGCGCGCGCCATGGATCAGGCCGATGGCGCGTTCGTCGGCGCCACGTTCCGCTCCCATCACGACCATTTCGGCGATGCCGCCGGGCATCCCAGCAAAATAGGCGGTAACGGGATCGAACTTCGCGACCTTGCGAAAATAGGTGACGCAGAGCAGCGCCGCGCTGGCGAGGAAGAAAGGCAAGGCGAGGAGGGGGACGATCCAGTCGCGCGCCTGGGGCAGAAGATGCGGACCGAAGCTGCTGCCCAGCACCACGCCGATGACAGCCGCCATCGGTCGGCGGGTGGCGGACGATGCCTGGATCGGCAGGCCCGCGACGCTGGCGATGGCGCAGGCGGCCATCGATCCCAGCACCCATGGCAGGGGTGCGCCGATCTCCAGGAACAGCGCGCCGCCCCCTGCGCCCACGGCCAGCGCGGCGAGGAAGCGGAGGATCATCCCCGTGGTATCAGACCATAATCCGATCGGGATGTTGCGGACCATGGTCTGATTCCTTGTAGTTCATGCGACGAAGGGGAAAGCCAGCGCGATCATGCCGACCAGCGTCATGACGATGCAGACGGCGGCAGCCGGCACCAGGGTAAAGCGCTGATGGTCGGCCAGGTCGATTCCGGCGAGGCTGACCAGCAGATAAGTGGACGGTACCAGCGGGCTGAGCAGGTGAACCGGCTGTCCCATCAGCGACGCGCGGGCGATCGCCATCGGATCGACGCCATAATGCGACCCCGCCTCCGCCAGGATCGGCAACATGCCGAAATAGAAGGCGTCGTTGGAGATGAAGAAGGTGAAGGGCATGGACAGCAAAGCCGTGATCGGCGCCATATACGGCCCCAATGCGGGCGGGATGAAGCCAACGACTTCCTTGCTCATGGCTTCCACCATGCCGGTGCCGCCGAGGATGCCGGTGAAGATGCCGGCGGCGAAGATCAGCGACACGACCGACAGGACGTTGCCGGCATGGGCGGCGATCCGTTCCTTCTGCTGGGCAACGCCGGGATAGTTGACGATCATGGCGATGGCGAAGGCGATCATCATCAGGACCGACAAAGGCAGCACGCCCCAGACGAGCAGAACGAGCAGCGCGATCACAAGCGCGGCGTTGAACCAGCGCAGGTGCGGACGGCGCGCTTCGGGATATTGCGATACGCCGAGGTCGGCGATGTCGACCGGCTCGCGCTGGGTGGGCAGACGGACGTGACCCAGACGACGCCGTTCCTTGATCCCGAACCAGAAGGCGAGGCCCAGCAGGAAGGCAAGACCTGCGATCATGCCGGGGATGAGCGGCAGGAACAGGGTCGCCGGATCGAGCTTCAGCGCGCTGGCGGCGCGGGCGGTGGGGCCGCCCCACGGCGTCAGGTTCATGATGCCGCTCGTCACCATCAACAGGCAGACGAGGTAGATGCGCTTCATGTCGAACCGCTTGTAGAGCGGCAGAAGCGCAGCACAGGTGATGATGTAGGTCGTGGACCCGTCGCCATCCAGGCTGACGATCGCGCACAACACCACCGACCCCAGCAGGATCAGCAGCGGATCGCCATGCACCAGCTTCACCAGTCGCCCCACCAGCGGATCGAACAGGCCCGTATCCGTCATTGTCGAGAAGAAGAGGATGGCGAAGAGAAGCATCACGCCGGTGGGCGCCAGATTCTTGATGCC
>NZ_DATKFP010000134.1:0-4976 GCF_035511395.1 Sphingobium sp.
CACTTCGGCGCCAAGGTCCGCCAGCAGCTGTCCGCACCATGGGCCAGCCAGGATGCGGGCTAATTCAAGCACCCGGACGCCATCAAGCGGTTTGACCGGGTCACTGGAACGAGGCGTCTGCCAAGCCGGTTTTGCCATAGCCTCAGTTGCCGCCCTGTGCCGCGATACGCTCACGCCAGACCCGGAGTCCGTCGCCCGCGCCCTTGGCCATCGTGAAGCTGTCGATCCCGTTGGCGATGAAGCGGGCACCGCCATCGAGGAACTGCTGGACGAGGCGTTCGTCGCGCGAAAGGATCCCGGCCGGTTTGCCGGTTGAGACGATCCGCGCCAGTGCTTCGCCGGTCAGCTTGAACAGGGCATCGAAATTGATTGCGCCCAGCAAACCTTCGGTCGCGGCCAGGTCCGCAGGTCCAAGGAACAGCGCGTCGATTCCGTCCACTGCGGCGATCGCCTCAATGTTGTCGACGGCGGTCGCGGTCTCGATCTGGGCGATGATGCAAACCTGCGCATTGGCTTCTGCGACATAGGCAGGATAGCCACCCCAGCGCGCGGCACGGGCGCCGCCGAGGCCGCGTTCGCCTGCAGGCGGATAGCGGGACGCAGTTACGATGGCCTGGGCCTGTTCGGCGGTCTCGACCATCGGAACCATCAGAGTCTGCGCTCCAAGATCGAGAACCTGCTTGATCGCTACCGGATCGTGGCCGGCAATCCGGACGATCGCCGAACACGGCGGCGTCGCCTCGACCGCACGCAGCTGCGCGACGATGCCGGGCAGGGTTTGCGGGCCATGTTCGCCATCGATCAGCAGCCAGTCATAGCCATGGCCCGCGCAGATTTCGGCAATGTCTGGATGGGCCAGGGCCAACCAGAAGCCAAGCTGGACCGGACCTTCGCGCAAGGCCGCCTTGAAGCGGTTGACCGGTGTCTGCATTTTCGCCCCTTAAACGAACCGGAACCCGATTGAACCAAACTCGCCAAAATCGGCGTTGAAGACATCGCCCGGCGCCGCTTCGACCGGGCGCGTGAACGATCCGCCAAGCACGACTTCTCCGGCTTCGAGCCCTTGCCCCCAAGGCGCGAGCCGCCGTACCAGCCAGGCGACGCCGTTGGCGGGGTGGTTAAGCACCCCTGCCGCAAGGCCGGTTTCCTCGATCACCCCGTTGCGGCTGAGCAGGGCGCCGATGCGGCGCAGATCGAGCCCGTCGGGTTTCGCCGGCAGACCGCCGACGATGATTCCGGCATTGGCGGCATTGTCGCTGATCGTATCCAGGACCTTGCGCGCCACTCCGGTTTCGGCATCCTTGGGATGCACCCGGGTGTCTATGATCTCGATTGCCGGAGCCACATAGTCGGTGGCGCTCAGGACGTCGAAAATCGTCGTCTGTGCTCCTTCCAGGCGGCGCCCGAGCACAAAGGCCAGTTCGACCTCGACCTTGGGCGTGATGAACCGGGCGGTCGGCACGTCGCTGCCCTGTTCGAACACCATGTCATCCAGCAAGGTGCCGTAATCGGGTTCGGTGATTCCGGCTGCCTGCTGCATCGCGCGCGAGGTCAGGCCGATCTTGTGACCAAAGACGGCCCGGCCGCGCTCTCGCTTGAGATCGACCCAGGCCTGGTTGATGCGGTAGGCATCCTCGATCTGCATGCCTGGATAGCGCACGGAGAACGGCCGGATCCGTTCGCGGGTCTGCTCGGCATGGTCGAGTTCCTGCGCCAATTGCGCGACCAGTCGATCGTCGAATGTCTCGCCTGTCATGTGTCCTGCTCCCAATGCGCAACACTTGGGAAAACTCATTGCACAATGTCAAACGATATCTTAGGCTCCGGCAAAATTGACTGTGAACTCCGGCAAGGAGTCGCGCGAATATATCGTCAGGATCACATGGGAGAATGTCATGGCTGCTGAAGGGGTTATCAGGGAAGAAAAGATCACGGGCCGCGGCTTGACCTCGCACACCCTCTTGGCGGGCGATCCGTCCAAGCCGGCAATTCTGCTGCTTCACGGTGCGGGTCCGGGCGCACATGCCGCATCCAACTGGTATCACCTGATGCCGGACCTCGCCGAAAACTTCTTCGTGATCGCGCCCGACCTGATCGGTTTCGGCCAGTCGGTGATTCCCGATCCGTGGCCTGACAGCGTGATGGGCTGGATCGGCACCCGGGTCGACCAGTGCTTTGGCCTGCTTGAGGCGCTCGGTGTGAAGAAGGCCCACGTTGTAGGCAATTCGATGGGCGGCGCGCTGACCCTGCAAATGATGAGCGAGGAGCCCGACACAATCGACAAGGTGGTGCTGATGGGTTCGATCGGAGCCCCCGGCCCGCGCACCCCGGAACTGATCCGCCTGCTCTCGTTCTATTCCGACCCACGATATGCCCGCTATCGCCAGGTGATGCACAGCTTCGCCTACGATGCCGAGAAGTTCGAAGGCATGGAGGAAATCGTCGAGAACCGTTACAAGATCGCCACCGATCCGGGAATCATGAAGACCGCGGTCAAGATGATCGATTCGATGAAGAACGGCATTGAGACGCTCAACATGCCGCCCGAACTGCTGGGCAAAATGCCGCACGAAGTGCTGATCTTCCATGGCCGTCAGGACCGGGTGGTGCCGCTCGACACCAGCCTATACCTGATCCAGCATCTCAAGCATGCCGAACTGTACGTTCTCGACCGTTCGGGCCACTGGTCGCAGCTGGAACGGTGGGATGTCATGCGTCCGATGATGGAAATCCATTTCGGCGCCCGCACGTTCTAGGCGGTTGGCCTCGTTGCATGTCTGGTCAGCATTTTCACCAAGGTCCGCGATTGGGTACTTCGGCACGGTCGGACCAAGGCCCGGCCGTGCCGCCAGTGGGTGATGAAGCTTCAATTCAGGTGGAGCAGCACGCGGCGGCGTTATGGGACTATTCCTTACACATTTATGCCAAGCCGGGCGTGGCAGCTTCCTGCCTTGCCTTGCAGGATCAGCATGGGTGTGACGTCAACACGGTGTTGCTTTGCCTTTGGTTGGCAGGGGCGCGTTGCACCATTCTCGCTGTTTCGGACATCGAGGCCGCGCAGCACTCGGCAGCAACTGCGAATGAACGCTTCGTGCAACCGGTCCGTTCGGTGCGGCGCTGGATGAAGCAGTGGTGCCAATGTACGCCTGAGTCGGAAATTAACGCCGCAGCCTATGCGGCGCTGAAGACGGCAGAGTTGCATGGTGAACGTCTGGTCCAGTCCCAAATGCTCGCTGGGCTGGACCTGGACCAGTTGACCCGTGCCGAGTCGTCCGAAGCAGCAGTCCAGGCAAGCTTTGCCAACTATTGTACCTTGGCGAGCACATCTGGCGGAGTGGCAGAGGAACTGGGTGAGCTTGTTGCCAGAGCCTGGCATTGAGCCAGTCCTGCCTGTCGGGCTAATTGCATTTGAGGAACGGGATATGGATCGGTGCCTGGATGGATCAGTTGTCGCGATCACTGGTGCCGGGCGCGGAATAGGTCGCCAACTGGCGTTGTATTGCGCCGCGCAGGGGGCGGCAATTATCGTCAACGATCCTGGCGTGGCGCAGGCGGGCAACGGCGGCGATACCGCATTCGCTCAGAACACCGCTAACGACATCATCGGTGCCGGGGGCAAAGCGGCGGCCAACTTCGGTAATGTTGCAGATCCGGCGGAGGCGCAGAGCATTATCGAGGATGCGGTACGGAAATTTGGCCGAATCGATGCGGTCGTGAACAATGCAGGCATCTTGCGAGACAGCATCTGGCACAAGATGAGTCACGCGGACTGGACCAGCGTCATCGCGGTCAATCTTACTGGTGTCTTCAACGTTTCCAAGGCCGCCACGCCCTATTTTCGTGAACAGAAGGCGGGCAGTTTCGTTCATTTCACTTCGACGAGCGGTCTGATCGGCAACATCGGGCAGGCGAACTATTCGGCGGCAAAGTTGGCCGTCGTCGCGCTTTCGCAGTCTATCGCGCTCGACATGGCGCGAGTTGGCGTCCGCTCGAACTGCATCGCGCCTTTTGCGTGGAGCCGCATGACCTCGTCAATTCCCGCGACAACGCCTGCCGAACACGAACGTGTCCAACGGTTGCAATCCATGTCGGCAGACAAGATCGCGCCGTTGGTTGCCTATCTGGCATCCGACCTATCCAAGGACGTGACCAACCAGATTTTCGCGGTTCGCAAGAATGAAATCGCCCTGTTTTGCAAGCCCCGGCCGATCCGGTCGATGACCAAGGTCGAAGGCTGGACGCCGGAGGCAATTGCCCACGAGCTTGTACCTTCGTTTCGCAGCAGCTTCGCGCGCGCCGATGAAGTCTCGGCGCATGTCTTTCCTTATGATCCAATCTGACAGGTAACCGATGAGCAACGCCGGCATGGATGCAGAAGTCTTCGAACAATTCTTGATACAGCTTGAACGCTTCGTGCGCGACCGGCTCATTCCTGTCGAGCGCAAAATTATTGAAACCGACCTCATCCCCGAAAACGTCCTCGAAGCGATGCGCGACATGGGTCTGTTTGGATTGACCATACCGGAAGAGCATGGCGGCGCCGGCATGAACATCAGCCAGTATATCCGCACCATGCACACGCTAAGTTATGCGATGCCGGCATTCCGCTCGATCATCTCGATCAATGTCGGCATGTTCGCCTCAGCCCTCAAGAATGGTGGAACAGAAGCGCAGAAGGCTGCATGGCTGCCGCGCATTGCCGCGGGTGAAATCGCCGCTTTCGGCCTGACCGAACCGGGTTCGGGATCAGATGCGGCGGGTCTGCAGACGACTGCGGTGCCGACCGGCGACGGCTGGCTTCTCAATGGCACCAAGCGATATATTACCAACTCGCCCTTTGCGAAGGTTGGACTGATCATGGCGCGGACGGCCATGGAAAATCTGCCCAAAAACGCCCATATATCGGCATTCATCGTCCCGCTTGACATACCCGGCGTGACGATCTGCAAGTCGGACAGGAAGATGGGCCAGTCGGG
>NZ_DATKFP010000135.1:0-8300 GCF_035511395.1 Sphingobium sp.
CGAAGACCGTCTCGCCCGCCGCCTGCTGTGCCTGCGCGGCATAATATTGGTCCATGCCATCACCGGGCGCCGATCCCCGCCCGGCATTGTTCACCAATATGTCGACGCCCCCGACCGCGGCCTTGATCGCAACGAAAGCCGCATCCACCGAAGCGCTGTCAGTGATGTCGCAGCCAAGGCCGATATGCGGCGCAGGCAGCACCGCTGCCGCACCCTCGCCATTGATGTCGAGTATCGCGACGATGGCGCCTTCCGCCGCCAGCCGCCGCGCGATGGCCGCGCCGATCCCTTGCGCACCGCCAGTGACGACCGCGCGCTTGCCTTTCAACCTTTCCATCATGATCAATCTTCTACTTCAGGACGCCAGGCGACACCGTTCACGGCCGCGCCGCCATCGGCAAAGAGGGTGTTGCCGCTCATATAGCCGCCGCCTTCACCGGCCAGGAACACGGCGATCGGGCCGATATCCTTTTCCGCATCGCCGAAACGGCCAGCGGGTACCTGGCTCAGGATCGCCTCGGCCATATCCGGGTTGGCGGCGAAATAGTCTGTCGCCTGCGGACTGGTCGCGGACGGACAGATGGTGTTGCAGGTGATGCCGAACGGCCCCCATTCGACCGCCGCCGTGCGGGTCAGCGCGCGCATCGCCTCCTTGCTGGCATTATAGGCGACGGTGAACATGTGCGCATTGACGCCGTTCAGGGATCCCATGTTGATGACGCGGCCATAGCCCTGCGCCTTCATGATCGGGAACGCCGCGCGCATGGCCCAGAAGACGGCATGATAGTTGAGCGCGAACGAACCCGCCATCTCCTCGTCCGTGTGCTTTTCCAGCCGCTTGGGAAAACTGGCGCCGGCATTGTTGACGAGGATGTCGAGCCGGCCGAAACGCTCATGCGCTTTTTCGACCATCGCATCGACCTCCGCCCGATGGGTCACGTCGGCCTTGATGAAGAAGGCGTCGATGTCATGGGTGTCGCGAAGATATTGCGCCTCTTCCTCGCCCTGATCAGCCTTGCGCTGGGCGATGGCGACGTTAGCGCCTGCTTCGGCCAGCGCGCGCGCGATGCCTTGTCCGACACCCTGCCCGCCCCCGGTGACGAGCGCTGTGCGCCCTTCCAGCAACTTCACCATTTTACTCTCCCCCTATTTTTGCGACCCAAACTCAGGCACCCAGCCTGGGATAGTCGGTATAGCCTTTGCGATCGTCGTCCCCGCCGGTGTAGAAGCTTGCGCGATCGCCCTTCGCGAGCGCCGCGCCGGCGCGGAAGCGCTCGACCAGATCGGGATTGGCGATATAGAAATAGCCAAAGGACACGGCCTGCGCCTTGCCTTGCGCCAGTACAGCCTTCGCCTTGTCGAGCGTCAGGCCGCTATTCTCGATGACCGGGCCGCTCCAGTTCGCCCGCACCAGGTCCAGCGCGTCCTGCCCGTCGAGCTGCACATGGATCAGGTGGCAATAGGCAAGACCCATCCCATCCACGGCCTTCAGCAGCGCGGCATAGGTTGCATGCGGATCGGCATCGTCCATGCCGTTGAACCTGACACCGGGGCAAATACGAAAACCAACCCGGCCCGGTCCCACGACCGCCGCAAGCGCGGCCAGCAATTCGACTACAAAGCGGATGCGCTTCTCCACCGACCCGCCATACGCGTCCGTGCGCCGGTTGCTGTTGGAGGACAGGAACTGCATCGGCAGGTAGCCGCTGGCGCAATGCAGTTCCACCCCGTCCATTCCGGCGCGGATGGCGTTGCGCGCGGCGGCGACATATTCCGCGATGACATCGGGAATCTCACTGGTCGCCAGCGCGCGCGGCACTGCGGTTTCCACCGGCACGCCGTCGGGGCCGGGAATCTTGTCGGGGCAGGGAATGGCGGACGGGGCGACGGTATCCGCTGCCGCATCCTTGTTCGCCTGCACCGCCGCGCGGCCGACATGCATGATCTGCATGACGATCCGCCCGCCTTCGCCATGCACCGCGTCAGCGACCTTGCGCCATCCTTCGACCTGCGCATCGCTGTGAATGCCGGGCGTGCGCCAATAACCCTTGCCGGTGGGCGAAGGCTGCGTCCCTTCGGTGACGATCAACCCGGCACCGGCGCGCTGGCGATAATATTCGACCATGACGTCCGTCGGCACGTCGCCGGGCCCGGCACGGTCGCGGGTCATCGGCGCCATGACGATGCGGTTGGCAAGCGCAATGTCACCCAACTTCACCGGCGAGAAGATATCGGCCATGACGATCAGCTCCGCACGCGCGGCCTGGGCAGCGGCGCACCCCTGCGCATCGTCTCGATGAACTTTTCCAGCGGAGCCGGTGGCTCGACTGGGCCATCATGCGGCTGGCCCTGCCGGTCCCAATAGCTTTTCCAGCTCGGAAACAGGTCATGGAAGCTGCCATGATAGGGCGACACCCCCGGCCAGCGCATCTTGCGATCGCCGATCGGCGGTTTGTTGAGGTCGGTCGCATACCAATAGAGCGGCAGCCGTCTGCGGAAATACCAGCGTCCCTCGATCCGTTCATACTGGTCGAAATATAGCATCTGCATGATGACCCATTCCGACCCACACTCATGCTCGTTCTTCGAATAGACGACGCCCTGCGCATGGTCAGAATCGTCGAAATCGATAATGTGCCCGCCAATATGGTGCGATGTGCCGTCGAATCGCATCGAATGGGTTTCGTCGAACCAGTCGCGCAGCGCCTTGCGTCCCGTCTTTCCACCACCGACGCGCACATCTTCGGGGAACAGGCTCACCCAGGCGTCGGAATCGCGCATGTCGAGCGCCAGCGCATATTTCGCGGGCAACTGGCGGATCGCATCCAGCGATTCCAGCCGGTCGATACGCGCCATCAGGCTTTCGTCGCCCATCCTCTCATCCTTTCATTCCGTTGCTCCTCCTTTCCCTATTGCCGCGCCCGCGCAAATGCCGGATTAGCTCAAAGGCCATGACAAAAAGGCTCATTCTGTCCAAACAATTGTCGCGCCCGGTGCCGGGCAATGTGTCCGCCGCCATTGCGCGCGATCTTTTGCGGCTGGTCGAAGAATTTGGCGACGATCCTCAAGCCCTGATGCGCCAGGCGGGACTTGCCCATCTCGCGCCCATGCTGCTCATGACAGGACGCGCGGGAAGCCCCCTTGCCCATGACGACTTCACTCGTCTCTACGCGCATTGCACCTGGGTTCTGGACGATCATGCCGCACGGCAGGAAGCGCGCGAGCCACTGACCAAGGCGGGCCTCGACATGATGTGCCACTGCATCATCACCTGCCGCACGCTGCGCGACGCCATCGAGCGCGCAGACCGGTTCAGCCAGTTGCTCGCGCCGCGCCTGTCGCGCCTTGTGCTCAAGGAAGAGGATGGCGTCGCACGCCTGTCGATGCCGACGATCCGGCGGGTTCGCAACGCCTGCGCCTATCTGTCCGACCTGACCGGCCTGTCCACTTATCATCGCCTGTTCAGCTGGCTGATCGGGGAGGACATGACGCTGCTGGGCGCCGCCATGCGCTATCCGCCTCTGCTCGACGAACGGACCGTTTCGCATCTGGTGCCCTGCCCGGTACAGCATGGCGCGCCGGAAAACGGGCTGCGCTTCGCATCGGCCTATCTCGACCGCCCGGTGATCCGCAGCCCGTTCGAACTGGATCACCTGCTCATATTCTTCCCTTTCGACATGGAAGCGCCCTTGTCGAAGGAAGCACCGCTATCGGAACGCATCGCCCATCTGTTCAGCGCCATGCTCGCCAGCAGTGAAACACCCGCTCCCGCCGCCCAACTGGCGCGGCGGTTCGGCATCAGCGTCGCCACGCTCAAACGCCGCCTGCTGGCGGAGGGCACGTCGCTCGCCCGGATCAAGGCCGAGGCGCGGCTGGGGATGGCCTGCCAGTTGCTGTCAGACCCGCGCCTCACGATCACCGAAGTCGGACGTCGCGCCCGGTTCAGCGACACCGGCGCCTTTCGCCGCGCCTTCCATCACTGGACGGGCCAGTCGCCGTCCGCGTGGCGCGATGCGCATATGTCTCAGCCCATGGCAACGGGCGGCTGATGGTGCCGCCGCCCGCGCCGTTCAGACGCCGAAGCCGCCCGCGACCGACAAAGTCTGCCCGGTAACATAGTTTGCGTCGTTGGACGCCAGGAACACCGCCGCCTTGCCAATATCCTCGGCCTTGCCCCAGCGCTTGATCGGCAGCAGCTTCTTCACCTCGCGCTCCCAATTCTCGTCGAAATAGCCTTCCTTTTGCCCGACCTTGAACTGGCCGGCGTCGATCACGCCCACCAGGACCGAATTGGCGCGGATTTCGTGGATGCCCTCCTCCTTGGCGATCCCCTTCACCAGGGATTCGTTGCAGGCCTTGGGCGCCACGGACAGGCCGTCGAGATGCGGCCACCAGTCATGCCCGCCTGAACCCAGATGGACGAAGGAACCGCCGCCCTGCGCCCGGAAGTGCGGGATGGCGATGCGCGCGGCATAGTAGAATCCGAACGCCTCGATCTCCATCGACGCCCGGAACTGCTCCAGCGTCCAATCGGCGATGCCCACCTGGGCAACGATGGGGCCTGCCCCCCATATAATGCTGTGGACCCGGCCATGCGCCTTGACCGCGCCAGTAAACCCTGCTTCCAGTTCCTCGTAACTGCGCGCATCCGCCTGATGGATGCTTGCCTTGCGGCCCATCGCCCGGATATCTTCGGCCACAGCCTCTGCATTGGCCTGCTTGGACCGATAGAAGATCGCGACGTCCGTGCCTGCCCTGGCAAACTCCAGCGCGACTCCCTTGCCGATCCCGCCGCTGCCGCCAAAGACTGCGACCGCGCCTTCAGGAAATTCCCTGCCCATCATCATCCTTTCCATTGACTATTCGGATATCATTCGGCCGCCACCAGACCGGGCGCCGGTGCCATGCCCTGGGTGTGATGAACACCGTTCGCCCGCGCCTGATATTCAGCCGCCTTCGCCCGCGGATTGTAGAATTGTCGATACCAGGCCCGCCCGCGATGAAAGGGACCATCGTTGGGCAGGCGAAGAATGCCGAACGCCGGCCCCTTGGTCTTCCAGATCGCAAAATCCTGTGAGAAGGCCGCCAGGCCCGCCTGATGATATTGGTCGCGCAGCGCCACATCTTCCGCGCTGGGCGGGTTATTCCGGGCACGCGTAGTGATGCCGTGCCAGACCTGCGTCACGCCATCTTCCTTGGGCGTATGACAGATGATCTGCACCGCGTCGGTTTCGCCCGAATAGCGCGCGATCAGGATGCCGGGACCGGTGTAGAAGGCATCGACGTCCAGCACGCCGCCTTCGCTGGTCATGGTTTCATGCCCGCCGCCCGATAGCTGCCTGCCCAGCACGCCATCGAACGCGGAATCGAAATAGGCGACCTTCTGCCCATGGATCGGCCCGAAATGGCGCGTGTCGACCAGATTGTCGACTATCTCCTGGGGATGGACGTCCAGCGTGCCCAGATCGTCATAATCGCCGCAGATCCATGACGGATCATCCCATTCGGGGAGGTCCGGCAGGTCATGGTCGGGCTCATCCTGCTCCGGGTCGTGCCAAGCGAAGACACAGCCGAACCGTTCCTCAACCCGCCACGCGCGCACCATGGCAGCCGGCGGGATGGCGCCGTCATGATAGGGAATATGATCACACTTGCCATCCGGACCGAAGCGCCAGCTATGATAGGGGCAGCGGATCGAATCCCCCTCCACCCGGTGCGCGCCGTCGTCCGACGTCTTTTCCGCCGCAAAATGCGCCTGCATGTGCGGGCAATAGGCGTCCAGCAGCACGAGCCGGCCTGATACCCCCCGATAAATCACCAGATCGCGGCCGAACATCCGGATGGCAGATGGTGCGTCGCCGACCTCGCTCGCCCGCGCCACCATCAGCCATCCTCGCGGGAAGGTAAATTCTCCCAGATTATAGTCCGCGGTCTTCGCCATCCATCCTGCTCCCAATGATGCCGGTGGGTTGGTCCCATGGCTTGCCGACGACATTGGTGGGCATTGGTCCGACTGACAACATCATTGCCTATTGTACGATCGTCATGTGATATTATTCGATCGTTAGATGATAGGATATCGAAAATTGTCCAAAATGTTTCGTCCAGGCCTCGCTATGCTGTTGTCCGAACTCAGGCAGGAGCTGAAGGCGCGTGGCTTCCGCGTCAGCCGGCTGGCAAATGAACTGGATGTGGCGGAACCCACCGTCTGGAGATGGCTGCGCGGCGAAGGGTTGACGCTCGACCGGCTGGACGCGATCTGCGCCCTTGCCGACCTGGATTTGCGCGACCTGTTGGGTCAGGCAGACGACGACAGGCTGGACCGCTTCACCTTGGCCCAGGAACGCATATTGGCCGCCGACCGCGCGCTTGCACTTGTCTTCTTTGCCATTCTTCATGGTGCACAACGGCCAGATATCGAGCGGGAATTCGGCTTGCCGCCGGTTCGGCTGGATAGCCACGTCGAACGATTGAAGCGGCTGGGACTGGTCGATGGCACGCCTCGCGGCCGGCTTCGTCCCAAGGTGCAGCAATCGGTACGCTGGCGGCGCGGCGGCCCACTCTCGATCGCTTTTGAACGCACGATCAAACCGCTGTTCATGTCGATGGACTTCGGGTCCGCCGATGCCCTTTATGTGTCGGACATGGTGGCGATGAGCGAAAATGGACGCGCGCGCGTCCACGCCCTGTTCGAAACGCTACGCGCCGACATCCAGATGATCGGGCAGCAGGAACGGTCGGCGCAACTGGACGGGCGGCAATGGACCGGCGTTCTGATGATGGTGCGCCCGTTCGACATCGGGGAAATGACGTCCGAATGGCGGGAACGACCTGCATGAGAGAAAATCCTGCCGGCGATCGCCTTTTGCGCCCGCCCGCAGGCCTTGTCTTTAACGCAGTCAAGGGGGCGCCACACTGGAGGATGCCCTCGCCCGTCACCTCGATTATGCTGCTGCGGCGTAAGCCTCGCCCCGTGGCGCTTCCGCCGGATATTCGGCTGGACCACCATAGTCATAGGCGGCGTTCAGCGCCTTGATAAACACCGGATCACGCAGCGGATCGGTGGGCGTTTCAATCTGGATGCCGCGCGAACGGACATCCTTGATCAGCGTATCGAACACGCGATCATAGGTCAGGTTGTCCGAGCCATCCATGTTCTTCTTGAGTTCGTCGAAATCCTCGAACACTTCGGCCGACCAGTGAACCAGGAAGCGTAGATCGTCCGTATGATAGCGTTCGATCACCTGATCGTTGGTCTTGACCAGCCAGCCGTCACGGTTCCCCGCTTCGCCAGTAAACAGGCTGTCGAAACCCAGTCCAGCCGGACGTTGGCGCTCGGTCGCGCCATTGGCCTCGCCGCGATGAACCATCATTTCATTCTGGACCAGAACCCCCCGATTATAGACCGGCGACGCCAGCCGTTCCGGCCTGTTCAGCGGCCCTTTGGGCCAGTAAGTGAAACCACTTGCCGGGTCATGGCTGAACCAGGTGATGACCTGCGCCATCTTGATGAGATAGTCCTGAAACAGGCTGGAACGCCCCATGATCGAACAGAGCCAGGTCGGCGAATTTTCGTAGCGTATACCCCGGAAGCTGGGGGAATCCAGATGACCCGGATCATTGTTGCCGCACGGCCCGTTGATGTTGAACAACATCATCTGCGGCTTGGCATATTGGGCGTTCCAGTAGGATTTGGCATGGCCCAAAAACGCCTCATTGTAAAAAACGTCGTGCAGTTCGGGATAGAGAAGCGCCGAATAATTGGCGAAGAAGCCACGGAAGGTCGGCGTCAGGAACATGTCCAGCGTCGGCTCGAATCCTTCCGGAAAGCCCCCCGCAAAAGTAGCGATCAGTTCCTCCGCATTCGCAAAATGCTGTGCGATGATCAGCTTCCATTCACCGCCATGCACCACGTCGAGCATCCGGCGGCGCTGATCGTCCGTGAAGATATTATCGAGCTGGCGCGGCGGAGACACGGGCTGAAGAATGTCGGACAGATGCCGCCTTTGCGACTCGCTGAGCATGGAAACCTCTCCTGAAGCGAAACGGGAACAGACCGAATTGCTATCTCATTATACGGCTTCGTTCAATTAAAATTGATCGCAATCGTATGATTATGGACAGCCAACTCCGCCAATCGGCAGTTCGTCCACGATGAAACCGGCAAATGCGGACCAGCGGTTCGACAGAGCGAATCTACTGGCGGGCGGTTGCCTTGCGATAATATATGGACAGGAACGGATCCCCGGTCAGGCATGTCTGGCGCTGACCAGGAAGGGCCGCAAATAGGCGTCCATTCC
>NZ_DATKFP010000136.1:0-6913 GCF_035511395.1 Sphingobium sp.
GAAATCGACCACGAGGTCGAGCCCCAGCGGCGCCAGTTCGCGAATGTCGGCGACGATGGAGGCGACCCCCTGCGCGCGCGCCGCGTCCCAGGCCGCGCGGCGCGGCTCGGCGGCGTGGACTTCGGCCCCTTCGAGCACGGCAATTCCGCGGTCCGGCTCTCGCTCATCCAGTTTGCGCGCGAGCGCCCTACCCTCTGCCTTCCGCCGCTCCTCAACCTGTTCGAGCCTTAGGCCCTTCAGCCGTGCCTCGTTCCGTGCGGCAGAGCGCCTGCTGTGATCGCGCTCCAGCCGGCCCAAACCTTCGAGCGCCGATGTCTTCTCGCCCGACCTCTCTTCGAGTTTCGCGATGAGCTTCCGGGGGTCTTCCGTCCAGAGTTTGACGCCGTAACGGGCTCGCGTGATGGCGGTGTAGAAGTTCTGTCCATTGACGAGCGGAGACGCCACGGGGGCCAGCACATAGACGCGATCATAGGTCTTTGACTGAGCGGAATACACCGTCTCCGCATAGCCGTGATCCCAAGTGGCGTGGCGTCCAAGATCGATCTGCTGGATCCGATCCCCACGGTCCCAACGAACCGTCGCCGCCATGCCATCGAGCCTCTCCACCGTCCCGCGTTCGGCGTTTTTGAGATCAAGCTCTTTGGTCGCGAGCCGCCATTGGATGCGGTCACCAGCGGCGAGGTTGCGATGCTCGGAGAGGAATACATTCACCTGCGCCGCCTTGCTCGTCCGGGGATCCCAATGGTGGATGCGCCCCTGCTCATCCGCCAATCGCACAAGCTGACGGCCCTTCGCATCGCGCACCACGGAAACGACCCGATACTCGCCATCATGCGCCAGGCCAGATCCGACCTGGTCGCGATTGAGCTTCAGAACCTGACCGCCGGAATAGAAGCGGGCCATCTGCTTCTCCTGCTCGCTGAGACCGGCGGGGGTAAGCACCGCAAGTCTGGTGTCCTCGGCTGCAACGACGCCTTCCCGCTGCAATGTCTCGCGGATCTGACTGTTGACGATGAGGCGCGTTGCATTCTCCAGAACGAGAATATTCGTTGTTGCTCGGCTTTCAGGCTTGAGGCGCGTCCATTCTCTCACCAGACCCTTGGCCAGTTCCTCCGCATCGCCGCCGCTGACCACCTTATCGAGATGGTCCAACGAAACGGCATAATCACCGGCGCGAGCCTGGGTGACGGCAAGCTTCATCGCCCTGGTTTCCTGCCGTCGCGATTCGACCAGTTCGGCGGTCGCGAGCCCAAGCTTCTGCATGAGCCAGAATGCCTTCCCCTGTTCGATCGCGCCGGTCTGCCGATTGTCACCCAGGAGAATGAGCCTCGCGCCGGTCATGCGACTGATCTCCAGCACTCGCAGCGCTTGTCGGTTTCCAAGCTGTCCGGCCTCATCGAGGATCAGTACATCGTTGCTGCTCAGCCCATACCCGCCGCTCGCCAACAGACTGGCTACGGTCCGGGATCCAATCTCGGCGCGATCACCCAGTTCAGCGGCGGCAGATGATGTCGGCGCAAGCGCCGTCAGCACCATCCCCGGATGCGCCGCTTCCTTGAGGGAGCGAACCAGCATCGATTTCCCAGCCCCAGCCACACCATGCACGGCAGTTACCCGGTCTCTTGACAATGCCATGAGCGCGAGGGCCTGCTCCTGCGCGGAGGATAGGCCAGCGCGTTCCAAAACGGGCAGCAGGCGGTCCGCGCTGGCTACCTGTCTGCCGTCTCCCAGGGAAAGCGCCAGATGCTGGGTCAGCGCCTGTTCCAACCTCACCGTCCTGCGGCTGGTTCGCCCTCGCGTGAGGATTGCATCACCAGTCTGCCCCCGTGTTGCCAGCAATTTGCGGCGGCTTTCATGGTCGATCAGGAGCGGTCTCAGGTCTTCGTATCGGACCTCTCCCACATGGGAGGCAAGGCCGACCGCAATGACGCGACCAAGAGGATTGACCGCCTCGCGTCCTTCCGATTGCCTGATCCCAAACAGGGCCGCCCGCGCTGCGTCGGCGGGCTCCACCGGGACGCGGCGTTCGCCCGCCTCCAGGGCCTCAGCGAGGAAAGCTGCAAGTTTGGGCTCATAGGGGATGAGCCGCGCATCCCAGCGATCATGCAGCTCGTTCAGCCCGACTTTCACTTTTGGGCCACGCGTCTGATAGAAGCTCTGCCTACGCGCCGCCTGCCCGGAAAGGCCATGCTCAGCGGCATGGGCGTTGATCTGCTCGGCACGCTGCGACATCTCTTTGATCAATGCCTTTGGGACGCCCCTGATCTCGAACAATCCCCGGCGCGGATCGAAGTCGATCTCAAATCCATATTCCCTCAGATTGTGGGCAAGCGCGTTGCGGTAGATCTGGCCGCTGGCCATCTGCTCGGCATACATCGCCCGCGTTTCGAGACTGGCCATCGGGTTGCCCGGATCGCGGTTCGTCATGTTGAGGATCACAATATGGGTATGGAGATGGGGGTCGAGTTCGCGGCTGACGTGCTCGGTAAAGCGTGCCCACAGGAGCCGCCCCGTCGTCTCATGGACGATCTTCCCTTCTTCCCGGCGGCGCAGCTGGGCATGTTCTTCGAGATAGGAAAGCGCTGCGTCGACGGCCTTCTCATGCGCCGCGACTATCCTCTCATCGCGAAGGGCGAGCGCCATGATCGATACGGATTTGGGGGCGCTGATTGCAAAGTCCCACCCAGGATGGTGATCAATTCCGTCTGCCCGCCGACGCCCTAACTGCTGGTCGCCGACAGCGCCGCTGAGCAGCGCATTGAGCTGTGCGGAATCCACCTCTCCGTGCAAGCCACGTTCATCGGCGAGCGCCCCACCCCAGGAAGACGTCTCCGCATCTCCCTTCGTATAATAGTCCCCTACGGTGTAATAGCGGGCGATGTTGCCGGGCGAGCCCTTGAGGCGACGCGGATGCATCATGCCGGCCTCGCATCGTCACGCTCACCGTTGGAGCGGCTATGCTTGTGGAGGTTGAAGCCACTCCTCGGACCAAGGAGCCTGAGCGGTTCGGCGTTCGGCGAGTCCCCTTCCTGCTTCGGAACTTCGTTGCCCTTGTGCGCAGGCGGCTTACCCTCGGTCGTTCCTTCGGGTGAGCTGCCGTCCAAGGGGAGCTGCGGCTCGGGTGGCGCTTCCTTCCCGGCGCGGCGGCGCTTTTTCTGCGGCACCTTTTCGGGGTGGGGTGGAGCGTTGCCCCCCTCGAACCTCTTGGCAGGTTCCGTTCGCTCGACGAACGCGGGCTCAATCGTTGGCAGCCCATTGTATCGATCCCGGAAATGGACGACGGGCAGATTTCTTCCGAACCGGAGAAAGCCCGACAGGTTGGGAAGATTCGTGACCTCGGTATGCATAACCAGTGGGCGGGTAACCTGCATGCGGGAGAGGTTGACGCCATCCCGCATGTCGTTGACCCCATAGGACATGCCCTCGTTGGCCTCGACCTGCTCGACCTGACCCAAATTCTCGGACACATGTTTGGCTGTGGGGGTATCGTTCGCCCGTAGCGCCACCCAGGTGGAACAGTAGCCGGTAATCGCGGCCGCATCCTGGATACCATAGGTTGCCTCCAGCTGCGGGTAGGACTGGAACCCCAATATGCCGCATCCACCATATTTGCGGGCGCGCGCCAGGAAGTCACTGAGCGAGGGCAGACGCTGTAGCGTCGGCAGCTCATCGATGACGCAATAGAGGCGGCGTTTCTGGTCCGGCGGAAGGCTCATGATCGCGCTGATCGCGATGTCGAGCCAGACCGTTATGAGAGGCCGAAGCGACGGAAGCTGGTCGGCTTTCACCGTGATGAAAAGCCTGCTGTCATCCTCTTCATTCGCCACCCAGTCGCGCACGGAGAAACCATCGAGTGTGTCGTCCAGATAGGAGAAGCTGCGCATCACCGATGCCAGCTCGGCACGAATGCCAGCGGACGTCCGGTCCCCCTCCATCGAGATGAAAGCGGCGGCGTCCGTCCCTTCCGCAAAGGCAGCCAGCGTCTTCAAAGGGCTGCGCAGTAGCGTATTTAGCAAGACCGAAATGAGCATCTGCTTGTTCTTGGCAAGCTTGCGGAAGACGGCGACCAAGGTGCCCCTTGCCGCCTTCGCCCAGAAGGGATCGCCGCCCTTATCGGGGATCGTGGACTCCGCGATCTGATCATAATGATAGTCGCGCGGCACATCGACCCAGGGAGACCAGCTGTCGGCTCGGGCATCGAGCGGGTTGAGCAATATGTCGTGTCGGGGCCGGTAGAATTTTTCGACGAAGGTGCCGGCAGTATCAAAGACGATCGCCCGGCGGCCCTTCCCACGCATCCCCGCCAGCATCTTGACGATGATGTTGGTCTTGCCGGTCCCCGGTGCCCCGCAGATCAAGATATGCTCAGGCTCAAACTCTTCAGGGACCGGCACACCGCCGATAGCGAAGCTTCCCCGCTTCGATCGCCACAGCAGGCGGCGGAGCTGTCGGGCTGTCCCGAACCGGGCGCCGCGGATGAACTGATTGGAGCCGAGCCCTTTCCCCGTGCGGGTGAAATAAAACCAAGCCCACAGAAGCATAAGCGCTGCGAAGGCACCTGATAGCGCTGCGGCATAGATCAGATGCTGCTCCATTGCCTGCATGGTCTTCTTCGCGATAGGAGACGCCAGCAGCGCGTCCGAGTTCGTCCAATATTGGCGACCGGCCGGGGTCCTGAACAGGATCGGCGCCCCACCCGGCACGTCGCTCTTGAGTGTAGCTTCGGCGATCTTCATCGCGACGAAGCGCTGATAGTCGCTGGATTTTTCCAGCACATACCAGATGATGCCGCCGACCCAGATCACCAGGCCCGCGATTGAGGTCTGGAAGAAGACCTGGGTGGTCATCCTGACATTGTGGACGATGGCCTGACCACCTCGGGTCCAGGAGCCCAAAGTGTCGTTGCGAAAGATGCTCATAGCGCACCATCCTCGGGCGCAAGAAGGCCCCGTTCGAGGAGCAGAGCGCGGGCATCGTCCATGCCCTTTTTGAGAATGTCGGGGCGCCGCGTTCCGACCGAGGCGGCCAATATAGCGAAGACCTGAATGAGGGTCGCCTGCACTTCATCGAAGCGACCATGATAACCGCCAGCATTGATCCCTTCGAAGCGATCAAGGATGTCGCGGACATATTCGGGGAGGCTGAGCCGCGCCGATCGAGCGCCAGCGACGAGACGCTCGTGGAGAGCGTCCTTCAATCTGATATTGATCCTGGGCAAGCGCCGAACTCCTGTTCGTTGCCTGTCCAGATGGGGTGAAGCCCGGACGTTATACGCCGATTTCTAGGCGATCTCAACGCCTTACGATGAGGAAGTATGGCACCATCATGGTGCCAAAGCTTATCAGGCACTTAGCCCTGAATTGCCTTCATATGGTGACCATTTGGTGCCAACTCCCAATGAAGAAAGCGACATCGGCACCGGCTGGCACCTAGCTGAAACCCGCAGAAAACCTCGCGATTCGCACCCGCAGCACCCGTGCGTACGGTGCATTACAAAACGCCCTGGGCGTGAGTACCCCTTCCGCAGCGGGCTTGCCCCGCTGCGCTGCCTCGTGCCGGAAGGCGCGGGGCACCCCGGAGGGGATTTCTCTTTCCGGCGGCACGCCGGCCAATTCCCCGATTGTCGCAACGAGTTGCTTTCATGGGCATGATCCTCAATAATGGAGTTGGCGGGCAGACCATCCGACGTGAAAGGATGATCAATGCCCAAGTTGAATGACCGTGACCGGCTTGCCGACCTCGAAGCGCGGCAGTCGAAAATTGCGCAAGAGATCCTCGACGCCCGCCGCGCTCTGCGCGGCAAATATGCCTCCATCCTAAACGACATGGAGGTGGAGAAGCTCAGCGAAAAAGACTTTCGCGACCTCGTCCAGCACGCGATCCGGGTGGGTGGACCAGCCTCTATCACCGCCCTGAAGGGCATTACACCGACCGCAAAATCTCAACTGGAAAAGCGCCCGTAGGGCGTCCCTGCGACGAGCACGGCGAAGCCGCGCGCAGGAGGCCCGCGTTCCTCAAGAGCGCGGCATCGTTGCCCGACGGGACGGGCGCGCAGCGCCTGTCCTTGAGGGCAACGACATAGAGCGACAGACAAAAAAGAGCGGGAGCTATCGGGCATGAACCCGACTGCTCCCGCATCCTTCGTGACTTCAGGAAGCCCAGTGCGCAGGGCCGCCATAGAGCGAAAGTAGCACCGGCGCGACACCGATGGAACGCATCACCCTTACCAGTTGAGCCTGAACCCCGCTCCCTTCAGCGACGATCGCCTCGACGGGCCGCAGCCGCGCAATCTGGTCGTTGCGCACGAACCCGGCGCGGTTCCCCCAGCGTGCCTTGTCTATGCCCAGTTTCACCACTGGCGTCTTGGTCTTTGCCGCCCATGCCTCGGCAATCGCGTCGCCGCCGCTATTCTGCGCGGTAGTGAGCAGCACCATCTGCGGCCGGGTCGCCTTCGCCCTCGAGAGCTCCTTCCAGATCGGCTCGGGGTCCGCCCACTGGCTGCCGCCCGAAAAGACGACCAGCGGCCCTTCAGGATGATGCTGCCCGATCCGGCGCTGGCGCCGCCCGGCCAGATAATCCGTCCCATTGATGACGCTCGCGGTCCGCTTGGAGGACACCAGCGTCGCCCTCGGCGCGGACCAGGGCTTGCCGGTCTCACTGTGATAAACCGCCGCGGCATGGTCCCGCATGCAGGCCAGTGCGTCCGCGGCCTCGTCGAGAAACGCCAGTTCCTCGTGCGCGCGCTCCAGCTCTACGGCATGGATTTCGCTGCCATCAGCCTGCCGGAGAAGGTCCCGCATCTGCCTTGCTGCCCCGTCGGCTTGTCCCGCTGCCTGATCGCTCACTCGATGGAAACTGTGGACGATGCCCCACACGATGCGCCCTGCCACTTTCTCCAGCCTGCTGTCCCGTA
>NZ_DATKFP010000137.1:0-4797 GCF_035511395.1 Sphingobium sp.
CAGCGGTCATATGCGGCCGCGACATCAGACCGGACATATGAGCGCAAGCGATCCGATTGGTCTTCTTCTCAGCTCTTGTAAGCAGGGGGCCGTCCACATATGGGGCCCCGTCGTCCTTGAGGCCGACGCGGTCCCGTGCCACCATAGGAATTCTTGAGAGAAAGAAGAGGCTTTGCGAATCTGGGGCTCGATGCCCCTGATTCGCAACGGGTGCCTCCAGGCACGCCCCCTCAGAGGAGCGCCCTCAACCTTTGCGATCATGCGCACCCCTTGCGCAGGAAAAGGGGGCGGCGCAACGCGCCGCCCCCGACAAATGGAACTTCGATTTCGGTATCAGGCTGCCCGGTGAAGGCGACCACGCGGAGGCGCCGGAACCTTCTCGACCGGAACCTGATCGGCCTTGCGGAAAGCATGGATAGGGACACCTGCCTTGCGCAGCGCCTGATAGAGGTTTGCCTGAATGCCCGATCCCTCGCCCAGCACGGCCTCGACGGGCTTCAGGTCCACCAGTTTGCGATTACGGGCAAAGGGCGCACCGCGTCCGGAGCCCGTCAGCGAATAAGTAACGAGCTGGACCTCGCGGCTCCCTGCCCACGAGGCGACGATCGCATCGAAGCCTCTGCGCTGCGCGGTCGTCACCAGCGTCATGTGAGGAATACGCTCATGGATCGTATCGAGCCGATCCCACAAGAGTTGCCAGTCATGCCACTCGGCATGACCCGAGGCGACGACGATCGGCCCTCGTGGACGATACCGCTCGCGTTCGACCAGTTCACGGGCACGCAGGAAATCCTGTATCGAAACTTGTGTGGCGGTGGCGACCTTCGAGACACGCGATCCGCGTGCAGGCGACCATGGACGGCCCGAAAGGACCCGGAAGGTGTCCGCCGCATAGTCGCGCATGCATTCGAGCGCCTCGCGCTGCTCGCTCAGCGACTGGCACAGGAGGCGCTTCTCCTCCAGTTCGGTGTTGAAGACCTCGGATGGCTCGATGCGGCGGATCATGTCGCGCAGTTCGTCGGCGAGCATGTCTTCCTGTCGCTCGAGCTTGCCTGCGACGAAATGGAAGCTGTTGACCATGCCCCATGCGATCTCGGGTGCGAGCGCATCGAGCCGCGTGTCGGTCAGCAGGTCGAAGATCGTCGCGATGACGCCTGCGCAATCGGCCTGTGCGTGGAGCGGCTCGGGCATGTCGTGTTCGCCCGGTTCATCCCCCAGGCTGATGATCGAAAGGGGAATGGGATCGCCAAAGGCGCGCTGGAATTCCGGAGTTGCCGTCACGTCGGCGAATAGCGCGGGCAGGTCTGCGAAGCGGCTGATGCTGCGGGAATGGTCGTGGCTCATGGAACTTCTCCCTGTCAGGGGGCAAAGGAAAAAGGGCCGCGAACGCGAGGATAGCGTCGCGGCCCTGCATGTGTGTCGTGCCGGGTCAGTGCCTGCTGGCCCTGGCGGGCGCGGCGAATGCCGCTAGCGCCAGGACGGCATCGACGATCCCGGCCGCATGTGGCGCGAGCGGCGTATTCTCGAGCAGGTCGTAGATGGCGGCGATGATCTCGCCGCAGGTGATGCCGGCCGGGACGTCCGGCACATGGGACGTGATGTCGACATGCCGCGCGAGCAGGTCGCGGATCGAGGGGCTGGCCATGATCGCCACGGAGAGCGCGGCAAGGTCGGTCAGCGGGGCACAGTGGTACAATGAAGAGCGGCGCATGGGATGCCTCCTCATGGCGAAAAAAGAAAGAGGCCGGGGAAGCCTGACGCCTCCCCGGCCCGATGGGACTGATCACCGCGTGATCAGAACGGGTCTTCGCCCTCGAACGGCGCGCCCGCACCGGTCAGTTCGCCGCCTGCACCCACGGTACTGTCGCCGAAGCCGCCCTGATCGCGGGGGCCGCGATCGTCGTAGTTGGTGCGACTGGCGCCCATGCCGCCCCCGAAGTCGGAGCGCATGGTGTCACGCCGCCAGGCGACCATGTAGCCGCCATGATCGGCCGGGAAGAGCGCGATCGGCAAGGGCTCTGGCAGGCTGGGGTCGTCGATATTACCGGCAAGGAAGACCTCGCCGGTGCGCTTCGAAGCAGCCTCCCACAGGGCGCCGATCTGGACCCAGCGACGCGCGACGTTAAGCGCGAGGATCTCGAAGACCGGAGCCTTCTCGTTCTCGCTCGTGACCTTGCGCAGCCCGATGCGGGGAAGATCGATCGTGCGGGTTGCGATAGAGCCCGTGAGGCGACCGTTCTGGCTGAAGATTTCACCGATGTTCATCGTCTTGACCTTTCGAATGTCGCTCGAAACCATTCTCGGCGACATCCTCACCGGCCCTTCTCTCCTCTCTATCCCGCTCTCGCCCCATGCACCGCCCGTCTGCGGCGAGGCGCTCCGCTACCTCCCGCGCGACGCCGCACCGCCTGCCCCGCGCGCAACGCCACAGCCCACCCGCAACTCTGCGCGACCACCGCGACATGGCGCGAGGCCGGAGCGGAGATGAGGACCGGAGAGGGGCTGGGGAGCGAGGCTGGAGGCGCGGCGGTAGCCGCGCTGGCGTTACGCCAGCGGAAGTAGCGGTAGCGGCGCGGGCAGCATAATCAGGCGGTCCCTGCAGGCGGAACCGACGGGCCCACGCTGGAACGGCACCAGCAGGTGCGTTTCCGGTATCGGGAGCGATCGGGGGATGGTGGTGGGCCGCGCGGCGGGATCGTCGTGGACTTCTGTCTTATGCGGGACAATTTGCGGGCCCGACGGCACGGCGTCCTGGAGCGGATTGAATGCGACGCGGCGGATCACAACTTTGGCCTTACTGCACTGATCTTGTCGACCAGCATCCCAAATGGCCACATGGTTTCCGGTATCAAGGAACGGGTGCACGGGCGCACGATCACCAACGCTCATGCGACCATCGCCAACCAACGGTCGGGCCATGGCGGCGGACGGGTCGTGACGCGATAGGCCTGGAATGGCGCGATACCGTGCACGACATAATGGGGAATGCCGGTGGCGCGCCGCAGGTTCAGCGCAATGCGATAGGCGCGATCGAAAGAGGATAACTGGCTTCTGAGCGGTGAAAGGCAGGCGGGCGGGACTGGCAGAGCCATGGGAACCTCCGAAACGAGCTGACCGGGAATGGAAATCGATCAGGCCGCGATCGGCAGATCGGGTGGAACAAGAGCGAGGAGACTTTCCAGCGTCACCGGCGCGCGGCTTGCCCGGCGTGTTCGCGGTCCCCGGCTTGGCCTTGCCGGATCATTGAACCGGTAGCCGATGCGCGCCGCATGCTTGCCGATCACCGCCGGATCGCGGCCGAGCGCCTCTGCGACATCGACCATCGAAACGCCATGGAGCCAGGCGCTGCGGATAGCCCGGTCTTCATCGCTGCTGAACGGGCGCATGAACCCGTGGACGAGGCCCAGATGATTGGCGCGGTAGAGCACGGCGCGAAGCCCGCGCCCCAATGCCCTGGCGATCTCACGCGTCGGGATTTTGCCATAATCGGCGCGCAGACGCGCTTCATCCTCAGCGGTCCAGACCGGCCCCTGCCGAAATCCATCACGGCGAACATGCGTGCCGCGCAACTTCAGCGCTTCGGCGCGCCATCGGATGGAATGGGACGAACGGCCCAGTCTTTCGCGCAGCGGCGTGAGACTCGCGCCTGTCGCATAGGCATGGCGCAGGAGATCATCCTCTTCCGCGATCCACGCACGTCCCCAGCCCCGTCCATAGCCGAGCAGGCGCAGGCGCTGCCCCAGGCTGCGGCTGTTGCGCTCGGGAAAGCCTTCATGGGCCAGCATCCGGGCAATGGCCATATAGCGCGCGCCTGTGGCGGCGAGTGTGAGCGCCCGCGTCATTTCCGCGTCGCTCCAGTCGTCCGGCTGGCAGGCATGACGCAGGCCCAGCACCGATGCGCGCGCGATGACACCGCTTAGCGGCCGCCCGATGAGGCTGGAGATCTGCGCGACCGGAACGCCCTGTTCATAGCCGGCGCGAAGTTGCGTATCTTCCCATCCACTATAGGGTGGGGACCCTGGCTCGGACAGGCCCAGCAGCCGCGCGCGGGCATAGAGGGCACTCACGCCCCGGCCAAGCCGGGCAGCCAGCGTTGCCGTCGGGACATGTGCGTAGCAGCGTGCCATTTCCTCGTCGTCCCAGTCGCTCCAGGAGCGCCGGGAGTTACGGCGCAGGCCAAGGTCATGGATACGCGTGGCGACACCGGCCCGGGGCCTGCCGAGCATGGCGGCGATCTCGTCGATGGTTCGATCTTCGGCAAAGGCCGCGCGTAGGCGGCTTGTCTCATCGGGGAGCCATGCGTCCGCGCGGAAAGCCAGTTCGGAGAGCGGCGCGGCCGCGACGATTTCCGCTTCGGGGACAAAGGGTGTCAGTTCGACGATATCGGCGTCGAGATCGAAGCTGTTCCGGGTCATGGTGCGCGCCTCTCAGACCAGGCCGACGACGGGCGTATCGACGACGCGCAGGCGCAACCGGGCGGACAGACGCGCAATACGCGTATCCCCCCGCGGCATCGTGTCGGACGCGCCGATGGCAGCGAGCAGATCGAGCCCGGCGTCCACATCGTTGGCGGCAAGCGCGAGATGGCGCGCAAGATCATCGGCCGTGGTGGCATTGGGCGCTATGTTGCCCAAGGCCCCGACAATGCGCGCGGCGGTGGGAGCGGCGGGGTCGAGCAGAAAGGCGTCGAGCGCACGCTGCCCCCGCATGGCGGCATGGCTGGTCCTGCCCGGCGCGACCTCGCGCAGGTTTTCAAGGTCGAGCAGAGTGCGGCTCTCGTCCGGGCCGAGGTCGGCG
>NZ_DATKFP010000138.1:0-5206 GCF_035511395.1 Sphingobium sp.
AGCACGTTTGTCTCCTCGGTCGTTTCAGACACCGGAGACGTTCGCAACAAAAATAATGCGCAGCAACGCGGTTAGAAAACGGCGTAATTCTCGTGCATAGCTGACTTCCTTCGCATTATTCCAACCTCGCGATAATACGCATTATGCGCAGCTGGGCATAATGCATAATGTCCATCGGCAAAGGCGACGGCATCGTCCCATCCAAGGGCATGCACATCGCGCGCCCGCAAGATGAGCGAAAAGCGTGGATCGGCACGGCCAGCCGCCAACTGCCTTTCGACGAAGGCGAAATTGGCAGCAACGCGGTTTCGCTCGGTTTCGAGCCGCATCGCCTCGTGGATCGGACGCATGGCAGCCACGCGGGCACGGGACCGCTCCATCCGAAGATCAAGCGGCGCAGTAGATACAAGATCGGGATAGGTTCGCCAGGCCAGGGCAATCGCGGCAGCATGCTCCGTCGACCGTCCGCGCGCGATCCAGCACGCAGGATCCCCCGGATTAAAGGCCAGCGCCATCATGGTGCAGGGCGCTCGATCGCCCTCCACGCCACGACCGCCTCGGCAACCGGGGTCTGCTGATAATGATCAAGACTGAAGATCGGGAAACGGTAATCCTGCTCCGCGTCAACTTTGCCGAGGGCTTCCGCCAGGTCGCAAATATACTGCCCTAGCGGCGTCACATGGCGCTCATCCACCCATGTCGCCAGATCGTCACTTTCAGCGCCACACAGGTCGCAGGTCGTGCATTCGAATATGCCTGAGATCGTCCAGTCCTGCGCATCCATGTCCCATCGGACCGCCGCATCCCGGACAAGCTGATCCGATCCGCAGTCTGCGCACACGGGTTTGACGCGAGCGCCCGCTGAGGAAGGTTCTGGATCATCGGGATCGAGCGGGACGATGGTCACCGTGTAGGAAAGTTCGGGCACACGCTCATTATGATAAGTGCAAGCCTCAGCCGCCCTTGAGGCAGCTGCGTGCGCCTCGCTGCTGTTATGAACATCGAGCCGCACGGTCTGCGTGGCAAAAGCCTCGGCACCGCTGAAATAGTCGATCCGGACCTTGAAAGCACAATGGGAAGGATTGGTAGTCATGGTAGAGCTCCTCAAAAATGCAAAAGCCCGGCGCTGGGCCGGGCTCGTTGAAGCTGTTGGATTTGAATGCGAGGGTCAGTCGTTGAAGGGGCCAGCTGCGATCTCAGCGATCCAAGAGGCGGCCTCGTGGAAGTCCGCATGATCGTCTGTGACGAGTTTCGCCAAGGCAATTGCCCCGGCGCGGCCCAGCTCGCCAAGGCGCTGAAGAGCCGCGAGCACGACCGGTGCCAGCGCGTCGGGATCTCCCGCACCGATTTCGTCGATATTCATAATCATGTCCTTTCTCGAAAATGGGCGGCGAATGAGCGTCGCGCGTCAAACGACGCCGTCTCGCCAGTCAGTGGGCGCGCTGGAGCAGGCCCCGCGCCTTGCCCTCGAGTTCAAGCCGGCTGTCCTGATGCGATCGCGACCGGGCGACCGCAGTGATGCCGTTTACGAAATCATAGAGGGAGGCGGGCGGATGGCCTTCCTCTTCGAGAACGGCAGTGATGATCTGCTGGGTATCGGATTTCGAAAAGCCGCGCGTGCGCAGGAAGCTGGATCGATCATCATCGGTCCGGGCGACAATCCGCTCGCGCGCCGTCTTCACCCCCTCGATGAACCGGGCAGGCGAGGACTCCGCGAAATGCGCCAATGCCGGTGCAGCCTCATGGGCGAACCGGTTGGCTGCGAACTTTGAGTGGCGGATGTTGATCTCCTGGAAATTTTCCACGCCCCATAGATTGCGATTCATGCACACGGCGCGAAGGTAGAATGTCGAAATTCCAAGGGTTTTGGAGCCAACCTCCGAGTTCCAGCAGTAGAAGCCGCGAAAGAAGAGATCGGGCTCACCATTGGGAAGCTTTCCCGCCTCGATCGGATGGGTATCATCGACAAGGAACAGGAAAACATCGCGATCCGAGGCATAGAGCGTCGTCGTTTCCTGGCTTACGTCGACAAGGGGATTATAGTGCATCGTCCCCCAGTCGAGGACGCCAGGAATCTTCCAGCGTGTGTCACCCGTCCCGTTGCCGGCGATCCGCATCACCGCGCCGACAAGTTCGTGATCCCAGATACGGCCATAGTCGGGGCCGGTGACCGCCCGCAGTTCGGTGCGCCCATCGCGCGTTTCGAGCATCTTCACCTGCTCGCCTCGATGCTGTATCAGTCCGTGCTGCATGTTGATGCCGGCAAGGGCGGTGGGAAGCGCTCGCAGATAGGAAGCGGGCGCCCCCACCAGGCTGCAAAGCTGGCCGAAGGACCAGTTCGTAGGGGACACCGGCTCATCCCGCCCGGGAACGACCAGGGATAGGCGTTCTGGTTCATCGCTACGCGCAACGACGCGCACAGACCGACTTTCGACGATATGGGTGGTCGCAGCTTCGGCGCGTGCCCGAACACTTTCGTACAGATCGTTCAGCGAGAGAAAGCGCTCGTCATCAGGTCTTGAAAACCATTCAGACGAGACCCGACCGATATTCTGGCCGCGACTGATGTCGACCTTGTAGGGGGCCTGCGCAGGGCACGCGGCGGGAGCCATCATGTTCATGGAGTGGATCTCCTTGGGAGGATCAAAGAGCAACACTTCGCTGCTCCGCCTCCTCCCATCCCCCTCTCCTCCTAACCGGCTCCATGCTTCGAAGCGCCATGGATGGAACCGGCGAACAGTGCAGGCGGGATGTGCGGGAGGCGGAGCAGAATCTGCAAACAGGCCTACGCCGCCCGGCTTAGCAGCCATTCGTAGAGCAGGTGCGCATCGGGCTCATGTTCCGACCCCATGGCGATCCGGACACGGGCGCCGTCGCAGGCAAAATCCGCGGCGCGCGGCAGGGTCAGATAGGAGACGCCGTCGAGGATGATATCCTTTGACCGAACCGCCGTGATGGTCCGCGTGGTTCCACGCACCCGGTGCCCCTTGGGCGCGGCGACGAGCTTCAATTGCTGTCCGACTTTCAACGATTTTCGAAAATGGGCGAGGCTTACCAGCGGCTCCACGTGATTATCTGCGCCGCGCCTACGGGCGAGTGCCGACCAATAGGCCCGGCCAACCCGGACTTCCGTGAAGTAGGAACAGCTGTGAAAGTCCTGGTAGATGTTCGAGTTCGTAAAACCGAAGCGCTCCATCTGGTCGCGAACGGCCGTGATCATCGCATCCTGGGCGTCGCGCGTCGAGAGATCCTGGAACGCGTCGAGGATCTTGGCGGTGATCTTGCGCCCGCCCGCGAATTTCTCCGTCGTGACTGCGAACGCGGTGTCTGGGAAATCGGCGATCAGATGGGCACGGATCCTGTCCACGAGATCAGGGAACGGTTCACCCTGGCGATAGAGGTCACCCATGTAGCAGAAATTTCCGCGCTCATCATGGCTGACCTGGCTGTAGAGCAGAGAAGCGGCGGTCGGGGCGGGTGTGTCGGTCATGTCGAACCTCCTATCTGGCGTTCGATCCCCTCGAAGGATCACACCCGCACCCTCCCTCCTCTCCTTGCCGATGGCCGCTCGCCTGCTTGAGCAGCCGGAAGGTCAGGCCGCGGCGTTGAGGTCGACGAGCTTCTCCCATTGCGCTCCGGTACGGATAATCTGTTCAATGATGCCGGCCGCCCGGTCGCCAGGGATGAAGAGACGGGTCTTGTAGACAATGATCTCGGTGAAGCAGCCGATGGATTTGAGCCAATCGCGCCGGGCGGCAGGAAAATCCCTGATCTCGAGCCTGCGTGCATCATTGACGTAGGCAGAGATCAGTCTTGCACCGGCAAGGCCGGGGATCACTACACCCTCGGTGCCGCGGGCGCCCGCAATCATCTCGGCTGGCGAGAGCATAATCGCCATTTCCACGCCGAAGCTGCGGGAGAGTTTTTCAATGCCGATTGGCGAGATGATGCGTCCGACGACAGAATTGCCTTGCCTGTCGCTCACCCGCCAGACGCGCATGTCGTCATCGGGCAGTTGGTTCCACACCGGCAGCAGCAGGCCATTTGCGATATTGATGGTCTCGATATCGATGTGCTTGCGCGCCTCTTCGACCTCGGCGTCCCATGCTGCCTCGAAGGCGGCTCCTTCAACCGGCGCCCAATGACTTTCGTGCAGGGCGTTGTCACGGATACGTTCCCGCCCGGTGGGCCTTATAAGTTGCCACATGGTGATGGCATTGCCCTCGCCGTCCATGGTGCTGCAGCTCGGCACCTGGAGTGCGACCCTTCCTGATCTGCCATTGCGGAGCATGACGAAGCCCGTCTCGCTCCACTCGCGCATCAGGCGTGCCCGCGTCATTGCGCGTCGCCGGTGATGCAATTCATAGCGGCTGAGACGGGTTTCAGCGCCAGTCACCGGATCCCGGCGCAATATCTGGTCGTCGAGCAGGATTACGCGCTCGGCCTGGATCGTCTCCACGCCGACATCGAGTGTTCCGGCCTCCCGCGCGGCATCGATCCGAGCCTGGATCAGCCCCATATATTCCTCGAATATCCCATTCTGCGTTTCGATGCGCAGCGCCACCAGCCGGTTGAGCCAGCGCTGGATCGGAGGAAGGTCATCGAGCAGCCCACCGCTCTCCTTGTCGAGAAGCTTGAGCCCGGTCATCGCGATGAAGGAGGCTAGCGAGGTGCTGGCGAGCTTACCGCGATAGAGGAGATGATACCATTGGTTGAGGGCGTCGCGAGCATAGTCGCTTTCAAGGTTGTCGGAGGGGTCGAAGAGATTTTGCCCACCGGTCTGCCGCTGCCCGCGCGTGAGCGCCCCCAGACTATCGAGCCTTCGGGCAATGGTGCTGATGAACCGCCGTTCGCCCCGGCAGTCGGTCGTGACCGGCCGAAAGATCGGCGTACTGGCCTGATTGGTACGATTGGAGCGCCCGAGGCCCTGGATGGCATTGGAGGCTCGCCAACCCGGTTCGAGAAGGAAGTGAACGCGGCGGCGATCGGCGGACTTGCAATTGCGATCGGCATGATAGCTTCGGCCCGTTCCTCCGGCATCGGAGAAGACGAGGATCTGCTTCTTGCCGGACATGAACGCCTCAGCCTCGGCGATGTTGCTACGGGCGCCGCGGTTCTCGACGCGCTGCCGCCGGGCGGCATCTACGACCAGCCTGCGGCTTCTCCCCGTGACTTCGGCAACCCTATCTGTTCCGAAATGACGGAT
>NZ_DATKFP010000139.1:0-2821 GCF_035511395.1 Sphingobium sp.
CTCCGCGTCTGCAAAGGAGATGAGGACAATGTCGGCTCATCTCATTCTGCCGGGGCTAGCCCCGGCAGAATGAGATGAAGGGGCCACCAACTAGGGAATTTTCAAAGCCCACTTTTGCGGAGAATTGCACGACCGATGACAAGCTCTGCGCGATCAGCATCTCGAACAGCGTCGACAGCCGCTCGCGGACCGATCGGGAGGCGCGCTACCTCGAGATCGTGGGACGATATGACAGGCCGACCGTCGAGATGTTTCCGCAGGTCTTCGCCGAAATCACCTTGGCGCTGGAAGCCGCGCCGGGCGATGTCTTGGGCAGCATCTTCACCGCGCTCGAGATCCACAACAAGAACAGGGGCCAGTTCTTCACGCCCTATCCCGTATGCCAGATGATGGCGGAAATCACGCTCGGCAACGCCGATGACGCGCGGGCGCTGATCGCCGACAAGGGGTTCGTCAGCGCGATGGAGCCCGCCTGCGGTGCAGGGGCCATGGTCATCGCGCTCGCGCAGGCGATGCTCGCAGCCGACATCAATTACCAGCGCCATCTCCATGTGACCGCGGTCGATATCGACAGCCGAGCCGTCCACATGGCCTATATCCAGTTCTCGCTGCTCCATATCCCGGCCCATGTCATGGTCGGCAACTCCCTCAGCAACGAGGTTCGCGAGCACTGGTTCACTCCGGCCCATATCCTGGGAGGCTGGGGTGCGAAGCTTGCGGCCCAACCTCGCGCAGCCGAGCCGCCGGCACGCTCCCTACCGCAAACGACAGTTGCGCGCCCATCTCCTCGCATGCCAGCGCGTGAACCACAGCCCCGCGCGATCGGCGAGCAGTTGACCCTGTTCTGACTGGGAGGCTGGCCCTCGCCGCTCGCGACCGGACATCACTGCGCGACAAGGTCTCCGGGTCACCAATAGACCTTGTACCATGGGTCTGCACGATCATAGGGCTGCTCGAAGATCGCTGCCCGGACCTTCTCTGCGATCTCCTTCAGCGTCGCGAACATCCGGTTGATCTCTGACAGGTCGCCGAGCTGCTCTGGACCATATCGCACCACCAGATAGTCACGCTGGTCGCTGAGCCGGATCAGATGCTCTGCGGTGCGTCGGCGGAGCGACAGCCCTTTTTCGACCGCCAGGCGCGTGCGCTCGGCGAGATCGTGCTGCAGGCCCCGCACCAGCTTTCGATCGAGCGAATGAAAGAGCAAGAACGCGTTGAGATAGGTCTCGATCGATTGAATGGCGCACAGCCTGGCAGGCGCGGACGAGACACCCCGGCCCTTCTCGATCTGCGGCAACAGCCTGTGCGCGGCATCCCAATAGGCGTCGGCCAGGCTCACGACCGTGCCGACCGACGCCTCGGTGCCGGGATAGGACGGCGGACGTGCATCGGGCTGCCCTGAAGGTGCTGTCACGCGCCGCGCCGGCGCACTTTGACCCGACTGTCCCTGTTCCAAACCCGACGTCTCCGAACCGAAATGCCGCGTTGATGCTGCTAGGAAGGCTGCCCTTCGGTTGACTTTGCACGTCCGCGACGAGCCGGGGCGGCTTTGGTGGCCTTTGCCGGCGCGGCGCTGGCCGCCTTGGGCTTGCGCCCGAGGCCGATGCTCTTCGCGAGCGTGCGGCGCTGCTCGGCATAGTTGGGTGCGACCATCGGATAGTCGGCCGGAAGATTCCACTTCGAACGATAATCAGCCGGCGTCATCTGATAATGCGTCATGAGATGGCGCTTGAGCATCTTGAGCTTTTTGCCGTCTTCCAGACAGACGATATAGTCGGGTTTGATCGAAGCCCGGACCGACACCGCCGGCTCCTGCTTTGTTTCGGCAGCCGGTTCACTTTTGCCGAGATTGCTCAGCGCTCCATGAACATTCTGGATCAAGGATGGCAGATCAGCGACCGCCACGCTGTTGTTCGTCACATGTGCCGCGACGATATCGGCGGTCAGGGTAATCAGCGTGCTATCGTCTTCCGATACTTCGCTCATGATGATCTTGCCTTCTTTGGTTGAAAGAACCCGGAGGACTATTCGCTACCGGGAACATGACGCCATGTGAAGCTCGCAAGGCCTCAAAGGAACATAAGCTCACCGGCGCCAATCAGGGGATGTGCGATATCTGATCGTGCCCAATCCCAAACATTCCGTAAACCGATTCATCTCGATCCCTGTCCAAAGAAGAGGGGAATGGACCGGGGAGACAGGTCGAAGGTCCAAGCGGCGTCGATCCTTCTCCATCCCGAGGCCACGACATGGACACCTCACGCAGCCAGCGCTGGCGGGAGCGGCGCGCTCTATGGGCGACCGACTCTCTCGTCATCAATCCGAAAGCCTACTCGGCGGACATCATCGACCACGCCGCCGCGCGCGCGTTCATCGCCGAGCATCATTATCTGCCGAGCTACCCGGCCGCTCAGGTCGCGATAGGTCTCTTCGGCCGCCAGGCGGTGCTGGAAGGTGTGGCCGTCTTTGCTGTGCCGGCGACCGACGCCGTCATCACCCGGCATACCGGCTTTACCGATCCCGCCAAAGGATGCGTCCTCGCGCGGCTGGTCCTGCTCGACAGCGTTCCGCAGAATGGCGAAAGCTTCTTTTGCGCCCGTGCCTTTCGGCTTCTTCGTCAAGCACGCCCCAGAATCGAGGCCGTGGTCTCCTACAGCGATCCCGAGGCAGGTCATGTCGGCCGGGTCTATGCTGCCCTGTCCGGCGCGCACCGGGGCGTCTCCCGGCCGCGCATCGTCCTTCGCGTAGGGAACCGCACCATCTCCGATCGCACGCTCTCCAAAATCCGGCTCGGCGAACGGGGCATGGATGGCGCGATCGC
>NZ_DATKFP010000140.1:0-18807 GCF_035511395.1 Sphingobium sp.
TGGAAAACGCTCTTAACTTCGCATATTTCCCGCATATTTCGACATGTTATTTCCTTACCGCGAAAGATTATGACAAAGGATCAGGACGGGCGCGCCGTCCCGGTCTGACCCGGCGGCGGGATGGTGACGGCGCGCCGCAGCGCTTCCCAGTCGGCCGGGTCGAGCGGTCCCATGGCGCAGATCGTATCGAGCATGTCACGCAGGGCAATGCGCTGGCGGTGGGGCATGTCCGCGCGCTGTCCAGCGCGTTCAGCACTGATCGTGCGCAAAGCCGCCAGCATGACGCGGTGATTGGGGACGAGGCGGACGCCGACCAGTTCGCCGCGGCGGATGATGGGCCGTTCCTCCCGTCCTTCGATCAGGGCGAAGGCGCGGGCGCGGCTGTCGTCGAGGCCCATTTCCAGCGCCCAGTCCCAGGCGGCGGCGAAACTCTCGCCCCCGGCCTTCTGCCGCAGATGATAGGCCGAGCGGGGCGAACAGCCCACGCTGCGCGCCGCCTGCGCCACCACGCCGCAGCGGGACAGGGCATCGATGAAGGCGCGCTGCGCATCGGCCGTCCAGCCACGCGCACGACGCTGATGCGGGACGGGGGTGAAGCGGAGGAGGGATGGGGTCTTGCTCATGACGCGGACGCTATCATGGGCGCGGATCTGTAGGACAGCGCGGATATCGCTGTCTTGCGTTCGGCGAACATAACACGCCCCTAAGAAACGCAAAGTTCTCCATTGTATGTTTTGAGTGGCGACCCCGGCAGGATTCGAACCTGCGACCATTCGCTTAGAAGGCGAATGCTCTATCCAACTGAGCTACGGGGCCGTGTGCCTGTTGCGATAGCGGGCGACAGCGTGGCTGGCAACAGGGGGGCTGGCAACAGGTCCGCTTGCAATCACCCGTTTGCGCGATAAGCATGTCGCCATGCACGAGGGGGCGGTTCACAAGGTCGATGCCGGGGCGCTGGGTACGCGACCGCTGCGCTATTTCGACTTCTTCATGGCGGCCTTCGTCGCCATATTGCTGCTGTCGAACCTGATCGGCGCGGCCAAGCTCTCCTCGCTCGGCGGTGTCACCTTCGGCGCGGGCATCCTCTTCTTCCCGCTCGGCTATGTGCTGGGCGACGTGCTGACCGAAGTCTACGGCTATGCCCGCGCGCGCCGCTGCGTCTGGGCGGGCTTTGCCGCGATGCTGTTCATGGCGTTGATGAGCTGGGTCGTGGTCGCCCTGCCGCCGGCCGAGGGCTGGCCCGACCAGAAAGCCTATGAGGCGGTGTTCGGCAGCACCTGGCGCATCGTGTTCGCGTCGCTCTGCGCCTTCTGGGCGGGCGAGCTGGCCAACAGCTTCGTCCTCGCCAAGATGAAGCTGCTGACCGATGGCAAGCATCTGTGGATGCGCACCATCGGTTCCACCGTGGTGGGGCAGGGGGTCGACAGCCTGCTCTTCTACCCGCTCGCCTTCTACGGCGACTGGACCAATGCGCAGGTGATGACGGTGATGATCACCAACTGGGCGATGAAGGTCGGCTGGGAAGCGTGCCTGACCCCCGTCACCTATGCCGTGGTCGGCTTCGTCAAGCGGCGCGAGGGGCTGGACATTTATGACGCCGGCACCAACTTCACCCCGTTCCGCACCAGTCTCTGAGAAATTGCATCCGGTAGCGGCATGGTAAAGCTCTGTTTACTCTTTGCCTTCCATTAGGAGGCATGAGCAGGCAGTCGCACCGACATTTCACCGAATCCCTGTTTCGCAAGGCTGCGTCCAAGCCAGCGGCGTCCAATATCGTGGCCCTCGATTCGACCATGGCGGCCGCCGTGTCGCTGGCGCAACGCCGGTTCGAGGCGACTTTCCTCCATGCTCCGATCGGTATCGCCCATGTCGGTCTCGACGGCGCCTTCCTGCTGGTCAATCCGCGCTTCTGCGCTATCAGCGGCTATGATGCCGACACGTTGATCCGCACCGGTTTCCAGCAGATCACCCATCCCGACGACCTCAACGCCGACGAGGCATTGCTGGCGCGCCTCAACGCGGGCGAGATACCGCGTTATTCGATGGAAAAGCGCTATATCCGCGCCGACGGCAGGGTCATCTGGATCAACCTGACGGTGGCGATGGTGCGCGACGAGGCGGACCGGCCCGAATTCTACGTCGCCGTGGTCGAGGATATGTCCGACCTGCGGCAGGCCAGTTTCGAGGCGGTGCATGATCCGCTGACCGGCCTGCTCAACCGTCGCGGTTTTGCCTGCCGAGCGCGCGACATGCTGGCCGACACCGCGCGCGCGGGACGCCGCGCCAGCCTGTTCTTCCTCGATCTCGACGGCTTCAAGCAGCTGAACGACGGCCTCGGCCATGCCGCCGGGGACAGCTGCCTGGCCGATGTCGCGCAACTGCTGAAGGATGAGGTCCATCCCGGCGATATCGTCGCGCGGATCGGCGGCGACGAGTTTCTGCTGCTGATTTCCGAACGCGACGATCAGGCGTCTCCGGCCGTGGCGGAAGCGGTTCGGGAAAGCATCGCCGCCTATGGCTCCGGCATCAGTTGCAGCCTGGGCCTCGTTACCGCCGACGCGCCCGATCCGGCCGACCTGGACCGGCTGATCGCCTGCGCCGACGATGCGATGCGCGCTGCCAAGCGCGCCGGCAAGAACCGGGTCTGCACCGCCACCTTCATCTGAAGCTATTGAGCGGGATAGGTCGCCGCGACGAAATACAGCCCGTCCGGCGGCGCATTGAGGCCGAGCGCAGCGCGATCCTTCGCCTCCAGCGCGGCGCGCAGATCGTCCGCGCTCCACCGCCCCATGCCGACCATGGCGAGGCATCCGATCATCGAGCGCACCTGATGATGCAGGAAGGATCGCGCCGCCGCATGGATGGCGATGCGATCGCCGTCGCGCTCCACGTCCAACCGGTCGAGCGACTTGACCGGACTTTCCGCCTGGCAATGGGCGGACCGGAAGGTGGTGAAGTCGTGCCGCCCCACCAGTATCTGGGCCGCATCGTGCATCGCATCGGTGTCGAGCGTCTGGACGACGCGCCACATCAGCCCATGCCCGAAGGTGAGCGGCGCACGGCGATTGACGATGCGATAGACATAGGACCGCCCGACGCAGGAAAAGCGCGCATGCCAGTCGTCGGCGACCGTCTCGCACGCCAGGATGGCGACCGGATCGGGCCGCATCTTCGCGTTCAATGCTTCCATCAGGCGGAAGGGGGCGATATCCTTTGCGATCTCGGCATGGGCGCGCATGGCGAGGCCATGGACGCCCGCATCGGTGCGCCCGGCGGCATGGATCACCGCGCGCTCGCCGGTGACGGCGAAGATGGCGTCCTCAATCGTCTGCTGCACGCTCGGCCCATGCGCCTGACGCTGCCAGCCCATGAAGGGGCGCCCGTCAAATTCGACGGTGAAGGCGAAGCGGGTCATATTTGACCGTCGCTTTGATCAGCCATCCACCCGGCTCCCCGCCGGCATGTCGTAACCGCGCAGCAGTTCGCCTGGCGTCATCGCGCCCTTGCCCGCGCGCTGGATCAGCGTCGGGCGGATCGCATCGTGGCCGCAACCGATCAGCAGGCTGTCGTCCAGCAGTTCGCCCGGCATTCCTTGATGATGCTCGATATGCGCCGCGAGGATGCGGAAACGCTCGCCGCGATATTCGAAGAAGGCGCCGGGGAAGGGATTGAAGGCGCGGACCTGCCGCTCGACCTGATGCGCATCCTTCGTGAAGTCGATGCGCGATTCCGCCTTGTCGATCTTGGCAGCGTAAGTGACGCCCTCTTCGGGCTGGGCCATGGGCGGGTGGAGCGATATGTCGTCCAGCACCTCGACCATCAGGTCCGCGCCGGCCTGCGCCAGTTCGGCGGTCAGGTGGCCGGCGGTCTTGTCCTCGATCGGGGTGACATGCTTGGCGCGCATCGGCCCGGTGTCGAGGCCTGCCTCCATGTCCATGATCGTCACGCCGGTGACATTGTCGCCCGACAGGATCGACCGCTGGATCGGCGCCGCCCCGCGCCAGCGCGGCAGCAGCGAAGCGTGGATGTTCATGCAGCCATGGCGCGGCGCGTCGAGCACGGCGCGCGGCAGGATCAGCCCATAGGCGGCAACCACCGCGACATCGGCGTTCAGCGCGGCGAATTGGGCCTGCACCTCCGCATCCTTGAGCGAGACGGGCGTGCGCACCGCGATCTCCAGCTCCTCGGCGCGCTGATGCACGGGCGAGGGGCGCAAGGCCTTGCCGCGACCCGCAGGGCGGGGCGGCTGGCTGTAGACCGCAACGACGTCATGACCCGCCTTCACCAGCGCGTCGAGCGCGGGAACGGCGAAATCGGGGGTGCCCATATAGATGATACGCATGATCTGTGTCCGATTCCGGAGCGGGTTGGCACCGCATCCGAAATGCGCCGGAGGACGCATTTCCAAAGAAGCTCCTCAAACCCCTTGTCTCTTCCAGTTGCAACCCCTTATCTCACGATATGGCCTCTCCAGAAATCGAAGCATTGACCCAGGCGCTGTCCCGCCTGCCCGGTCTTGGTCCCCGTTCGGCGCGGCGCGCGGTGCTGCACCTGCTGAAGCGCCGCGAAGGCGCGATGGAGCCGTTGCTGCGCGCGCTGGAGGCGGTGAACGAGCGGCTCGTCACCTGCGCCACCTGCGGCAATGTCGATACGGTCGACCCCTGCGGCATCTGCGCCGATCCGCGCCGCGATCCGCGCGCGCTCTGCGTGGTGGAGGATGTGTCGGACCTCTGGGCGCTCGACAAGTCGCGCCTCTTCCCCGGCCGCTTCCATGTGCTGGGCGGACGCCTGTCCGCGCTGGAGGGCGTGCGGCCGGAGGATCTCACCATCGACGCGCTGGTCGGCCGGCTTGAGCAGGGCGGCATCGACGAGGTGGTGCTGGCGATGAACGCCACGCTGGAGGGGCAGACCACCGCCCATTATCTCGCCGAGCGGCTGGAGCGTTTCCCGATCCGCCTGACCCAGCTGGCCCATGGCGTCCCGGTCGGCGGCGAACTCGACTATCTGGACGAGGGCACGCTGGCGCAGGCACTGCGCGCGCGGCGGCCTGTGGGATAGAGGGGCGACCTGCCAAAGCTGCCAGCTTTCCCGGCCGTCGCGCTTCGCTACACCGAGCGTAACGACAGACCGAAAAAGGATGCCCCGATGATCGACCTCAGCCGCACCCATCACAAGGGGATCGCCGTCGCAGACATCGACCGGGCGGTGGCGGATTATGGCGCGGCGCTGGGCCTGACCTTCGCGCCGGTGCGCGATTTCGACCCCTTGCCCTTCTGGACGCCGGAGGAGGGCGCGCGGGAGATCAAGGTGCGCGCCACCTACTCGCTGGGCGGGCCGATCCATGTCGAACTGGTGCAGGGCGACAGCCCCTTCTACGATCCCGCCAGTCCTGAAGGCGCGCGCCATGTCGGCGTCTGGGTCGACGACCTGCCGGCCGAGGCGGAACGGCTTGCGGGCCTTGGCTGGACCATCCGGGCCGCCAATGCCGCACCGCAGGACGGCTATGGCATGATCGCCTATTTCGCCTCTCCGGACAAAGCGTTGCTGGTCGAACTCATTTCCGCCGCGCTCAAGCCGGCGATCGATGAATGGCTGGGGGAGGGGTGAGGGTGCAGGCGCTCGCTTGATATTTCGCCCTGTTCCATCTATGTTCGGCACATGGCAATTCTTCCGATCCTTGAGGCGCCCGATCCGCGCCTGCGTACCATTTCGACCCCTGTCGAGGCGATCGACGACGATCTGCAGCGGCTGATCGACGACATGTTCGAGACCATGTATGACGCGCCGGGCATCGGCCTGGCCGCGATCCAGGTCGGCGTGCCCAAGCGGGTGCTGGTCATGGACCTGCAGGAACCGGAATCGGATGAGGAAGGCGCGCCGGCGGTCAAGAAGCCGATGGTCTTCATCAACCCTGAAATCCTCAAGGGGTCCGACGACCTGTCGGTCTACAACGAGGGTTGCCTGTCGGTCCCCGACCAGTTCGCCGAAGTGGAGCGTCCGGCGGTGATCCGCGCCAGCTGGATGGACCGCGACGGCCGCATTCATGAGGAACAGCTGGAAGGCCTGCTCGCCACCTGCCTCCAGCATGAGATCGATCATCTGGAGGGCGTGCTCTTCATCGACCATCTCTCGCGCCTGAAGCGCGACATGCTGCTCAAGAAACTGAACAAGGCGCGTCGCGCGGCCTGATTGCTCAGATCAGGTGCCAAGGAGAAAAAAGCCCCGGCCAGGATGGTCGGGGCTTTTTTCATTCCTATTGCAAAGGGGCAGGCCGGGATCATGCCAAATATCGGGGAGTGCTTGTGCGTGGAAAAAAGGCTCCATAGACTGTCTCAGACCTATGGGAGCGAATCTGAATGCGCATTATCGTTTTTGGGACTGGAAGTGCGGCCAAGGATTTTCTGAGCATGTTGCCATCGCAAGTCGATGTGGTGGCGCTGAGCGACAATGACGCATCGAAGCATGGCGCGAAGGTGGACGGCCACGATGTCGTTTCCCCGCGCGAACTGAATGATCTGGCGTTCGACTATGTGGTGGTCACGGCCCGTGCCGTCGATCCGATCCGGCAGGGCCTGGTGGAAGCGGGCGTGCCGGCCGAACGGATCGTCGCCTACTATCCCAGCTATAGCGAGAAGCTGCACGTAATGGCCAATCGCGATATCGCGATATTGAACGACCATCTGGGGCTCGATCTGCCGCCGATCGGCCTCGCGACCATGTATCTGGACCATGACGAGCGTGCGGACAGCCCCGATGACGGACCGGTCGATTTCGTCCGGAACAAGGCCTTCCATCTTGCGGCGCGACAGATACGGGATCGGGGCATTGCGGGGGCCGTTGCGGAACTGGGCGTCTATCGCGGCGATCAGGCACGGCGGATCAACCGTCTGTTCCCCGACCGGCCGCTTTATCTGTTCGATACCTTCACAGGCTTTTCGGATCGTGATCTGGCGTCGGAAAATGCGGGCGACCTGTCGTCCGCGATCGTCGGCGATTTCGTCGATACCAGCGTGGACCTGGTGCTGGGCAAGCTGGCCCAGCCGGAATTGGCGAAGGTGTTTCCGGGCTATTTCCCGGAAACCGCGACCGGCATCGAGGAGCGGTTCGCCTTCGTCAGCCTCGACGTCGACCTCTATGATCCGACCCGTGCCGGCTTGTCATGGTTCTACGAGCGGCTCAATCCGGGCGGCTATATCTTCGTCCATGACTATAATAACCGCCGCTATCTGGGCGTGCGCAAGGCGGTGGACGAGTTCGTCAAGGAAAGCGGCGCCTGTTTCGTGCCGCTGCCCGATTTCGCAGGATCGGTCATCATCGCGAAGTGAGAGCGGGCCATCAGCCAGGTTTCAGGAAGACGGCCCGGATAAGCGGGCCATCTTCCTGACGTGGATCAGCGGGACACCGGCGTAATGGCGCGGATTTTCCCGTCCATGACCGACGGCGCGTAGATGAGCGTCTGCGACCCATAGTTCGAGCAGTAGATGCCTGCGCCGCCGCCTAGCACGGCAATTTCAAGCTCTTGCGCCGCCGAAGACTGGGCGGACGTCAACTGTCCCTTCTTGATCCAGCTGCGCCGGACATTGGTCCGCAGGTCGATCGCGTCTCCGGTGGCCAGGAAGATCTCGCCGCCGCTGATGCAGAACCGGCCCGGTACCCCTGTGGGAGCATTATTGTTGGCGACGGACTGAAGCGTCCCGCCGCTCAGCCTGTAGATCTTGCTGCCCTGGCTGAAATAGAGCGCGCCATCAATCCACACCATGTCGACGATCATGCCGTTTTCGGGCAGCGTCCAGTACCGCGACTGCTGGGTAGGGCTGTAAAGATAGAGCATGTTGCCCAGGCCGACATAGAGTTCAGGATTGTCGGGATGCGAGATCATGGCATCGGCTTCCCCGGTGAGTCCCGGCGTCGCATCCGTGGTGAAATGATCGGTGATCGAGTTGGGCTTCGTATATTGGCCATCGTCCTGGAAGATCTTGTAGCCGTTCACCCCGATCGTCGTCGGCTGGTACCACTGGATCCAGGGGCGCGAGGCAACGATGCCGCTTCGCGCGCCTGAAGCGACACGCTTGACGCCATAATAGCCGAACACGGATTCTTCGGCGATGGTCGAGACGCCGCCGTTATTGACGGTGTGCAGACCCCATCGGTCCTTGCCGTCCCCTTCGAAGGAGCGACCGCCCCAGTAGAAGCTGACCCCGGATCGTGTCTCGGAATAGACGTTACTTGGCGCATAATCTTCGACACTGCTGCCGGCGCCGCTGTTGGGAACCGCGATATACCAGGCATCGCTGAAGGACGGCACGCCGCGCAGCTTGAGGACGGCGTCCGGCTTGCTGTCGTCCGCATAGCGGACGCGCATATAGAGTCCGGCGTTGGTAACATGGAATTCATCCACATTATCGCCTGTGCCGACCGGGATCGCCCCCATGTCCACGGATGCGACCTGTCCGGTTCCCGTCGGCGTGGGCGTTGGAGTTGGGGTTGGTGTCGGCGAGGGGGTTGGCGTCGGCACACTGACCGATCCTCCCGACGAGCCGCCATCCTCGCCGCCACATGCGGAGAGCATGCCGATCAGCAGGCTGCTGGCCGCAAGCTGTAGTCCAATGCGCGCCCGCCGCTTGAACGGCTGTCGTACCAATTTGAAATTCATCGTCTTTCCCCACTTGGTTAAGCGGGTCGACGGATAGAAATGCCTGTCCTTATGGTCATGCCCAACTTGGGGGATAAATGGCGCGCGCCTGAAATTGTCTCGCCAGGCCAGAGCGCGCTGCGTTGAATCAGACGCAGGTCGCGCGCTCCAATTTTCGTTTTCGCATCGTTTCAAGCGCAAAACCGGTTCCCACTTTTGCGCACGATGCTCTAGAGCGACTCCATGACATCACAGATCACCATCCGCCGCCCCGACGACTGGCACGTGCATCTTCGCGATGGCGAGATGCTGGACATGGTCGCCAATTTTACCGCGCGCCAGTTCGCGCGCGCCATCGTGATGCCCAACCTGTCGCCGCCGGTCGTCACCGTCGCCGCGGCGGAGGCCTATCGGGATCGGATCGTCGCCGCGCTGCCGGCCGGTTCGGACTTTACGCCATTGATGGTCTGCTATCTGACCGACGATGCCGATCCGGCGGAAATCGCGCGCGGGTACGAGCAGGGCGTGTTCGCCGCCTGCAAGCTCTATCCCGCCCACGCCACCACCAATTCCTCGCACGGCGTCACCGATGTCCGCAAGCTGACCGGCCTGCTGGAAACCATGCAGCGGATCGGGATGCCGCTGCTGATCCATGGCGAGGTGACGGATCGCGACATCGATATTTTCGACCGGGAAGCGGTGTTCATCGACCGCATCCTGACGCCGCTGGTACGCGATTTCCCGGCGCTCAGGATCGTGCTCGAACATATCACCACGGCCGAAGCGGCCGAGTTCGTCGCAGGAAGCGGCCCGCAGATCGGCGCGACGATCACGCCCCAGCATCTCATCATCAACCGCAACGCGATCTTCGACGGCGGCATCCGTCCACACGCCTATTGCCTGCCGGTCGCCAAGCGGGAGCAGCATCGTCTCGCGGTTCGCAAGGCCGCCGTGTCGGGATCGCCCAAATTCTTCCTCGGCACCGACAGCGCGCCGCACGCCATCGGCCGCAAGGAATCGTCCTGCGGTTGCGCCGGCATCTTCAACGCCCCCTATGCCCTGGAAAGCTATGCCCAGGTCTTCGAGGAGGAAGGCGTTCTGGACCGACTGGAGGGCTTCGCGTCCGAACATGGCCCCAATTTCTACGGCCTGCCGCTCAACGAGGGCACGGTGACGCTGGTGCGCGAGGATGTGGTCGTGCCGGATACGATCGGCGAGGGCGCACTGAGTGTCGTTCCCTTCCACGCCGGCGAAACGATGCGGTGGCGCCTGGTCGACTGACCCGTCCCACGCGTTTGCCGATGCCATGAAAAAAACTCTCCGGAGCGATCCGGAGAGGTTTTTTCATGGCATCGGCGATGGCGCCTCGGTCAGGCGTTATGCCATTCCCTCGGTATCCAGCGCATAACCGGCCGAACGGACGGTGCGGATGATGTCCTGATACTGGCCGTCCGCGTTGATCGCCTTGCGCAGGCGGCGGATATGGACGTCGACGGTGCGCAGTTCGATGTCGCTGTCCTGGCCCCAGACGCTGTCGAGCAGCCGTTCGCGCGAGAAGACCCAGCCCGGATGCTCCAGGAAATGCTTGAGCAGGCGGAACTCGGTCGGGCCGAGCGGGATCACCTGGCCGCTGCGGCGGACCTTGTGGCCGACCGTGTCCATCTCGACATCGGCGAAGCTCAGCGTCTCGCCGGCCAGCGCCGGGCGTACGCGGCGCAGCACCGCGCCGACGCGCGCCACCAGTTCGCGGGGGGAGAAGGGCTTGGTCACATAATCGTCCGCGCCGGTTTCCAGGCCCCGGACCCGGTCCTCTTCCTCGCCGCGGGCGGTGAGCATGATGATCGGGATGTTGGCGGTGCCGTTCATGCGGCGCAGGCGGCGGCACACCTCGATCCCCGACAGGCTTTCGACCATCCAGTCGAGCAGTACGATGTCGGGCACATTTTCCTGCGCCATCAGCAAGGCTTCCTCGCCGTCGACCGTGTGGGCGACCTCGAAATCCTCGCGCTTGAAATGCCAGATGAGCAGTTCGGCCAGCGCCGCGTCATCCTCCACCAGCAGCATCTTCGCTCGCGCCATATCTTAGTCCTCCGGCTGGATGTCGGCGCCGCGTTCGCGCTCGGGCAGGGTCTGGCCGGTGGCCGCGTAATAGACCATTTCAGCGACATTGGTCGCATGGTCGCCGATCCGCTCGATATTCTTGGCGATAAACAGCAGATGCGCGCATTCGCTGATCGTCTTGGGATTTTCGACCATGAAGGTGACGAGCGTGCGGAAGACGCTGTTGTAGAAATCGTCCACCACCGTATCGCGCTCGACCACCGCGACGGCCAGGTCCGGGTCGCGCGCGGCAAAGGCGTTCAGCGCATCCTGCACCATCTCGGCCGCGACCTGGCCCATCGACGGCAGCAGCGCGATCGGCTCCTGCGTGCGCTTGTTGTCCGCGATCAGGGGCACGCGCTTGGCGATATTCTTGGCATAGTCGCCGATCCGCTCGACCACGCTGACGATCTTGAGCGCGGCGATCACGTCGCGCAGGTCGTTGGCCATCGGCGCGCGCAGGGCGATGATCTCGATCGCGAGCTTTTCGACTTCCGCCTCGATCGCGTCGATACGCTTGTCGTCGGCGACGACCTGCGCCGCCAGTTCCCGGTCGTGGCGTTGCAGCGCCACGATCGCATTCTCGATCGCCGCTTCGGCACGACCGCCCATTTCGGCGATCAGACCGCGCAGCTTGTCCATTTCCTGGTCAAATGCCTTGATCGTATGTTCAGCCATATTCCTGTCTCCCCCGCTCAGCCGTACCGACCGGTGATATAGTCTTTGGTCCGCTCCTGACGCGGATTGGTGAAGATGTCCGACGTCACGCCATATTCGACCAGTTCGCCCAGGTGGAAGAAGGCGGTCCGCTGCGACACGCGGGCGGCCTGCTGCATGTTATGGGTCACGATCACGATCGCGTAGCGGCCGCGCAGTTCGTGGATCAGCTCCTCGATCTTGGCGGTGGCGATCGGGTCGAGCGCCGAGCAGGGCTCGTCCATCAGGATGACTTCCGGCTCCACCGCGATGGCACGGCCGATGCACAGGCGCTGCTGCTGGCCGCCCGACAAGGCGGTGCCGCTGTCGTGCAGCCGATCCTTCACTTCGTCCCACAGGCCTGCGCGGCGCAGCGACTTTTCGACGATCACGTCCATGTCCGCCTTGCCCGCGGCCAGGCCGTGGATGCGCGGCCCATAGGCGATATTCTCGTAGATCGACTTGGGGAAGGGGTTGGGCTTCTGGAACACCATGCCGACGCGCGCGCGCAGCTGCACCACGTCCATGGAGGGGGCGTAGATATCCTCGCCGTCCAGCGTGATCATGCCTTCGACCCGCGCCGACGCGACGGTGTCGTTCATGCGGTTGAGCGTCCGCAGGAAGGTCGACTTGCCGCAGCCCGACGGGCCGATGAAGGCGGTGACATGGTCCATGCCGACGTCGATCGACACGCCCTTGATCGCCTGCTTGGGGCCATAGAAGACCTTGATGTCGCGGGCGGTCATCTTCGGGTTGGCGATGGCCAGGCTTTGCTGTTCTTCAGTCATGGGTGTCTTTACCACCGTGTTTCAAACTTGTTGCGCAGGTAGATGGCGAGGCCGTTCATCGCGAGCAGGAAGACCAGCAAAACGATGATCGCGGCGGAGGTCTTCTCGACGAAGCCCTTGGAGACTTCGTCCGACCAGAGGAAGATCTGCACCGGCAGCACCGTCGCCGGATCGGTGATGCCGCCCGGCGGGGTGGCGATGAAGGCGCGCATGCCGATCATCAGCAGCGGCGCCGTTTCGCCCAGCGCGCGGGCCATGCCGATGATCGTGCCGGTCAGGATGCCGGGCAAAGCGAGCGGCAGGACATGCTGGAACACCACCTGCACCGGCGACGCGCCGATGCCGAGCGCGGCGTCGCGGATGCTGGGCGGCACCGACTTGATCGCGTTGCGGCCGGCGATGACGATGACCGGCATGGTCATCAGCGCCAGCGTCATGCCGCCGATCAGCGCGGCCGAGCGGGGCAGGTGCAGGAAGTTGAGGAAGATCGACAGGCCGAGCAGGCCGAAGATGATCGACGGCACGGCGGCGAGGTTGTTGATCGACACTTCGATGATGTCGGTCCACCAGGCCTTGGGCGCATATTCCTCCAGATAGAGGGCGGTCGCCACGCCGATCGGGAAGCTGAGCACCAGCGTCACCAGCATCGTCAGCAACGACCCCTTGAACGCGCCCCAGATGCCGACCTGGGTCGGATCGGTGCCGTCGCTGGCGGTCAGGAAGTTCCAGTTGAACCCGGTCGACAGTACGCCCTGTTGCTTGAGGCGGGCGACTTCGGCCTCGGCCTCGGGCGTGCCCTTGCTCTTGGCGGCGAGGTCGATCGCGGTCGATGCGGGGACGCGGATCGTCTCGGTGCGGCTGAGGATCTTGGGATCGGCCTTGATCGCGTCGCGGATGCTGACCCAGGCGGTGGGCGACAGCAACGCATCGGCATCGCCGCCCAGCGCCTTCTTCGCGATCGTGCCCGTCACCATCGGCAGGTTGGCCTGGCTGAGTGCCTCGTCGGTGATGGCGGCGGGATCGAGCAGCAGCGGCGAGGCCGGGAAGTCGACCTTCAGCGCGATCTCGGTCCGGGTGAAGCCACGCAGGCCGTTGCCCATCATGGTGAAGAGCAGGAAGGCGAGGAAGGCGGCGGAGAGCAGCACCGCGCCCAGGCCCAGCAGGCGGAAGCGGCGCTCGCGGGCGTAGCGCCGGCTGATCCGCTTGCGCATCGCGTCCGACTTCCAGTCGGTGGGAACACGGGCGGGGTGGGTCATGACGGCCTCCGGGTCGGAGATGGCGTTCGAGAGCAGGCTCATTCGTAAGCCTCGCGATATTTCTTCACGACCCGCAGGGCCACGATGTTGAGCAGCAGGGTGACGATGAACAGCACCAGTCCCAGCGCGAAGGCCGCCAGCGTCTTGGCGCTGTCGAACTCCTGGTCGCCGGTCAGCAGCTGGACAATCTGGGTCGTCACGGTGGTCACGCTGGCGAAGGGATTGAGGGTCAGGTTCGCAGCCAGACCAGCCGCCATCACCACGATCATCGTTTCGCCGATGGCGCGGCTGACGGCCAGCAGCACGCCGCCGACGACGCCGGGCAGGGCGGCGGGGATGAGGACGCGGGTGATCGTCTCGCTGGTGGTCGCGCCCATCGCCAGGCTGCCGTCGCGCATCGACTGCGGCACGGCGGCGATGCTGTCGTCGGCCATGGAGGAGACGAAGGGAATGATCATCACGCCCATGACGAGACCGGCCGCCAGCGCGCTTTCGGAACTGGCACCATGGATGCCGACCGACACCGCCAGGTCGCGCAGCGCGGGGGCGACGGTCAGCGCGGCGAAATAGCCGTAGACGACGGTCGGAACGCCCGCGAGCACTTCAAGGATGGGCTTCATCCACTTGCGCACGGTCGGGCTGGCATATTGGGTGAGGTAGACCGCGCTCATCAGACCGAGCGGGATGGCGACGATCATGGCGATGATAGCGCCGATGAAGATGGTGCCCCAGAAGAGCGGCACCGCGCCGAACGCATCCTCATTGCCATAGCCCATGGCGGCCGACTGCGGCGACCATTTCAGGCCGAACAGGAAATCGAGCGGGTTCACCATCGAGAAGAAGCGGAAGCTTTCCCACAGCAGCGACGCGACGATGCCGAGCGTCGTCACGATCGCCAGCAGCGAGGCGACCAGCAGGGCCGCCATCACCAGCCGCTCGACCCGCGTGCGCGCCCGGAAGTCGGGACGGATGCGCGTGAAGGCGTAGGCGCCGCCGGCAAAGGCCAGGATCAGCGCCAGCACCGCGCCGGCCACGCCATAGCTGTTCAGAGCTTGCGTATAGGGTTCGACCAACGCCTGCGACGCCGGGTTGAAGGCACCGGTCTGCAATCCCATCGCGATCGCCCGTGCCTCGCCCAGAATGGCGGAGCGCGAGAAGGCGTCGGCGGGCAGGCTCTGCGCCGCCGGGTCGGCGAGCACGGCCTGCGTCACGAGACCCGGCGACACATTGGCCCACACGGCCAGGAAGATGCCGGCGGGGATCAGCGTCCACAGCGCGACATACCAGCCATGATAGCCCGGTAGCGAGTGAACGGCGTCGCGGCGCCCGGTAGCGCGCGCGGCGGTCTGTAACCGCAGCGCGCGGGCGCGGGCGCTGACCCAGGCGATCGCGCCCAGGCCCGCCAGCAGCAGCAGGATTGCAGGTCCGGTCATGTCGCCCTTACTTCAGCTGCGAACCGTCAAGGACAGTCAGCGACTTGACCGTTTCGGCGCTTGCCTTGCGGACGTCTTCAGGGGCCGCGACCATGCCGCGCTTGGTCAGCGCGCCGTCGGGGTTCCAGTTGGCGGCGAAGGTGTTGAGGAAGTTCTGAAGGCCGGGGATGGCCGTCATGTGCGCCTTCTTCACATAGATGTAGAGCGGGCGGGCACCCGGATACTGGCCGGTCGACACGGTTTCATAGGTCGCTTCGACGCCGTTGATCGGTACGTCCTTCAGCGTGTCCTTGTTTTCCTCAAGGAAGCTGTAGCCGAAGACGCCGACCGCATTGGGGTTCGCGCCCAGCTTCTGGACGATCAGATTGTCGTTCTCGCCCGAGTCGACATATTTGCCGTCTTCGCGGATGCGGGTGCAGGTCGCCTTATATTCGTCTTCGTTCTTTTCCTTGAGCGCCTTCATCGCCTCGTCGCTCTGGCAGCCCTTTTCCAGGATCAGCTCGGCGAGCGAGTCGCGGGTGCCGCTGGTCGAGGGCGGGCCGAAAACGGCAATGGCGATCGCGGGCAGGCTGGGGTCCACATCCTTCCAGGTCTGGGCCTTGTTCGGACCCTTGCCATAGGGATTGGCGGCCAGCGCCTCATAGACGATCTTGGGGGTGAGCTTCAGGCCCGGACCCTGCTTCGATTCGGCGAAGGCGAGGCCGTCGACGCCGACCTGGATTTCGATGATGTCCTTCACGCCATTGGCGGCGCACTGGTCGAACTCGGCCTTCTTCATCCGGCGCGACGCATCGGCGATGTCGGGATGCTGGGCGCCCACGCCCGCGCAGAACAGCTTCATGCCGCCGCCGGTGCCGGTCGATTCGACGATCGGCGACTTCATGCCGGGATTGCCCTGCACGAACAGTTCGGCGACGGCCGTGGCGAAGGGATAGACGGTGGAGGAGCCGACCGCGCGAATCTGATCGCGGGTGGCGCCGGCGCCGCCGGACTGGTCGCCGCAAGCGGCAAGGCTGAGCACGCTCACGGTCGTGGCGGCGATCAGGGCGAACTTCTTCACGAAAACCTCCATCATCAAGGTCGCGATTCGCATGTCGCGCCCCCCAATGAGGAGCGCCCTAGTCGCGGACCATCGCGCCTTTGTGACAGTCAGGTTTCATTTTCATGACACCGTGTCCGAAAGCGCCGACGGACGTCGTTTTTCGTCGAATTTTCCTTGGACTTCCTCGACCGGCGGGGGGAGGAGGACGGTAATGGTCGTGCCCTTGCCCAGGGTGCTGGCGATATCGAACCGGCCGCGATGGCGCTCGACGATATGCTTTACGATGGCCAGGCCCAGCCCTGTGCCGCCCATCGCCCGGCTGCGCCCCGAATCGACGCGATAGAAACGCTCGGTCAGGCGGGGAAGGTGGTCCGGGCCGATACCCTCGCCCTCGTCGGCGACGGTCAGCCGGGTCATGCCGCTCGGCCCTTCGTTCAGCGTGACGCGAATCGGCGTGCCGGGGCGGCCATATTTGACCGAATTGCCAATCAGATTGTGGAGCAGCTGCGACAGTTGCGCGCGGTCGCCCTGCACCACGGGCAGTTGCGGCGTGATCTCCATCTCCACCTCGCGCCCGCGATCGCCATGGCTGGAGCGGAAGACGCCGACCACCTCGGCCGCCAGTTCGGACAGGTCGACGCGGGCGTCGGGAAGGCGATATTTTTCCGACTCGATCCGGCTCAATGAAATCAGGTCGTCGATCAGTCGCTGCATCCGCCGCGCCTCGCCGTCCATGATTTTCAAGAAGCGCTGACGGGTTTCAGTGTCCTTGCCCAGTTCCGGGTCGGCCAGCGTCTCGATGAAGCCCAATATGCCGGCCAGCGGCGTGCGCAGCTCGTGGCTGGCATTGGCGACGAAGTCGACGCGCATCCGCTCGGCGGCATGGGTGCCGCTATGGTCGACCAGGTGGACGAGGCGGCGCATGTCGCGCACCGCGCCGACGGGCGCCACGCGCATCTGCCAGCGCTGGTCGCGGGTGCCCAGGCCCACCAGCTCGATCATGATCGGCTCGGCCAGCGGAGCAAGGCTGGCCAGACGTTCGGCAGCGGCCGGGTGGCGGATCGCGATGCGGGCATCCTCCCCCTCGATATGCGCGCCCAGCAGGCGCATCGCAGCGCGGTTGGCGCGCACGATCCGGCCCTTTTCCACCAGCATCAGCGGGTCGGAAATCCCCTCCAGCAGGCTCGCGAATTCGGGATGGGCGATGAGGTCGGGCTGGTCCAGCGTCACCGTCGGCGCCGCCGGGCGCAGGCCCGCATCGCCCGACGTGATGATCAGCACGATGACCCCCGCCAGCACCGGCAGGGCGATGCTGATGGGGTTGCCGCCCAGCATCAATGCGCCGCCCGTGCCCAGCATCAGCATGGCGAGGGAGGCGGTGATCTGTGAAATACTCAGTCGATTCATGGTTACCATGCTGGATTTGTCGCGTATTTGCTGCGATGTCTTGCCGCAATAGCGTGCAATCTTTACGCTTTGGCAAGCGCGAGATGCGAAACAGGAAAAGATGAGCGAAACGACGCCCGACAAGGACGGCATCACGCCGCAGGACGCCCCCGCGCCGGAAAAGGCGGCGGATGGGGTGGTCGCGTCGCGTCGCCAGCTGCTGATGGGCGGCGCGGTCGCCGCATCGGCGATCGTTTCGATCCGTCCCGCGCTCGCCAATACCGCGGCCTCGGTGCTCAACTGCAACATTCCCGTTCCGGATCAGGGACGGGCGGGCAATTATGTCGCGCCCGATGGCCAGCTGGTGCCGTCGAGCACGCCGGGCGCCTTTCCCGGTGGGCGCAGCTATACCGGGCAGCAGGTGAAGCAGGCGCTGCGCGGCGGTCGCCTGCCGGGTACCGGCTATGAGCAGAACCAGGCCTATCTGAACTATATCCGCCGGCTCCAGCAGGGGACGAGCGGCTTCACCTGCTACGCCTCGCTCCAGATGCCGCGCTGATCCGACCGGTTTTCGCGACGGTTTTATCCATCCTTTCATCAAACGCGCAGAACCCGATACGGCTTGTCCGCGTTGATGCCGTCGAACCTTCAACGGTTCGCATCAACGGCAGACAGGGTCTATGGGTCATCATTTCGCGTCACCGGCACCCGGTCTTTCGGTAGCGGTCTATCTGTATCAGCCCGGCGATGGCGGCCTTGATCGCGTCGCCATCCTGCTCGCCAATCATCTGCTCAGCCGCGGGGTTGCGGTGGAATTGTGGATGACGCGGATGGACGGCAAGAATGCGCATCTGATCGATCCGGACCTAGTCGTCCGTCGCGTGCCCGCACCCCGGAGCGAGCGACGCCTGTCGATGATCGGGCAGTTTCCCGCACTGCACGCGATGGTCCGCCGTCACCGCCCGGACATTCTCTATTCGGCCGGCAACCAGAGCAACATGCTGGCGGCGCTCGCCTGTCTTGGCACCGGCACGCAGGCGGTGGCGCGCATTTCCAACCCCATCGTCCGGCCGACCCAGCCTGCGCTCAGCGCCTGGGCGCGGCTCAAGCGGTTTCGCGCGATCAGTCGCCTGTCGGCGCTCACCATCGTCATGGGCGAGCATGACCGGGCGTTGCTGACCGACAGCGGCGACGTGCGCCTGCTGCCGCGCCCGACGGTGACGCCGGCAATGGATCGCGCCCGCGCCGACCGTGGTCCCCGCGATCCGCTTGCCCCCATCCGCTTGCTGATGGTCGGGCGGCTGGCCGAACAGAAGGACCAGGCGACTGCGCTCGCTGCGCTGGCGCAATTGCCGCATCTCGACTGGCGGCTGACGATCGCGGGATGCGGGCCGCTGCGCGATACGCTGGAGAAGCAGGCGCACGCGCTGGGCATCGCCGACCGGATCGACTTCATCGGCTATGTCGGCGATCC
>NZ_DATKFP010000141.1:0-10113 GCF_035511395.1 Sphingobium sp.
GAGCCTGCGGCAGCTTGGTCGCCTGCTACCGCAACTGGATCAAGTGCGTGACCCGCAGTTGCGCATCCATGCCCTGGTGGAAGCCTCCTATCTGCACAACGAGATTGGGCAGTACAGCCTGGGCATGCAGTATGCCGAGCGCATCCTTGCCAGCCAGCCGGATGCCCGTGCCAAAGCGCAAGACGGCGCGCGGCTCCGCGACCAAGCCTGCTCCCGCGCCCGTCGCCACAGCGCCAACGAAAGCACGCCGGAGGAGCAAAGGGGCACCACCTCCGTTCCAGCCGGTACAGCTGGCAACGCTGGTCGATCATGTCCCGGCAGGAGACCGCTGGGTCCATGAACTTAAATATGACGGCTATCGCACCTTATTGGCGGTCGGCGGCGGAGAGGGAAGAGCCTATACAAGGTCGGGTCTCGACTGGTCCGACCGGTTCGCTGGTCTTATTGCGGACGCCAAGACGCTAGATGCCCGTAGCGCGCTTATTGATGGCGAGGCTGTCGTGATCCTGCCTGACGGACGGACGAGCTTCCAGGCACTTCAGGCGGCGTTGAAGAGCGATCCGGGCAAAATCGATTATATGGCTTTCGATCTGCTGGCGCTTGACGGCGAAGACCTCACTGATCGCCCGCTGCTTAAGCGGAAGGAAAAGCTGGCCGCGCTGATCGGCAAGGGCAGGGGGCATATCCGCTACTCAGACCACATCGTCGGGCGGGGCGAGCAGTTGTTCGACAGTTTTTGCGGCGCCGGGCTGGAGGGCGTCATCTCCAAACGTATCGATGCGCGGTACACGGGATCGCGATCAGGCTCATGGGTCAAGACCAAGTGCATTCGCCGCCAGGAATTCGTTATCGTGGGTTGGACCCCGTCGGACAAGCAGCGCGGTTTCCGTGCGCTTCTGCTCGGCGTGCATGAAAAGGGCAAGCTGCGTTATGCCGGCAAGGTCGGAACCGGCTTTAGCGGTGACGAGGTTGAGCGGTTGATGGCGCTTATGGCGCCGCTTGAGCAGAAGAAGCCAACCGTCGATGCGCCGAGGGCTGCCGTGCGGGGGGCGACCTGGATCAAGCCCAGGCTCGTCGCCGAGATCGCCTATATCGAGTTCACTGACGAAGGTGTGCTGCGGCACTCCAGCTATCTGGGGTTGCGCGAGGACAAGAAGCCCGAAGCTGTCGTGCTGGAGGTGGAGGCCCCTGTCACGACCGCGACGCGACCGGCCAGCACCAGCGGCGTCAAGATCAGCAACAGGGACCGGATGATCTTTCCCGAGGGCACGCTGACCAAGGGTGAACTGGCCGACTATTATGAGGCCGTGGCTGATATCATGCTGCCCTGGGCCGGAAGCCGACCTGTCAGCCTCGTGCGATGCCCGCAAGGTCGCGACAAGAAATGCTTCTTCCAGAAGCATGATGCCGGAAGCTTTGGCGACAGCGTCAAGCAGGTCGCGATCCTGGAGAAAGATGGCCATGAGGAGCCCTATCTGTTTGTGGACTCCTCTGCTGGCCTCCTCACCTGCGTCCAGATGGGCACGATCGAGTTTCAGGGCTGGGGCGCGCGGATCGAGGATGTCGAAAAGGCCGATCGCCTCGTCTTCGATCTCGACCCGGATGAGGGGTTGGAATTCAAGGATGTCGTCTCCGCTGCGCTTCACCTGCAGGACGTGCTGGGGCAGATGGGGCTGGTGACCTTTCCGATGGTGACGGGCGGCAAAGGGGTTCATGTGATTGCGCCGCTGACGCCCACGGCGGAGTGGCCACAGGTCAAGGACTTTGCCCATCGCTTCGCGCTGGCCCTGGCGCAGGCCGATCCCGACCGGTTTACCGCTGCGCTGGCTAAGGCCAGACGTTCGGGCAAGATATTCATCGACTATTTGCGCAATCAGCGCGGCGCGACCGCCGTCATGCCCTATAGCGCGCGCTCAAGGCCGTTTGCCCCGATCGCCGTGCCGCTGACATGGGAAGAACTCCGCGATCTCGATAGCGCAAATCACTGGCATATCGGCGACGCGGGGGAGATGGTGAGGCGGGCGGCTTCCAGGAACCTTGCCAACTGGGGGCGGGCCGACCAGATCCTGCCAGACCTGTGAAAATCGCAACCTATAATGTGAACGGCGTGAACGGACGGCTTCCGGTCTTGCTGCGTTGGCTTCGCGAAGCAGAGCCGGATATCGTCACGCTCCAGGAATTGAAAGCGCCTCAGGAAAAATTTCCCGAAGCGGCCATCCGCGACGCAGGCTATGACGCGATCTGGCACGGGCAGAGCCGATGGAATGGCGTGGCGATCCTGAGCCGTGTTGGCGAAATTCATGAAACCAGGCGGGGTCTGCCGGGCGATCCCCATGACGAACAGAGCCGCTATATCGAGGCGGCGGTCGGCGGCGTGCTCATTGCAGGCCTCTATCTTCCCAACGGAAATCCAAGGCCGGGTCCGAAATATGATTTCAAACTGCGTTGGTTTGAGCGGCTGCACCAGCATCTTGCAACGCTTATCGATCTGGACGCGCCGGTGGTGATCGCCGGCGACTATAATGTCATGCCGACAGACCTCGACGTTTATGCGCCAGACCGCTGGCGAGACGACGCCTTGTTTGCGCCTGAAGTGCGTGCGGCCTATCAGCGCCTGCTCGATCAGGGATGGACGGATGCCCTGCGATATCTGCACCCTCACGAGACCATCTACAGCTTCTGGAAATATCTGCGCTTCGCCTTCGAGCGCGACGCTGGCCTGCGCATCGACCATCTCCTGTTAAACGACAAAGCAAAGGCGCGACTGATTGCGGCCGAGGTCGATAAGGCGCCGCGCGGATGGGAGAAAAGCAGCGACCATGCGCCGGTCTGGATTAAGTTGGGAGAAAAGCCACGTCGCCGCAGAGCGAAGAAGCCGACCTGATCAGGCAGGCCGCTCGCCTCCTCGGAACGAAGCATGCGGTCCCCCGTTCGACGTTGATCAAAGGTGAAACGCAACAGGAGCGGATGATGGAAGAGCCAAACCCCGGTCAGAAGCCGAATGCTGAAAAGCGCGCCACCGAACCAGGCATCCATGAACAGGCCGCGCCTCGGCTTCAGCCCATGAGTGACAAGGAAAAAGCCCAGATAAAAGATGGCCAAACGAGGGCGCGCCGGGATCGGGATGAAGCGCTGGCTGATGGCCATGGCGATCATAAGGGAGAGGAAGGCAACTGACTGCTGGGGCCAGGACTGTCCGGCAAAAAGAAGGTCGGTCCTAAAAGGGCCGACCTTATTGAGTTCTAGGAGAGGATGCCTGAAAGGCAGGGCGTATGTGGCATCGGCCGCTTGAGCTCGCAAATGCGAAGAGAAGACTGCCGCATGCAGCATTTGCAATCGGCTCAGCTGTCCTTGGCATCGAGCGCCACAAACCACTCGGCGTACGGCGTATTGCGGGCAAGATGCCGATTGAAATCCGGAGCGCCGTCCTCCCACCAGACCGGCCCCCGCTCGCCGAGCTTCCGCTTGGCAGCATCGACCCGGTTCCGGGCATCTCGCTCCGCTGACCCGTTTCCGACGCGCTTGGCCACTCCCACGTCGCGACGCGCGTCCATGAGCTGCTGGACAAACCGCTGGCGCACATCCTCGCTCAATGCCGGATTGGTCGCCCGCCATAGTCGCCCGCGCACCACGAAATAGCGACCGTCTGGCGTCACCGGATAGGACGGCGTATCAGTCCTTGCGCTCAGGAAGCTTTTTCCTCTTCGTCGCAGCGAATTCCTCAAGCTGCTTTTCAGACATGGATTTCTCCATATCTTTCGATGCGCCTTTCAGCTTCGATTTGGGTGTTTCGCCGCGCTTGGCGGACAATGCCGCACCTGCGGCTTTTTGCTGGGCTTTGGACGTGGCGGGCATGATCACGGCATCTCCTTTGTAGACGTCTCAACGCCCGGCATGGCTTCACGCTCCGTCGCGCCCAGCTTTTAGAGTGCGGAAGGTGATCGACCACCGGGGCACTTCCATCTCCGCGATGCTATGTTCCCATTCCTGCCGGACTTCTCCTGACAGCTGGTAGATGGATCGGGGCTCAAGCGGAACAGTCCGGCGGTCAAATCCACTTTGTGTCCGCCGCCTGAAGCGCATGGGTGCACCCGCACCAAGCGAGATGCCCACGACCCGATCGAACACCGGGCGGTCACTGTGCCAACCGATGCCTGCACCTATATCGTAGCGGATGAGGAGGGCCTGGACCAGAATTTCCGGCTCAAGGCCGGCAAAACGCCCAGCCCGCTCGCGGATGGGGAGCAGCCAGTCGGGCATAGGGTCGGTCGGGCCAAAATGACCATTCTCAAAATCATAGGTCCAGCCATAGCTGGTGGTGAGCCTTTTGCCGGTCCACTGCTGAAACCGAAATGGCGTGAGCGGCGCCGCATTAATGTGTTCGATCAGGGCCGCCTCTTCAGCCTTGCTCAAAAAGTCGGCGGCATAGTCGAGGCCAGGGAGAAGGGGTGGCGCGAACAGATCGATTTGCTGGGCATCGGCCGTCTTCATAGCAGCGCCATCTGGCTGTCAGCGGAAGGCGGCAGCTGGCGGCTTCTCCATAGGTCTTCGGTCGTTTCGACGCGGAACCGCTCGGCAGCGAAGGGCGCTCGATATTGAAATCCGATCACGCTCTCGATCGGGCCATGCAGCCAGGCGGAATATTCATGAGGGTCCAGCAGGACTGGCATCCGATCGTTCGTCCCCATTATGGCCTCATTGGCAGGCATCGTCATGCCGGCATAAACCGGGCCCCGGTCCGGCATGTTCCGGCAGAAGCCGGCCCAGGCCATGATCGGCTGGCGCTTCAACGAAAACCAGGTCCGCGTGCGGCCGCCGGGTGGTCCATCAGGGTTGGCGAAATGGGTCATCACGATCAGGCACCGATAGCGCGGATCTGCCACCATCTGATCCCACATGGGATTTGTGAGATCAGCGGCTAGTCCGATCCTTCCTGGCTCTTCGCCGCGTTCGCGCATTTCACGTGTCATGCGACGAAACCCCATGTCACGCCGCGCATGATCCGCCGACCCTTATTCTCGAAAACCACCAGGCCGAGCGCACCTTCAGTGGTCTCGGATGGAAGCTCGATCGAGGCAGGCATATCCGCGCCGAAATGTCGGGCGACCTCGCTCAGCCCCGCCGCCATGCAATGCAGTCTCGACATGCGCCGATTAGTTCGCCTTCTGCCCGGTTTCGCCCGACATGTTGAAGCGGTCGAGCAGACCATCGATCGGATGGATGCCGGTCTCTTCAAAGGCCGAGCGCAAAGTCTGGGCGTGATGTCCGAGCAACTTACCATAGGCCTCAGCGCCTTTGCGCAGGCTCTGCCGTGTCGGGAATTCAGGTGCCTGCTCCATGATGCAGGCGAGGCCCATCAAAATGCCTTCAACCGCGAGATCAGGATCGACCGTCTGATCGCTGTCTCGGACTGCTGACCCAAGGATCAGCTCAAGCGTCTGCTGGGCAATGCGAAGCTGCGTCGCCTCGCTGGGCGGCAGGCTATCGATGCCTTCAATGGCGATGATGCGCGGCGTCATACTGCTGCCTCCTTACCAGGGAATTTCATTGTCGGTGACAAGCTCGGGATCATGGCCTGGATGATAACGCGCCGACGGCGAGTCGTGCTCCGATTCGGTCGCAGACTGGTGGATCGAAGGTTCTTCAGCCGCCTCGTCCCCAAGCTTGAGGCTTAATTTTTTCGCTGCGAGACCATCGGTTTTTCCTGCCTTGTTTCAGAAGCGTGTCGCTGAGGATGCGTCTGTTCGACTCCGCCCCCGTTGACTTGGACCCTGTATGGAACAAAATAGGAACGAATCTAACCGCGAGCCAGAAAGAGGCCCTTCAATGATGGAAAGAGGGGCGCCCCCCCGTGTTGCTGCCTTGCGCGCACAGATTGCCGAGATCGAGGGCGCGGAACGTCGGCGCAAAGAGGTATTGCCATTTGGGCTGGAGATGGTCGACGCCAAACTGCCGGGCGGGGGTCTGGCGCTGGGCGCGCTGCATGAAGTGGCGGGCGGCGCACAGGGGGTGACCGATGGCGCGGCTGCCGCGCTGTTCGCCGCTGGCATTCTCGCGCGGGTGAGCGGCAGTATTCTCTGGTGCATGACCGAGCCTGATCTGTTCGCGCCCGCCATCGCGCAGGCGGGGCTTGATCCCGATCGCGTCATCTATGTTGAGGCCCGCGATGAAACGGCGGTGCTCGCCTGTTTTGAGGAAGGCCTGCGGCATGGTGGCCTTGGCGGCGTGGTCGCGGAACTCGCCCGCCTGTCGATGACATCCTCGCGGCGCCTCCAACTGGCGGCCGAGAGCAGCGGCACCATTGGAATAGCGATCCGGCGCTGGCGGCGCCTGGCCGAAGCGTCGGACTTTGGCCAGCCCACGGCGGCCGCGACGCGATGGCGGGTGACGGCCGTTCCATCCGAACCCTTGCCGGTGCCGGGGGTTGGTCGGCATCGCTGGTTTGTCGAGCTCATTCGGTGCCGGGCAGGAGAGAGCGCCGATTTTCTGGTGGAAGCCTGCGATGCGACAGGTCGTCTCGCTATTCCTGCCGACCTGGCCGACGGATCGGCTGCGTCGCAGGCTTGGGTGCAGCGCGCCGCCTCCTGACGCGCCGCTGATCCTTGCTGGCATGGAAGGGCAACGTCGGGTGGTCACCGCGGCGAACGCCGCCGCGCGCTTGATCGGTTTGCGCACAGGCCTGGCGGTGACGCAAGCGCAGGCGCTGGTGCCCGATCTCCTCATCATGGATGCCGAGCCACAGGCGGACCCGGAAGGGCTGGAGCGTCTCGCTGTCTGGTCGCTGCGCCGCTATGCGCCGATCATAGCGGTCGATCCGCCCGACGGGTTGATGCTCGACATCACCGGCGCCGCTCATGCCCATGGCGGCGTGATGGGGGTGCTCAAGGACGTAGTGACGCGACTTGCCGAGGTGGAGACGGTGGCGCGCGCAGTGTGCGCGCCCGCCTATGGTGCTGCTCATGCGCTGGCGCGTTATGGCGCCGAGCCGCTGCGCGTCATCGATTCTCTTTCATTGCCCGAGGCAATTGCCGAATTGCCGCTTGCCGCGCTTCGCCTGGAGCCTGCGATCGTCTCTAATCTGAGCAAATTGGGCCTGGAAACGATCGCCGATCTTGAAGCCATGCCGCGCGCCTCGCTCGCGCTGCGGTTCGGGTCGGCGCCCGGCCTGCGGCTCGACCAGGTCTATGGCCGCGTGTCCGAACCTTTCGAGCCGGTCGCGCTGCCCGAAACGATTGCGGTGGAGCGCCGCTTTGCCGAACCGATCGGCGCGCCCGAGACCCTTGCCCGCTACACGCACAAGCTGGTGGACGCCCTGTGTCAGCAACTGGAGGAAGCGGGCGTAGGGGCGCGACGGCTGGACCTGCGCTTTCACCGCGTCGACAACCGGATAGAGGCGATCCGTGCCGGGCTTGCCAAGCCAAGTCGGGACAGGAAGCAAATGGGACGGCTGCTCTGCGACCGGATCGAGACGGTCGATCCTGGCTTCGGGGTCGAGAAGATGGTGCTGGCAGCGCCTTTGGTCGAGCCGCTTGGGCTCCGCACCATCTCGCATCTGGGCGAGACGCCCACGCCTGATGTGGCAGCGCTGGTCGATATATTGGGGAACAGGGTAGGGGAGGAGCGGCTCTATCGGGTTGCCGCGCGCGAAAGCGATATTCCCGAGCGCTCCGTCACCCGCATTGCCCCCATGGCGGATCCGACCTTGCTGCGCTGGCCCGAGCGCTGGCCGCGCCCAGCGCGCCTCTTCAAACGTCCTCAACCCATCGATACCATGGCCCTGTTGCCCGAGCACCCACCAGTTCACTTCGTTTGGCGCGGCATGCGCCGGAAGGTGAAGCGCGCGGACGGGCCCGAGCGCATCTATGGCGAATGGCATGTGAGCGATGAGGAGTGGCTGAGCGTCCGCGATTATTTCCTCGTCGAGGACGAGACCGGCGCGCGCTACTGGGTGTTCCGTCAAGGCGATGGCATGGACAGCGCGACCGGTTGCCAGGGCTGGTTTCTGCATGGGTTGTTCGCCTGACGATAATAGCTGTGGCGATGCCTGGACCGGCGCGCTGCGGCACGATTGCGCTGCCAAGGCCAAGCAGTCATAGGCTGGCTCGCATGGACGAAAAAACAAATTCGACGATTCTGCGTGTCATCGAACGTGCGCCGCAATGGCTTCGGCACGATCTGGAAGCAAAAGAGGCTGGCGTACGGGCACGGGCCGAGGAGACGCTGGCCGCGATGATCGCCGATGCTCTGGCTTCAAACGCCCCATCGTCAGACTCAACTACGGGGCGCTAAGCCAGCTCGAATGCTACGGCACTGATCTCGCACCATTTTGGGAAAAGCCGGTCTTGTAAGAAGCTGCTAAATACCTAAGTTAGCAGTGTCGCTCTTCCCCTTTGAGCGACACCTCCCTGAACCTTGGCCCCGCCGTGGAGTGCGCTCCGGCGGGGTTTTCTTTGCCTACTGCGCGTTGCGCATAGTTTGGGCTTTGGTGATGACGCGCCGTGGAGGGATGTAGCGACGTCGCGACGTTATCACCGTGTCAGATAGTCGATTGAAATTCGATATATTCTACGATTGCCAACGACACATTCTCTACTTTATCTGGTCTTCCAGTAGCAGGCTTAAGCCTGGGGGCGGCACACGCTTGGAATCGCGGCCGCCCTAAAACTGGCCTTACTGATAGCCGCCTTCCTGTGCGCGTTTTTCAGCGGCTTCTCGTTGCGCGTCCTCGAGATCGTCGGCATCGTGGCCTTCATCGTCGGCGTCCACATCAACATCGACGTCTTCGTCCGTGCCATCGGGTTGGTCGGTCCCGGGCAGATCGTTCATCGATGTACCCTTCATGTCAGCCTGATCATTTTCACCGGGGAAGTCTTCGGGGGTCATGGCTCTCTCCTATCAGGCGTGAAGCCAAGCCAACAGGTCAGATGTGCGCATGTTCCCGTCATTTCGTATCCGTACGGTCCTTGGTGGGTCGACTGCCTCCCAGATCGGGGCGATGTCATGGGCGCCGCATTCTGGATGGCTTTCTGGCAGCCAGGCGGAGGGCGACGTAGCCGGCAATGCCCGCCAGAAGAGAGGCCAGGATGATGGCGAGCGCTGCCACCTCCCGCGTCGCTTCGTCGGTAAAGGCAAGGCTTGAGATGAAGAGCGAGATGGTAAAGCCGATGCCCGCCGTGCAACCGATGGCGGCGATCATAGGCCAGGTGACGTTTTTGGGCGCCTCTGCAATTCCGAGACGCGTCGCAATCCAACTGAAACCCAGAAATCCGATCGGCTTGCCGACCACCAGGCCAGCAAGGATCGCTGGCGCCAGCGCCGAGCCGAGCGCAGCGGTGATAAGGTCGCCGCTCATATGCACGCGGACATTGGAAAGCGCGAACAGCGGCAGTACGATATAGCTGATCCACGGCGTCAAAAGGGTGATGAGCCGTTCTCCCGTCTCATGGGTAGCGCCGGTCATTTCATGCAAATAGCCAAGCCGCTCCTCCGCCTTTTGCTCGGCGGCAGAACTTTCCTCCTCGCCATCGCTCTCTTCGGCATGGTCGTGCGCAGCCTGGAATTCATCGACCTTCTGCTGAACCTTGTCGGCAAATTGCGCGCGGCGGAGCCGGGGGTGAACCGGCACGAGGAAACCAATGAGAACCCCGGCGATGGTCGTGTGAATGCCCGACTGAAATATCCCGGCCCAGAGCAGAAGCGCGAGCAGGACATAGGGCAAGGAGGCGCCCCATTTCAGCCGACGGAGCAGATAATTGCCGGCGAACGCAGCGCATCCGAACAATAGCCCCGCAACATGAATGCCCTGGCTGTAAGCGACCGCGATGACCAGCAGCCCACCAATGTCGTCAATGGCTGCGAACGCCAGGAACAGCGCCCGGACGCCGGGCGGCAAGGATTTCGCGAAAATCCCAATGAGGGCGAGGCCGAAAGCCGTGTCCATCGTGATCACGGTTCCCCAACCTGTCGCGACCTCAGTGCCTCCGGCGATCAGCAGATAGAGGAGCACGGGGACCAGCATGCCGCCTGCGGCCCCGGCAATGGGGAAGGCAGCTGTTCGCCAGCGCGAGAGTTCGCCGCGGACCAGCTCTCGTTTTACGTCAGTACCGATGATGA
>NZ_DATKFP010000142.1:0-12066 GCF_035511395.1 Sphingobium sp.
CGCGCAGGCGAGCGCCGGCACCAGCTGCCGCTGCGCCGTCATCCCGGGCGCGGGGAGGCTCGTGGCGAAGACCGGCTCGCCGGACAGCGACATCAGCCCGGAAACCATCCAGCGGGCCACGGGCTCAAGCGCCCAAAGACCGATGAAGGCGGCAAGCGTCACCAGCGTCGGGGCCAGACGAAGTGCGGGCTTTCGCCACGTCGTCTCGGCGAGAACGGTGAGCGCCACGGCGGCGGCGATGGCGAGCCATGCCGCCGGCACGACCTGCGCCACCAAACCATAGCCCAGCACGGTAGCGACGGGCTGCAGCAGCACCGCCCGGCGCCTGTCCGCATGGTGCCAGGCGAACGCCGCGCCGGTCAGCGCGACGGCGGCCCAGCGCAGCACTGCCTGTCCGATGTGAGGCACGGCGGCGGTCTCGATGAAGCGGCTCAACTCGGTCGCGGCGACGTCCGTGATGGGAAGCGCAACGATCGCACCGGTCTGGAAGACCAGCGCCACCAGGCACAGTCGATCGTCCCTGGCTACGATCCCAAGCGCCAGAAGCGCGGCGGCGACGAAAGCGATCGCGATCGGTACCGCCCATGCCGGCAGCCCGACCAGCGCGGCGAGGACGACGAGCAGACCCGAGCCCGAGGCCAATAGCGCGAACCGCGCGTCGTCACGGCGGGCCGGCTGTTGCCAGCCCAGTGCTGCTCCGACAGCCGGCAAGCCCGCGAACAGAAGCGCCAGCAAGGCGAAGCGCCGGTCCTGTCCCGGCGCTGCTGTGTAGAATTGGCCGAACGCCAGTGCATACCCCCCCAGCGAAACGGCGCCGAGCAACCCGACCTCCATCAGCCCGCCCCTGTCACGCCAGAGGTTGCGCAAGGCATAGCCCCCGTAGATCAGCACGATGCCAGCGATCACGGCCACGAAGAGCGCCATGCCCGGCGAGGGCCAGAGCGCCACCAGGCCTAGCGCCGCCAGCACCGGCACCGCGACGACCTTGCGCAGCATGGGCGTGCGCCCCGTCAGCCAGACGAAGGCCAGCGACAGCAATCCGTAAAGTCCCCAGGTCAGCGGCGCAAACGCGCCTGTCGCTACCAGCAGCGCAAGCTGCAGGGCGGCAACGATCGCCGCGCCGACGTGCAGGACGGGCACGGCGTGCCGGTCGAAACTCAGCGCCGGCAGGCCGAGGCCCAGCAGCAGCATGAACAGTCCCAGCGACAGCGTGGCGGCATTGTCCAGCCCGCCCAGTACGATCAGCACCAGGTTCCAGCCCGCCCCGCCGATGAGTGCACCGATGCCCAGCCAGACCCAATGCTGGCGGCGCGAGAGCAGCGTCAGGCTGCCGATCACGATCGCGAGGTAACCGGCAAGCAGCGGAATGCTTGGCGCGCTGGACTGCACCACAGCCGGAGTCGCCAAGCCGCCGACCAGTCCAAGCACCGCGCAAGGCACACCGAAGCGCATTGCCAGAACCATCGCAAAGCCTGTGATGGCGGCGAGTCCTGCGAACGCCGCGCCCGGCCCAACGAGACCGTAGAGATTGGCGGCGGCAAGCACGGCTGCGTAAAGGCCGCCGATACCGGCACCGGCCAGCGACTGGGCCACGCGCGGATCGCGCACCCTGTCCTCGCTCCGACGCGCCAGTTCGGCGCCTGCGATCAGGCCCGTGCCGAACACCAGCCCCAGCATCACCCTAACGATGGGCGAGAGAAGCCCCGAATCGATCGAATATTTGACCATCAGCACGGCGGCTACGATCAGGGTGATCCCGCCCGCCCAGATCGGCAGCTTGCGTCCGAACAGGTCCTCGAAGCTGAAGCCAGACGCTGCCGCCTTGCCGACCGGATGAACCGCTTCTTCGGTGAAGGGCGCATCTTCGTGGATCACCACATATGGAACATCGGGGCCTGCTTCGAATGCCGCCGCGACCGCTTCGGCGGTGGGCTCGGGCGGCAACGGTTCCGGTTCGACAGGCGTGATGACCGGCGCCGGGGCCAAAGTCCGTGGGTCCGCAAACTCGCGAATGGACACCGCCGAATCGGGCAGAGCCGCAGGCCCCGGCGCATTAGCGCCCTCCCCCACCGCCCGCTCCAGTCGGGCAAGCCGGCGCCGGGTATCATGCAGCAGAGCACCTAGAATGATCGTCGCTAAAAGCAGGATTTCGGTCATGCCCCGTCCTTCGGTTGTGGCTGCGAGGCCTCATGCCTACCTAACAATCGAACACCGTGCAATTTAAATTAGACAGTGTTCGATTTTACGTTTATAGGGGTCGTCACGACAGGAGAGCAGGACCCATGACACCCATTCTCAAGCGGCTGGTGCGCGATCTCGAAGCGCCGATCGAAGCGCGGGGCTTCGGTACCGGCTGGTTTTCCGGCTTCTTCGCCTTGCTGCTTGCCTTCGCGGGGCTGAGCTTCGTCGCGGCGCTGCGTTGGCCCGGCTGGCTGGCCACTCCCGAACTGGCGCCTGTCCTGGCATCGCGTGTATTCCGCATCGCCGTCCACGCCACGCTGCTCGGTGCTTATGCGCTTGCGCTGCTCAGCCTGCTGCTGCGCCCGCGCAAGGCGCTGGGCATGACCGCACTGCTGGTGGCTCTGGCCGGCACCGTGCTGGGCGGCGCGTCGGTCCAACCGCGCGAGATGCATGATTGGGGCATCTTCTTCGGCGTCGACTTCTTTGCGGTGAACCTGATCGCCACGGGGCTGATGTTCGCGCCGCTGGAGCGCATCGTTCCCCATCGCGGCAAGCAGCGGCTGTTCCGGCCCGAATGGAACGAAGACCTGTTCTACTTCCTCGTCAGTTCGATGCTGGTGCAGATCGTCACCTTTCTTGCCCTGGCGCCATCGAGCTATCTCAATGCCCATGGCGAGACGCTGTCGGGTGTCCGCGCCGCCGTGAGCGGGCTGCCCTGGATCGTCCAGTTCATCGCGGCGATGTTCCTCACCGACCTCACGCAATACTGGTTCCACCGGCTGTTCCACCGGATCCCGTTCCTCTGGGGCTTCCATGCGGTGCATCATTCGGCCCGCTCGATGGACTGGCTCGCCGGGGGGCGGATGCACTTCGTCGAGATCGTCCTCCTGCGCGGAGTGACTTCGCTGCCCCTGCTGACGCTCGGTTTCCTGCCCTCGGTGATGCAGGCCTACATCGGCCTCGTCTACGTCTACTCGTCGCTGATCCATGCCAACGTGCGCGGCAACTTCGACCGCCTCGGCCAGTTCCTCGTGGTGCCGCGTTTCCACCACTGGCACCACGCGCTGGAGGACGAGGGGATCGACAAGAACTTCGCGATCCATTTCCCCTGGCTCGATCGCCTGTTCGGCACGCACTACTTCCCGCAAGGCAAGTGGCCGCAGGGCTATGGCGTGCCGGAAGTGGTCCCCAGGGGCTACTTCGCGCAGCTGCGCTATCCCTTCGTTCGCAAGGCGCAGTGACGTGGGGCGCCGATCCGACCATGGCCGCGACGAACTGCGCGAACTGATCCTCTCGACCGGGCAGCAGGTGATGGCGGAAGGCGGCTACGCCCGCTTTTCCGCACGTGAAGTGGCCAAACGCGTGGGCTATTCGGTCGGCACGATCATGCACATCTACGGCAATGTGGACCTGCTGGTCATGGCGATCAACAGCCGTACGTTCGCTCTGTGGGCCGAATGGATCGAAGCGCGGCTGGAAGGGGTGAAGGGCCGCGAGCGGATCGCGGTGCTGGTCAGGGGCTATTTCGATTTCGCCGCCTGCCATGCCAATCTGTGGGCCGCGATCTACGAACACCGAGTTCCCGAGGGACTGGAGATGGCCGAAAGCCTGGTCGCCGAACGCGTGCGCCTGACCGACATTATCCGGCGCGAGGTCGGCTCACTCCTGCCAGACAGCGGCTCCGACCGGGTCGCCCGGCTTACCAGTTCGCTGATTGCCACGGTCCACGGCCACTGCGCCTTCGCGCTGGGCGGCAGCTTCGCGCTGATGGGCGAAGTCGCGCCGCTCGAACTGGCGGTCGCGCGGGTGATGGAAGTGCTGCAGGCCAACTGCGCGGCACTCGACGTGTGAGCGGGCGGCGTGCCGCCGGGTTCCCACGTTCCATTTTCCTATAAGAGTTGTGCCGGGGTACGTTTTGGCCATGCTCCTATTGAGATCCCACCCAACCCCCGGTCGCGTGCCAATCGCGAGGCGACACCCGACCGGTACAAGGCGACAGGTGCGCACGCACAAGACGACATTCGAGAGCGCATGTTGACACCTAAGGCGACACTTTCACGGTGCAGAGCGACAGTCTTGGTGCGCAAGGCGACACTTTGCCGGCGAGGTGACATGCAAGACGACACCTTTTCCGTCTGGACCGTGTAAACCTGTGTCGCCTTGCCACGAACCCATGAGGTATTGAGGACATGACCAGCAAACCGACCCTGGCCGCCCTGCTCGCCATCACCTCAGGAGCGCTGGCACCGATCGCGCCCATAACAAGGGCGGACGAAAGCCCAGCGGTCCAGTCTCCCGACCCCACCCGCATCCTCGATCGCAATGCCGCGCAGCGCCTGCACGCGAACAAGGGCCTGACGTTGCAGTGGATCGACTGGGGCAAGGCACGCGGCAGCGCCTACGTGCGGACCGACGGCAGGGTCTGGAAACTGCGCGGTGCGCAGGCCGAGGCGGGCGGCCCCGGCCGCCTGCTGCTCGACGGCACGATCACCGAGATCGGCGCCGACTACTTCACCTTCGTCGGCCGCATCCGGATCAGCGACATTCCCGACGTCGGCCGCGTGTGCGACAAGGACAAGACCTGGCACTTCGCGATCACGCAGAAGCGCTCCTACTATCGCCTGCGCGAATTCGAATGGTGTGACGGTCTCACCGATTACATCGACGTCCACTTCTGAGCGAGGACCATTGCCGCCCGGTTACCCCGGAAGGTTCAACCGGTCGAATTCACCCTTGATCGAGCGGGGAAGAAACCCTCCGGAAGCCGCGTCTGCTTATCGACCGGAGAGCGGATGACCCGGCGCCACACCGGCTGGAGAGTTCGGGGCCGGCCCACGCGTATGTCGCAGATCGCTGGGTTCACTGCATGAATCCGATAAGTCGGCGAGATTCGTCGTCATGCGGCATATTCGTGATCGTCATTCCGCGCCGAATGGATTGAGAAGGAGGATCGAGAATCCTGTTTGGGGCGCCAGTCGCGCTTGCGCATTTCGAACGTAGCGGGGCCGATCTTCCTGACGCCTTCGCCGCGAAAGCTGACCAGCGTCTGCGGCGTGCCCTTGTCCACGACCAAGCGGAAGTCGTCGATCGGCTTCTTCCACCTTCTGCCAGTGACGAGGATATATTCGATCCAGCTCTGCGAATAGCGCGGACCGCTCTAGAACTTTGTCGAGCGGCGTAGGGTCGGTTCTATTTCCAGCGCCCGGCGATAAGCCGCCGCCTGTGCCCGGTCGCGTCCGACGCCAACTCCCGCGTTGTAGGTACGGCCGAGATTGAGGCAGCCATCGGCATCGTCCAACTCGCAGGACTTGGGGAACAGGTCTGCGGCCCGGACCGCATCCTTGGCTACGCCTTTGCCTTTCTGGACCAGCGTGCTCAGGTCGCCGTAAGCCGAGCCACCGTCTTGCTCGCACGCTCCGGTGTAGAACGCGGCCCCGCTTGGGGGGTTTGGAACGCGCCGGAATTTGCATCGCGCGTTTGTGGGAACCGGCCCCCCTGCTTATGCGTTAAGAACAAACAAAGAACAAGGAATGAGCATATGAGCGATGAACTGCATAATCCGAAACTGGATGATCACCCAGGATCGAACACGGAAAAGGATCCATCAGCATGGGTGTCGGGCGACGACCCAATGACCGGCGCACAGGCCTCCTATCTCACGACGCTATGCGAGGAGGCAGGCGAGGACTTGCCGCCCGACGGCATAAGCAAAGCCGAGGCATCTCAGCGGATCGACGCGTTGAAAGCAACGCTGGGTCGGAACTGACACGCATCCGTTCCCTAAGATCGCGTGAACGTACCGGTCGGCCGCGCCCACTCCGCCAACCAAGTTGCGCGCGCTGCTGCCGTCGCGTACGCATGTCTTCGATCTCCCCGTTCACCCGATGATCTCGTAGTAGTATCGACAACGGTCCGTTGGGTTGCGCAGCGGCGAAAGGCTGGCGGTTTTGCTCCCAAGCTACAGGGCGAGAGGCGATCGCCGCTTCAGCGTAGCCATGGCGGATGTCGAGGCCGTTCGACGTGCTCTACGGTGGGAAGTGCTGACCGCTCTCGCTACATCGACACCGAGCGCGCCATCGACCAACAGGTCGACCATCACGGAGATTGTAGTCAACGCCGATGCGTAAAGCTTCGCACGAGGGATCGAATGCAGATCAGGCCGCTGATTTAAGGCGATCCGAGCCGGTCTGAGGCACTGGGACAACCATTCGATCCTTGTCGGGCGCAAGGCTCAGCGATTTTACGAAGAGCCATAGCAACACAGTGGTTACGGCGACGATGAATGCCAGGATCAGCTGTGCGGCAAGGCCGGGATTTTTGTTTCTATCGCGCCTCACGTCTGCGTCATTATGACCGGCTCTGACGGCGCTATGACGCCAACGTCGTTCAAGACAGCTCAGTTTCAACTATTGAACGGCTCAACGGCTCGACCTCCGGAGCGGGCGTGGTAGGGGTTGCACTCCACAGCGCCCCCTTTTCGCCGATAGAAAGATGCCCGTCTTCCCAACATGGACGATAATTGGCGGGAGAAAAAGCGAGGTCGGCCAGAGTGGTTCCGAAGCTCGCAATTCGGTGTCGATAGAACAATGGATCCCGGCGCTTTCGCTTCATTAAGGACGGGTCGCCTCGTTACTCCGCGCCCTAATCGGCACCCGGAGCAGCGCGAGGCGTGCTTCAGCGAGCCCCGGTAGCGCCTTCTTACCCGCACGCGGCGGGGCGCGCAATCCTCCCGCCATTCATCGTCCGACGTTCCGGGTTGCATGTGGTTACCTTCTGGTGTCTGGGTCAGTGAATGGTGCCGTCTAGAAGATGGAGGCGCCAATGCCTAGGTCCGACGCGACAAGGAGATTGACATGGCGAAAACGGCATTGGTTGTAGGCGCAAGCGGCATAGTCGGCAGTGCAACAGCGCAGCTTCTGGTCGATCAGGGTTGGACTGTCCATGGCTTGGCGCGGCGGCCCAACGCTCAATCCGGGGTACATCCGATTGCCGCCGATTTGCAGGATCCGCTCGCGACTGCGCAGGCACTTCGCGACATCGACCCGGACGCGGTGTTCATCACTACTTGGCTGCGGCAGGACAGCGAGGCGCAGAATATTCGCGTCAACTCAGCGATGGTGCGCAATCTGCTGAATGGTTTGCCCAAACCCGGCAGTCCCCGTCACGTCGCGCTGGTTACAGGGCTGAAGCATTATCTTGGACCGTTCGAGGCTTATGGCAAAGGCGCGCTGCCACAGACCCCCTTTCGTGAGGAACAGGGGCGCCTCGACGTAGAAAATTTCTATTACGCCCAGGAAGACGAGGTGTTCGCGGCGGCTTCGCGCGATGATTTTACTTGGAGCGTCCATCGCCCGCACACCGTGATCGGGCTGGCGGTCGGCAACGCAATGAACATGGGCACGACGCTAGCCGTTTACGCGACGCTGTGCCGCGAGACCGGACGACCCTTCACGTTCCCGGGCTCCGCCGAGCAATGGTCAGGGCTCACGGACATGACCGATGCCACCCAACTCGCGCACCACTTGCTATGGGCGACGGAGACGAATGCAGCGCATGACCAGGCGTTCAACGTCGTCAACGGGGACATCTTCCGCTGGCAGTGGATGTGGAGCCGCATCGCCGACTGGTTCGGCATCGAGGCTGCGCCGTTCGACGGCAAAGTTTGGCCGTTGGAGCAGCAGATGGCGGATGATGCAGGGTTGTGGCGTGAAATTGCTGCTCGAGAGGACCTCACAGAGCCCGATCTCGCGCGCTTGGCCTCGCCATGGCATACCGACGCCGATCTGGGCCGGCCGATCGAGGTCGTGGCCGATATGACCAAGAGCCGACGTTTGGGCTTCACCGCCTATCAGCCCACCGACGATGCGTTCTTCGCCCTGTTCGAGCGGCTGCGCGCCGATCGGCTGATCTCTTGAAAGGATCGCCAGCGGCATCACCTCGTCCGATGCCGCTGGCACGAGCATCATCCATCAAATCGAACTGGTCTGGCTTTCCGGTCTTTAGCTGAAGCACCGTTGCCCGTGTCCGAATTCTCGGGTCGCAAACGATGTCGCTGATCCTCATCTTTACTAGGTCGCAGCCGCGCGGGTTACTGTCGATCGCCAGATCGAACAGCGCCCGATCCCGGATGCGTCGATATTGGTCGAGAGAAGCGGACGGCCCAGATCTGACAGGGCTTGAGCTCGCGCTTCGCGCCCACTTTACGCCGTGCTTTCCATGAAACCCGCTCATGCACGGCGGGAGCGAATTCTGATAATCCCATGACACGTCTCAAATGGCCATGTTGGCGATAGCTAGAACGCGTCAGAACGGGTTGTCCCGCTTCGGTCACTCAGCGAGTGGTGGCTGGGTGAGGCAAAAATCACAGGCTTCTACCTCAAAAACTGACATCCAGTGAGTTATAAAAAGGCTATTTATAGCTCATGAAGTGGGATTGGCAGCAGCCAGACTGGCCTGAATTTCGTTGGGATAGCGTCTCTTTGGCTGCGTCTGAAACCAGATTCCTGCTGCAGTCCGGGATACTCATCGGTTCGGTCAATTATCTTGCCGACGATGACCGCGCCGCCGTCACCATCGCTTTCATGACCGGCGGAGCGCTCCAGACGTCCGAGATCGAAGGCGAGTTGCCCAACCGCGACAGGGTGCAAAGCTCGCTGCGCCGCCAGTTCGGTCTTGACGTCGGAGACCGTCGCATCCCGCCGACCGAGCGCGGCATCTCTGAAATGATGATCGCCCTCTATCGCGACTTTGCCGAACCGCTCACGGATGAGACCCCGTTCGCCTTGCACCGCATGGTGGTCAGTGGGCGGCACGACATCGAGGCTGTCGGCAGTTACTGCGAACACGCAGACGCTATGCAGGGCGTCTCAGGTTTCAGCCACAAGCCGAAGGTGCATTTCGAGGTCCCGCCCTCGCAGGACGTGCCACTGAAAAAAATGGGTTGACCCGGGCAGGGATCGCTAACCTCTATTTCGTGTCGATCCACTCCTTCGAGGATGGCAACCGGTGCGTGGCTCGTGCGCTAGCCGAGAAGGGCTGTCACAGGCAATCGGTCAGCCCACTCTGATAGCCCTTTCACATGTCATCCAGCGCAAGCGGCCCGCCTATCACGATGCGCTGGAAGCGTCTAAAAAGAAAAACGAAATCACTGCCTGGCTGACCGATTTTGCCGAAACCGTGCTGGACGCCCAGACGCACAGTCTTGCCCTAATCGACTTTCTCGTCACCAAGACAAAATTCTACGATCGCTTCCGGTGCCGGCTGAACGAGCGGGCGAGCGCGCACCATTGCTCGGATGTTTCGCGAAGGGTTGGACGGCTACATCGGGGGGCAGAGCGCGGCCAATCACGTCACCATCACGGGTACCTCTCGTGCAACTGCAACCCGCGATTTGCACGAGTTGGTCGATATGGGCGCACCCGGGCAGACTGGCACGCTGAAATCCACCCGCTACTATCTCGACTTTGGCCAGTAGCGTGCCACGACCCTTATCGACGCCCAGCTTGAAATTTTTGATCTTCAGCTGCGGTCGGTCCGGTTTGGTCTGCGTTTCACTTCAAGAGAAGGCGCAACGGGGCCGATGGCGATCTGGAAAGCAGCTGGCGCACGCCATGGTTTGGGGAAGGAGACGGGACATCTGCTTGGAACATGCAGCGTTGGCGTGGCCGAAGACCTAACCTAACGAGCACCGACAGGCGCCTCGCACAAATCGAACGAAGACCGGTACGCCCTTCGGGGGCCAGCACATTGGGTACTGCCGCTGAAGCCACGACGGCTGGTGGGGCGCACCTAGCCCGTATTAAAAACAGGACCGTGGCCGAGGCCCCAAGATTGATGGCCGGATTGAATTCCCAACGAAACCAGGTTTGCGGATGTAGTGACGGAGGGGGAGATGAGCAAGGCCATCGAGTGCGTGGAACACACCGCACGCATGTGATGCCAGGGCATGGCCATTCCATCAGGATGCCACGCGTGTTGCGAGGCGGCGCCGGATGGGCGGCCCTTCTTCGTCCGGACAGGACGCGCGGGGCAAATCGCCTGCGGGGGAGTGCTGATGTGGGTCTCCATGCATAGGAGAACTGAGGCGATTGGCGTCGGTTCCTGTCCCCGCCGGTCCAGAGTCAGCCCTTCAGTCATCTGTAAGATGGGATATCCCGGACAGTAGCACCCTAGCGACCGACGACGTGCACCAGATCGCGAGATGCAAAGGGCAGCCGCGTGCTGCTTCACCGAAGCGAGAACCGCCCGTTGGAAGGCATGACTGCCTGTTTTGCCTCCACGCCGCAGGAGACCATGTGAAAGGTCACGCACGTTATCGAGGTTCGATCCACTTGCGGACTGGCGGTGTTGTCGCGCTCAACCCGCCTCCTCATGCCTAGAACGCATCTGGTCAAGGGAACGAACTTCGCCCGATGCGGTTTGAAAGATTGCGCGATGCCCTCTGGCTTTCGCTGGAGGCGAAATTGAAGCAGAGTGACGACTGGCATCTAACCGACATCCTTGATTACGAGCATGGCCGCGGTGACCCTTTCGCCGCCGCAGTGCGTGCGACACGTATGCCGATGGTCATTACTGATCCTGCGCAGGCTGATAATCCGATCGTCTTTTGCAACGAAGCGTTTCAGGCACTGACGGGCTATACCCGAAAGGAAATCGTCGGTCGCAATTGCCGGTTTCTCCAAGGACCTGATACCAACCGTGAAGCCGTAGCACGCGTCCGGGACGCCATAGAAAACGGCCATGATGTCGACGTCGATCTCTTAAACTACCGCAAAGACGGCTCGACATTCTGGAACGCGTTGTACATGTCGCCAGTCCGCGACAATCAAGGCGAAATCCGTTTCTTTTTTGCCTCACAAATGGACGTTTCCGATCGCATCGAGGCGCAGAAGATCATCAGCGATCAGAAATTTCTCGTAGAACGTGAAGTTGATCGGCGCACCGCAGATTTGCGAGCTGCACTTGATGCCAAGACGCTCCTGCTTCACGAGGTCGATCATCGGGTAAAAAACAACCTGACAATGATCGGTTCCTTGCTGCGCCTCCAGGTTCGCACGATCGATGATCCCGGGGTCGTGGCAATTCTCGACTCCCTGCTGGAGCGTGTCGATGCCCTCGCGGTTGTTCATCGTCAACTTTACCAATCGACCGACCTTGCGCGCTTCGATTTGGGCACGTTCGTTCAGAACCTTGCGACCGACGTCGTGGGTGCAAGTGGCCGTATCAATATCGTGCTGGACTTCACCACTCAGCCCTTGTTTGTGGACGCGGCCCATGCCTCGGCTCTCGGGCTGATCCTCAATGAAATTCTGACCAATGCCATCAAACACGCGTTTGCCGACGGCCGAGCAGGCCGACTCCGCGTGCATGTCGAAGAGGATACCAATAGCGGGCTCATCCGAATTTGTGACGATGGCCCCGGCATCGCCTCAAACCAGCGTACCAAAAGCATCGGCACTTCGATGATCACCCGGCTTGCCCGTCAGGCGCGGGCAGAAGCGATCTGGAGCGACAATGCTCCGGGCACCTGTGTGACGATTACCTTTCCCCGTAGCGAGACCGAAGCATGAACGACGCGATGAACGTCCTGATAGTCGAAGACGAGATACTGCTGGCCATGGATATCGAGGCCATCGTCGAAGACAGCGGCCACATTGTGCTGGCCGAGGCCGCCAGCCTGAAGGATGTCGAGGCCCTACCCGACGATATCGATCCCCAGCTTGCCTTCGTCGATATCCATCTCGCGAACGGATCGAACGGCCTGGATGTAGCAAAAGTCATTCAGAAGCGTTGGCCTGATGCATTGATCATCTTCGTGACTGCCAACGTCGCCAAGATTCCGGACGATTTCTCCGGCGCCCACGGCGTCATCGCAAAGCCATTTTC
>NZ_DATKFP010000143.1:0-29533 GCF_035511395.1 Sphingobium sp.
GTGGCTGGCCTGCCAGCTGTTCGCGGGCCGTGCGGCGGTGCGCTGCGTATATTTGCCGTAGCGCGTGGCGGTGAGGCTGAGGCCGAAAATGCCCTTTGACCAGTTGAGCGTGCTGACCAGTTTGGTCCGCGGCTGAAGCACTTCGAGTTCGCCAATCTTGTCGCCACCGAAGAAGACAGAACCGGCGCCCAGCAAGGAATTGCCGTTGGCATCAAACAATTGCGACGGGGTGGCGACGACGTCGGTGACCTTCGTCTTGGAATAGTTGAAGGCGAAGGTCAGGCCCAGCTTGCCGAGATTGCCCAGGCTGCGACTATAGTCGGCAACCAGATCGACGCCCTTCGTCTCGGTATCGGCCGCATTGATGAAATATTCCGCCTGCTCGATGTCGGACAGGTCGTTGGCGGCCAGGATGGCGGAGATGCCGGTGCCGAACAGACGGCCGGTACGCTCGATACGGTCCCTGATGCGAATATAATAGCCGTCCAATGTGACCGACAGCGCCGGGACAGGCGTGAAGACAAATCCAAGACCGGCATTCCACGTCTTTTCCGCCTTGAGCGGCTTGGCGCCCAGCAACTGGCCCACCGTCGAGTCCGCCGTCACCAGCTTGGCGACCGTGGGCCGCAATTCGGTCTGGCCGGTCGCCGGATTGAAGAAGGACGATGTGCGGCCGTCCGTCTGGGCGTAGCCGACCTGGGTCAGCGATGGCGCGCGGAAGCCGGTGCCAACGGTGCCGCGAATAGCAAACGCCGGGCTGAATTCGTAGCGACTGTTGAGCTTCAGGCCGATCGGGCTGCCCGATCCGTCGCTATAATGTTCTGCACGCAACGCAGCGCCGATATACCATGCGTCGGTCGGATAGACACCGAGGTCGACATAGCCGGCATAGACTTTCCGGCTGATGTCCGCGGCATCGGCGGGCGACAGGACGATCGCGCCCTGCACCACCGGCGACGCAACGCGGCCGACATTCCAGTCATATTGCTGATCGCCCGGCTGGAATATGTAGGTTGCCGGCTCGTAGGCGAGCGGGTCACCCGCAAAGGTCCGGAAGCGGTCGAGCCGATATTCAGCGCCGATCGATATCTGCAAGGGTCTGGCCAGTCCGATCTCGAACTCACGGGTCAGGTCGACATTATGCGTCCATTGCCTGAATTCGAAATTCGCAAGGTTCGGCCAGTAGGTCGGACTGTCCGGACCGAGCGAGGGGCGGATCGACAATTTGGAATATTGGCGGCTGGCATTGCGGCCGAAGGAGGATGAGATGTCGTAATCCCAACCTGCCAGGGCACCGCGCAGGCCACCGACGAACTGGAAGTCCGTCTCGTCGATATTGTTGAGTGGATAATAGCCGTCCGGAAAGAGGGCCGTGAAATTGGCGGTGCTGTTGGGGCGACGGAAATTATTGCCGATCTGCGCGTCGCGCTCGCCATAGGTGCCGAAGCTGTAGAGCGTCGCATCGTCCGTCACCGGCAGTTGCGCATTATAGCCGAGGTTGAATGCCTTGATCTGCGGATCGCCATTATGCGCGCCGTCGCGGCGCCATTGCGCGTTCCGAGCGTTGGCTTCAGCGACGTTCGCTTCCACCTGGGCGCGGGTCAGGCCGCTTGACGCCACCACCTGATCGATGGTGCGCCCCGCAGGCAGGCCATAGAGGTTCGTGTCGGTCGCCAACAGATTCCACCAGGCGCCGCCACGCTTGCGGATGTCACCGCTGATCGTCAGGAAACCGCCATCGTCGCCGATTTTCGTCCCGTAGCGGAGCGTACCCTTCCAACTGTCGGGCTTGCCATTGGCATCGTAAAGCGTCCCATAGGTGAAGTCGCCGGTGAGTCCTTCCTTTTCAGCCAGTTGGATATTGATGACCCCGGCAATCGCGTCGGTGCCATATTGGGCGGCAGCGCTATCCTTGAGTACCTCGATCCGGTCGATCCCGCTGGTCGGGATCAGGTCGATGTCGACGGGGTTGGCGCCGGACGTGTCGGTGGTCGAATTATTGAGAAAAGCGCCATTATGCCGCCGCTTGCCGTTGACGAGCACCAGCGTATAGGCCGGCGCCAGTCCGCGATTGGTAACCGGACGGCCGATCGAGAAGACGCCGGCATGGGTCGATCCGAAATTGAGCGAGGGCAGCAGTTTCGACAATGCCTCGCCAAATTCGGCCGCACCGGTCGCTTGCAACTTCTCTGCACCGACCACGTCGATCGGCGCAGGGCTTTCGGCGATGGTGCGCGGGGCGCCACGGACACCGGTGACGATGATCGTGCCGGCATCCGCAGCGGCAGCGGCAGCGTCTTCCGGCAAGCTAACAAGCTGTGCCGATGTCGGCGCGGCAGCGATTGCAACAACTGCAAGCGCCGATGAGGCAAAATAATGGGCAATATTTTTCATGGATCATTCCCCCAACAAGCTTGGGGCTTCATCTATTTTCTACTAATTTAATTGAGAAATGATTTTCAAGATAGATATATGATTATATCTAAACTTTAGTACATCTTTACGAACTCAAACTTATTGTTTCAGCGACTTGCCCTGAAACTGGAATCGAAGGCTTGCGCGACATCACGCTTGCCGTCCGTCAGGCCAGCAGTTCGGAAACGCGCCGTGATTGCATGTTCATGCGCCATGACCTCCGCATCGATCGGCTGCGACACGCGATTGTTGCGGTCGAAGCTGGCGCGGGCAATATCGAGCGGCAGACCGGTTTCCTTCGCCAGCACCTGAGCAAACTGATCGGGATGCGCCCGCGCCCATGCGACCGCTCTGGCTTCTCGCTGGAGAAAATCTACGGGCAGCGCGCGTTTCGGCCCGATGGAATCGGCATGGGCGATATCGATGTAGAGCGGCAACCCATAATTCTTCGCGTCGACGACAGCGCGCGCCCCCTCCTTGACAGCGACATTGGTATAGGGTGTCCATGTCGCCCAGGCGTCAATCGATCCGCTGTCGAATGCGGCCTTCGCATCGCCCGGCGGCAGGAAGGTGACGCGCACCTTGTCGGCCGGAATATGCGCGCGCTCCAGCGCCTGAAGCAGTAGATGATGGCCGATCGAACCGCGCGTGGTAGCGACGGACTTGCCGACCAGATCCTGCGCGATCTTCACCGGCGAACCATTCTTGACAAGGATCGCCAGCGCTTCGTCGGCTTGCTGCGCCGGCGCCTGCACGGCGATCGCCTTGACCGGGCTGCCGCTCTGATAGGCGAAAATAAATGGCGCATCAGCGGCAAGGCCGAGGTCCGCCGCGCCACTGCCAACGGCCTCCAGCAGCGGTTGCGCCGCAGGGAACTCCGACCATTCGACGGTGTAGGGCGCGCCCTTGAGCACACCCGACGCGAGCATCATGGCACGAACTTGCCCCTTCTGGTTGGCGACACGCAGGACATGTTCGTCGCTACGCTTAAAAGTCGCGGCGGCGAGCCCGAGGCCCGCCACCGCAACAAGGGTCGCCGACAGGATGGCGACTTTCTTCTTCGACATGGATCAGCCCGCCAGTGCGAGGCCAGATGCCTCGCGCTCGGCCACCTTGCGGCGTACCACCGGCAGCAGTTCGCGGCCGTAAAGGATTGAATCGCCCAGCGGGTCGAAGCCGCGGATCAGGAAATGGTCGATGCCGATGTCATAATAGTCGAGCATGGCGTCGGCGACCTGTTCGGGCGTGCCGACCAGCCCCGTGCTGTTGCCCGCCGCGCCCGTGAGCGCAGCGACGCCGGTCCATAGGCGCGTGTCGCGCCGGTTGCTGCTGGCGGTGTCGAGCAGGCGCAGCGACCCGGCATTGGGCGGACGATGGCCAGTGAGCGGCAGGCCGGCAGCGGTCCGGTTCTCGCGCACCTGTTCCTCGATCTCGGCTGCGCGTTTCCAGGCGGTCTCTTCCGTATCCGCGATCACCGGGCGCAGCGAGAGGGAGAAGCCGGGGTTGCGGCCATGGCGCGCCGCCGACTTGCGGACCGCACGCACCGTGTCCTGCACCGCTTCGAGCGTTTCGCCCCAGAGCGCATAGACATCGGCATGGCGGCCGGCCACCTCGATCGCCTCTTCGGACGATCCGCCGAAAAAGACCGGCAGATTGTCGGGTTTGATCGCACTGAACGCCTGGCGGATGTCGTAATATTTGCCTTGGTGATCGAAGGGCGTCGCTGCCGTCCACTCCTGCCGCAGGATCGTAAGATATTCGTCGGTGCGGCTGTAGCGTTCGGCCTTGACGGTCTGCGTATCGCCGTCGCGCGCCATTTCCTCATCCGCGCCGCCGGTGATGATGTGTACCGCCACTCGGCCGTTCGACAACTGATCAAGCGTTGCAAGCTGGCGCGCGGCCACGGTCGGCTGGGTAAAGCCTGGTCGATGCGCGACGAGGAAGCCCAATTTTGTGGTAATGGCGGCGGCATGCGCCGCCACGATCTGGCTTTCCGGGCTGTTGGAGCCGAAGGGAATGAGGACGCGGTCGAAGCCGCCCTCTTCCTGCGCCTTGGCTGCCGCGTTGACATAGTCGGTGTCGAGCGCACGGCTCCGTACCGCCGACTGGGTTTCCGATCCATTGTTGAAGCCGATATAGCCGATGAACTTGACGCTCATATGCCCTCCTGTTTGTTAGATGACGTAGAAACCGTGGGTGCCGTCGCGCTCCAGCTGGGCGACGAGGCCATATTCCCAGTCCAGATAGGCCTGCATGGCGGCCGCCTTGTTGTCAGTGCCCTCATAGGGGCGCTTGTACCGGCCCTCCGGCCCGCGCGGCGACGGCGCGCCGTCCGATCCCTTTTCCAGCGTGACCGCAGACCAGTCGACGTCCAGCACCGAAACATCCCATCCGAGTTGCGCCAGCCAGGAAGCTGTCATGTCGGCCCGAACGCCGGTGGGGTCGGTCACGACGATCCGCGCGCCGCGCACCGGGGCGTTATGATCGGTTTCCTGCACCAGCTGGCCGCCCTGCGCGCTGCGGAAGCCGGGCAGATGGCCGCCTTCATATTCACGCGGCTGGCGAACGTCATAGAGGTAAAGGGTGCGGCCGCTGTCTGCCCTGAACGTGTCCAGTTCATCCCAGCCGATCCGCTTCACGCCTGCGCGATAGGCCACGTCGCGGGCATGGGCACGCGCGTCCTGCGTCGACACGTCGTCGATTTCAGGCGCGATGCGGGTCTGGCCGGTTTCCAGCTGCTGCCCGGCCAGCGTCCAGCCGATCGTGCCGTTGCGTAGCGCGAATATTCTGTTCGGCAGGCCCGCATTGACCAGCGACTGGGCGCCGATGATCGACCGGGTGCGGCCGGCGCAATTGACGATGATCGTGGTGTCGGGATCGGGCGCGATGGTCCGCGCGCGCAATACCAGTTCGGCGCCCGGCACGCTCGTCCCGGTCGGGATGCTCATTATGTTATATTCGTCGTATCGACGGGCATCGAGGATCTTGATGTCCGCCCTTTCGTCGATCAGCGCCTGCACATCCTCCGCCGCCAGGCTGGGGGTATGGCGGCGATGCTCGACCAGTTCGCCGAACGCCTTGCTGTAGCTGTTGACGTCCTCGAACAGTTCATAACCGGCCGCTGTCCAGGCGGAGAGACCGCCGTCCAGTTCACGGACATTGGTATAGCCCAGCCCTTCGAACCGGACCGCCGCCTTGCGCGCCAGCCCTTCGCCATTGTCATAGACGATGATCGGCGTGTCGAGGCGCGGGATGCGCCAGCGCGCCTCCTCGTCGATGCGGCGCAGCGGGATCTGCGCGGCGAAGAGCGGATGACCCTGCGCGAATTCATGTTCCTCCCGCACGTCGATAATGGCGATCTCGCTGCCTACCAGCAGGGCGTGGCGAATGTCCTGCGGCGTCGCAGTCTGGATGCGGTCCAGTGTGTCGGTGCTCATATGCTTTTCGATCTGTCCCAGAGGTTAGGGATCACGCCGTTCGCGTAACCCGAAATGAAGGTCTTGGGCGTGCCGTCGGTGGCATAGGTCGCCCGCTCCACGGCGCCGATATTGGCCCCATAGACATGGATGCTGATGGAAGGCCGGTCGGTGAGGCCATTGGTCACGCGATGAATGTCGCCGACGCGGGGCGATACGGCGTCTACCTCCCCTTCGCGCAGAAGGTCTTCGGCCTCCGCGATCAAGCCGCCGGTCGGCAGGCGGCGGAACCGCTCGACTTTCTCCGCACCGCGCAGCACGCCGATCAGACCCCAGACTGTGTGGTCATGGATCGGAGTCGACTGACCCGCGCCCCAGACGAAGCTGACGATACTGAAACGCTCGCGACTGTCGCAGTGAAGCAGATATTGCTGATAGCGATCCGGGTGCGGCCGGGTAAATTCCTCCGGCAGCCAGTCATCGGTGGCGATGAGGCGCGCCATTAGCGATCGGCCGCTTTCCAGTATCGCCTGCTCGTCCCGCGTCGCCGCGAGCAGATCGGCGAAGGCGGTTACGAACCCGCGCAGCCGTGTCGTGTCGACCGGCCGCTCCAGGGTGGCGACTGCGTTCATTCGGCGGCTTCCGCGATCGACGCAAAGGGAATGACGCCATCGCCATGATCGTCGCCACCCAGATGCGACAGCAGTTTTTCGCGTAAACGCCCGGCAAAGCTGGCCCGCTCGCCTCTGGGAGCCGTGATGCGCTCTTCCGCGACGATACGCCCCTTGTCCAGCACCAGCACGCGGTCCGCCAGCGCGATCGCCTCCTCGACATCATGAGTCACGATCAGTACGGCAGGCCTGTGTCGGCGCCAGAGCGAGAGGACCAGATCGTGCATCCGGTATCGCGTCAGCGCGTCGAGCGCAGCGAACGGCTCGTCCAGCAGCAGCAATTTCGGCTCTCGCACCAGAGCGCGGGCCAGCGCCACACGCTGCGCCTCGCCGCCCGACAGGGTCAGCGGCCAGGCGTCGATACGATGACCCAAGCCCACTTCCCTGAGCGCCACTTCGGCACGGTCGCGGACATTGCCCTTCAGGCCGAGCGACACATTCTTCCAGACCGGCTTCCAGGGCAGCAGGCGCGCATCCTGAAAGACTACGGCGCGGGAGTCGGGGACGTCGACATCCTGCCCGCGCACCTCGTCCAGGCCGGCGAGCGTCCGCAGCAAGGTGGTCTTGCCCGATCCCGACCGGCCCAGCAGGGCGATGAACTCGCCCGGCGCGATGTCGAGATCAAGGCCATCGATGATGGTGTTGGCGCCGAAGCGGCGGGTAAAGCCACGCAGGCGAACGACGGGGTCGGGCTGAGACTGGTGAACGGCGCTGTTCACCGTGGAAAAACCGAGGCGAGCGTCCATGCTTATTGCTCCACTATGCTGGGGCGCCAGATCAGGGCGCGGGCTTCGATGGTGCGGACCAGCCAGTCGGCGCCAAGTCCGAGAATGGCGTAGACCATGAGGCAGACGACGATGATGTCGGTCCGCATGAAATCACGGGCATTGTTGATGAGGTAGCCGAGGCCGGCAGATGCGTTGATCTGTTCCGCTACGACCAGCACCAGGATCGATACCGACAGCGCATAACGCAGACCGACCAGCAGCGACGGCAGGGCCGATGGCAGCACGACATGCCAGATCTGTTCCCAGCGGCTGAGACCGAAGCTCCTGGCCGCATCCAGCAGGCGCAGGTCCACGCCGCGGATGCCGCTGTAGAGGTTCAGATAGACCGGAAAGATCGTGCCGAAAGCGATCAGCGCCACTTTCGGCGTTTCCCCGATACCGAACCAGACGATGAAGAGCGGCGTCAGCGCCAGCGCAGGAATGGTGCGCTTGATTTGCATCAGCGGATCGACCGCCAGTTCGCCGGCGCGGGAGAGGCCTGCCACCAGACCAAGCCCCAACCCAAGGCCCACGCCAATTAGCAGTCCGGCGGCGACCCGCGCGAAGGACACCAGCAGATTGGAAGGCAACTCGCCAGAGATTACCATCTCGATCAATGTGCCGAACACAGCAGACGGCGCCGCCAAGGTGCGTTCCGGGATCAAGCCCAGACGCGAACCCGCCTCCCAGAGCAACAGCAGCGCGACTGGAGACAGCCAGCGTCCGCCGAAACGGGAAAGCGAGAAACGGCGAGGCGTCGCAACCTGTCGGTCGCGCCCTGCGCTGGAAATGCCATTATATGTCAGAACCGCCATGTCCGGGCCTTTTTTGAAGTCGCGGCAAGCCCAACATGTATTGTCTACCAATTCAATTAAGTTTTTCTCCGCCCATCTATCATCATTGCTAATAGGTCGCCATTTATCGTGTCGGAGGGGCGGATTAGCGTCGCAAATGGCGGTTTTTCCGGCATCGCTCGTTCAGGCGAAGATTTTTCTTCGGCTTATAAATCTCTACTATTTTGATTGATATATAAGCATCAGCCATAGATGCTTTCCGTTCCCGACACCGGATCGGCCATTGCCCAGATCATGAAAGGGGGCCACCGTGCCGGTCAATCTACCGACTAACCTGCTGCGCAGCTTCGTCGCCATTGTGGATACAGGGTCGATGCTGAACGCGTCGGAGCAGGTCTTCGTCACCCAATCCGCCCTCAGCCTGCAGATCAAGCGGTTGGAGGAATTGGTACAACAGACATTGTTCCTGCGCGAAGGCCGGCGGCTTAACCTGACGGCGGCGGGAGAGGTGTTGCTCGATTACGCGCGACGCGTCCTGCTTCTGCATGACGAGGCCGTCGCCGCAGTCAGTGCCGGACGTTTCGCCGGCCCGGCCCGAATCGGCATGGTTCAGGATTTCGCCGATACGTTGCTCAGCGGCCTGCTGTCGCGCTTCGCCGAATTGCATCCCGATGCGCAGATCTACGCGCGGGTCGCCGGGACGGCCGAATTGCAGAGCCTGCTGGAGCGGCGCGAACTGGACATATTGCTGGGCTTTGCCGCGCCGAACGACAGTCATGCCGTGACCGTCGCGCCGATGAGCTGGTATGGCGACAGCGCGCTGGCCGACCGGGACGTCATTCCGCTGGCGGTGCTGGAGGAGCCTTGCCGCTTTCGGGAAGCCGCCATCAGGGGGCTGGAGGATGCCGGGCTGCAATGGCGAATTGCGGTCGAAACGCCAAATCTGGCAACGCTGAAGGCCGCCGTGGGGGCGGGCCTGGGCATCACCTGCCGCACGCATCTTTTCCTGGGCGATGGTCAGGCGCTGGAGCATGAGCGGTTGCCGCAACTGCCGCGCGTGGCGGCCATCCTTCGGTCGGGCGACAAGCTGGACAAGGCTGCCAACCGGCTCGCCGAACTGGCGCGAGAAACGGTTCAGGCGCTTTGAACCAACGGTCAGTGGTCAATAGCCCCGCGCCGGGTCGACGATGTCGCTCGGCGCCTCACCGCGCACGAAACGGGAAATATCGTCCCGCACTTTCTCCAGCAGGCGATGGCGCACCAATGTATGATTGCTGGAGATATGGGGCGTGAGACGAACATGCGGGTGGGTGTAGAGCATATGCCCGTCCGGCAAAGGCTCCGGGTCGGTCACATCCAGCGTCGCGAAGCCCGGCCCGTCATCGCGTTCCAGCGCGCGCATCAGCGCGTCCTGGTCGATCACCGATCCGCGCGCGACATTGATGATATGCGCACCGGGCTTCACCTTCGACAGAAGTGCATCATCGAACAGATGATAGGTTTCAGCGGTCGCCGGCACGGCAATGACGATATGGTCCGATCGAGCCACCAGCGTCTCGATATCGCGGACATGTTCGACACCGCTGATGCTGGATTGCGCGCCGGAACGGCGCAGCCCAACGACCTGCGCACCAAGCGCCAGGCCGCGCCGCGCGACCGCCTGCCCGATCGCCCCCAGGCCTGCGATGCCGATCGTCGTGCCCGACACGCGACCCAGCGGCACATTGACCCATTCGGCCCGCGACCGGGCGGTCACGGATTCCAGATTCTTGGCATAGGCATAGATGGCGGCGATCACATAATCGGCGATCTCGTCGGATGCGACGCCGCGTCCGCAAGTGACCAGCGGCGCATCGAGCAGCCATTCGGGATAAAAATCTATGCCCGCCGACGCGCTGTAGATCCATTTCAGCCGGCCCGGCCAAACCGGCGGACGCACAATCGAGGGTTGCCGCCAGGCAGGCGAGGGACGGACCAGCAGAACATCCGCTTCGCTCGCCGCCGTCCATGGCTCGTCATCGGCGACATCGATCAGGACCGGGGCGATCGGATGCTGGCACAACCCTCGGTTGAAATCGGCGTCCAGCTGGCTGGCGATGATCAACGACATATCAGTTCCCCAGCGCTGCGCGACCAGCCGCGATCAGGATGGTGTCGGTCTGGGGCGAGTGGATGCGGCTGCACAGCACATCGCGATAATGACGCTCCAGCGGATTCCTGCGGCTGATCCCCGGATTGCCGGTCAGCTCCAGTCCGATCTCCACCGCCCGGATGGCGTTGGCGGTCGCCAGATATTTGATATTGTTGACCTCCACCGCGCTCGATGGATCGCCTGCATCATGACGCGCGGCGGCGTCGCGGATCATGGTGCGGTTGACCTGCAACAGCGCCTCTATCTCGCCGAACCGTTCCTGCACGCGCGGCAGGGTGGCAAGCGATGCACCCAGATTGGTCGGCACCCGGTCGTTGAGATAGGCGCGCAGCCAGTCGCGTGCCGCGCGGGCCACGCCGTCATAGATGGTCGAGATGGACAGGGCGTTCCAGATGGCAAGGTTGGGGTCGCCCGCTCCTGTCGCCCATTGTTCGGGCCGGCGGATGTCGACTGCATGGTCGAACGGAGTCGGCGTATCCGTGAAATGCACGGCATGGCTGACCGTCGCGCGCATCCCCAGATGATCCCAGGCCGGTTCGATATCGGTCCCCGGACTGTTGGCGCGGACCAGGAAATTGCCGACACGCGGACTGTCCTCGTCGGTCCTCGCCCAGACCGAAAACCAGTCGAGGCCGGTCGAGCCGGTCGAGTAGATTTTCGTACCGCTGATTGCCCAGCCGTCTGTGGTCCGCCGCGCGACCGTCGCCGGCAGGCCGCCGCGCACCGGCGTTCCCAGTTCCGGTTCGACCCGCAGTCCGCCGATCAGGCCGCAACCGGCCACGGCCTCGCGCGCCAGTTCTTCATAGATATGCTGCGGCCAGTTTCGCGCCCGCGCGGGCGTGGCATGATAGTGGAAAGTCATGAAGAGGATGAGCGCCGTCGACGGCTCCCCCTTCGCCACAGCGCCAAGCACGCGGATCGCCTCGGACAGCGAAGCACCATGTCCCCCCAACTCGCGCGGGACAGTAAGGCCGATCAACCCCTCCCGTGCCAGCAGGTCGAAATTGGCGCGAGGAAATTCAGCGCTGCGGTCATAATCCTCAGCCGTTTCGGCCAACCGCTTCGTCAGTCGATCAAGCTGCTCTGCACTGATCGGCGGGAGGGAGCGATCGCGTTCATTTTCGGGGACTAGTGCCTGACTGGCCATGATGTCACACTCGCTTGGGAATGGCGTCGTTGAACTGGGCATCCCAAAGCGGCCGAACATCGACCGCCTTGGGAAGAAGCTTTTGCCGGAAAAAGAGGTCTGCGACCTGCTGCTGCGATGCGATCGCCTGATCAGTCACCGGCCGCAATTCGTAGGTCGCGCTCTTTCGCTTGAACTGATCCAGCACATAGTCGCGCGGCACGCCGATATCCTGGGCGATGATCCCCGCCCACTGCTCCTGATGGGCAGCCGCCCAGCCATAGGCTTTCTGGACAAGCCCCAGATAGTCGCGGATCAGTTGTGTCCTGTCCGGATCCGACAGTGAATCGACATGCGCCGACACCAGATAGTTACCCGACAATATGCCATAGGCGGTCTTCAGGATGCGGGCACCTTCGGTCGCGATGGCACGTTGAATCGGGAAGCCATAAATGGCCCAGGCATCAAGCGCCCCTTGCGAAAAGGCTGCCGCGCCATCCGAAACGCCCATGGCAACCGGCTTGATGTCGTCCCAGCCAAGGCCGACTTCCTCCAGCATCCGAATCAGGAAATATTGCGATGTCGTGGCGCGGACATAGCCGACGCGCTTACCCTTGAGATCGGCGATCGATTTCGCTTTGGACCCCTTGGGCACCAGCACGACCTGGTTGTTGACGTCGCCATGCGCCACGGCGATCTGGCGGAAGCTCTGGATCGTGGACGCCGCCGCGAAGATTGGCGGGATTTCACTCATCCCGCCATAGTCGAGCGATCCGCCGTTCAGTGCCTCCACCACCAGATGGCCGGACTGGAACTCGCTGTAGACGAGATCGAAGCCCTTCGGCGTGATCCCGGCTGCCTTGAACAACAGCCGCGTGTCGCCTTCGCCCTTGCCGGTGATCGACACGCGCAGGGTCGGTCGCTCAACCTTGGCTCCGCCGCATCCGCCAAGGACGAGACAGGACGCACCTGCCGTGGCCAGCAACGCCCGCCGCGACAGCATATCAGCGACCACGCATACCTTCGCCGATCAGGGACGCCTTTTCCGGGCCGCGCTCAAACAGCACGACATCCGGATTGCGCAGAAATTCCTTCCGCGCCGCTTCACGCCAGCGATTCAACCTCTGGCCCCAGAACCGAAACAGGGTCATGATCATCCTTCCTATGTAGATAGGTCTTTATCTATCCATGCAGTAGAGATATGTCCCACAAGCAATGCTGACAGAACCATCAGAAATTCTTGATCGATGCTGAAAGTCGATCATGTCGCCATCGTCGGCGGAGGCTTTAGCGGTGTGCTGCTGGCCATCAATCTGCTGCGCCATGGCTCTGTCCGGGTGACGCTGATCGAGCGCAAGCCTGATCGGCTGGGTCGCGGCCTTGCCTATGGCGCGGCGCAAGCAGACCATGTCCTCAACGTTCGCGCCGCCAATATGAGCGCGCTGCCGGATCAGCCACGCCATTTCGCGAACTGGCTACAGGCACGGGGGCTGGGACAGGAAGGCAGTTTCGCGCGTCGCCGTGACTATGGCGCCTATCTCTGCGCAATGCTTGACGACATGCGCGCGTTCGTCGGCGGTCGACTATCGGTCCTGACCGACGAAGCCGTCGACCTGACCATCGCCGACGATGGCGCATTTCTGGCGCTCAAGTCCGGCGGCACAGTGGCTGCCGACATCGCGGTGGTCGCGGCGGGTAACTTGCCGCCACATGATTTGCCGGCCTTCGCCGACAAAGAGCGCCCCGCCTATGTGAATGATCCGTGGGCGACGAATATCGCGCAGGGACTTGACCGGGATCACACCGTCCTGCTGCTGGGCAGCGGCCTGACAGCCGTGGACTGTACCTTGAGCCTGGAAAGCAGCGGCTTTGAAGGCAGGATCATAGCCCTGTCGCGACGCGGGCTGGTGCCCCATGCTCATGCGCCGGCTCAACCCTATGCTGTGCGGAGCGAAAGACTGAGCGGCCCCGCCTCGGCGTTGGTCCATATGGTACGCGCGCGCGCGGCCGAGATTGGCTGGCGCAACGCAGTGGATGAACTGCGTCCCTTCACCCAGGATATGTGGTGCGCCGCCAGTCCGGCCGACCGGAGCCGGTTCCTGCGCCACCTGCGTCCTTATTGGGACGTGCATCGCCACCGCATTGCGCCGGAGGTCGCCGCTCGTCTGGACACCCTGTGCGGCCAGGGTCGACTGGAAGTGCGCGCCGCGAAGGTCATTGCCTCTCAGGCAGATGGCGATGGGCTGGCGGTCGATCTGCGCCCGCGCGGAAGGGCGGCGGCGGAAAGCCTGCGCGTGGCGCGCGTAGTAAATTGCACCGGGCCGCTGGGCGACCTACGCCGGGTAAAGGATCCGCTGCTACGCAACCTGTTCGACCGCGGCGACATTCGCCCCGATCCGCTGGCGATCGGCATCGATGTGGATCGCCAGTGCCGGGCCATCGACGTGCATGGCGATGCACAGGAACGGTTGATGGTCGTTGGCCCGATGACGCGCGGCGCCCATTGGGAAATCGTCGCCGTTCCCGATATCAGGCGGCAGGTCTGGGCGCTCGCCCGCCAGATTACGAGCGCCCACTGGGTCGAGGCGGAGGGGCTGTAGACCTTCGGGCTATCACCGCGGCCTATCGCCCTGTGCCGACGCGGAACCGTTCAGCCTGAGCGGCGAGTTGCGCGGCGTCGTCGTGAAGCGACTGCGCCCCGACCGCAGCCTTTTCGATCATCGATGCATTTTGCTGGGTCGCACGATCCATAACACCGACCGCGCTGTTGACCTCGATTATCGCGTTCGACTGGGCCGCGTTGTCGTTCGACATCTGCGCAATCAGGGCATGGACCCGCTCGAACTTGGCGGAAACGCCGTTGAGCGCGCCGTCGACCCTGGTCACAGCTCCCACCGCTGCTGCAATTTCGGACTGGGTCGTCAACAACCCTTCTCGCGCCTTTCTGGCCTCCTCCTCAGCCCGCATTGCCAGCGCCCGGACCAGATCGGCAACCACTGCGAAACCTCGCCCTGCATCGCCGGCCCGGCCCGCCTCGACAGCTGCATTCATGGCCAGCACGCGCGTCTGGAAAGCGATCTTGTCGACGCCTTCGATCACGGCGTCGATACCGCGAGCGCTGTCATGGACCAGGTGCATGGTCCGCACGGCATCGCCAGCCCCCTGCTTTCCCTGACCCATCGCCACAAGCGCTTCGTCGGCGATGGAAAGCGTCTCTCGTGCGCCCGAAGCAGTCGCCTTCACCCGGTCTTCAACCTGTCCCAGCGTTACTGCGGCTTGCTCAAGCGCGGCGGCATTGCTCTCCATCCGGCGCGCCAGATCCTCCGATGTGTCGGCGATATCCCGCGATCCGCCCTTGATCGTGGCCGAAGCGCTAATGACCGACCCGATGGTTTCGCGTAGATTGTCCAAAGTCTGGTTGTAGGATTTTTCCAGCGAGGAGAATGCCGGGGGCAATCCACTCACATCCTCTGCGAGATCACCGACAGCCAGCCGTGCCAAGGCCCGGTCCAGTTTTGCGATTGCCTCGTTTCGTTCGATTTCCGCTTCCTCGAAATAGATGGATATCGACAATTCCATATCCAGCAGGCCAGCTTTCACCAGGGCGGCCGCCATATCGCTGCCTCCACGCGCGCGTGCAAATAACCGCCGCCACGGCGACGCCGCACGGTCGACCGCTCGGATGATTTCTTCGAGGATCAGGGAGTAGGCACCAATATACCAGCGGGGCTCCAGACCAATGCGCGCATGCACGGATCCGATCCGCCGAACACTTTGATGGTAGGCGGCATCGAACCGCGCATCGACAATGTGCATCCAATGTCGGATCTGCGCCGACCGCGCCGTTGCCATATGTGCGTTGTCGCGAAAGAAGCGAGCCGTATCTGGCGTAGCCCTTGCGCGTTCATAAAAGCGATCGAGCGCGGGTCCGATACAGCGTTCGAGGATGGGCCGCGAGTCGCGAAGCAGGCGGCGCTGCCTTTCGTCCAGTTCGAAAAATCTTAGTCGTGCCTCGATATCCGTATCGCTCATCTTTCGTCCCCCTCTGCGGCCAAGACGACGGCTTCTATCGAAGCGTCACCTGACTTCATGATAGAATGGGGAAATCCGATCCCGTCATAGACTCCGACGAATCTTATCGTCCAATTCCGATCATATCCGCAGGCCAGCATGACCTTGCCGATCGGTATAAGGGAAAACCCTTAGTTGGAAGGACATCCCACATATAGCAGGAGACCATCGGGGTTCGGGGGGCGGTTTCTTATATCGAAAATTCCAAGGCCTTATCGGCCATGACATCATGATCGAGAGCGTATGTGAAAAATGTTCACTGACACAGAGGGCGCTGTCAATATGATCGACATATCTGACAGGGAATTTGAGTTTTCGCTGAAATTGCGAGTGGAATGCCCCAACGCTCTATGGAAAGCCGCCGCCCATCATTGTTTGCATATCTTCGATTATTCAAATGACGATATGATCGACCTGATCGGCCCTGCCGAAGATCCTTCGATCGAAGATTGTCTGATGCTTCTCGCCCTGCCGGCCAGGATGGCGGGGTGCGCGATGCTGAGTACAACGATGGATATTGCGGAACCAGCGAAACACGTCGACGGCTGATCCGACAAGCCGGATCAGCCCTTCTCAACATTCTGTCAGTCGATGGCGGATACGCCGACCAGCCCGTAAAGCGGCATGCGAATGCCGTTTACGCCCAGCATGATGTCGGCACCGCTGCTCACCACGTCGGTGACCTTGGCCACCGAATTGATCGTCGCATCCAGCTTGTCGCCACCGGCGGTCGCCGCTGTCAGCGACAAGGTGTAGGCGCCGTCCGCGGCTTTACTACCGTCGCTCTTCATCCCATCCCATTCGAACCGGCCCTGCACGTCAGGATCGAGCGTGACCGTGTTCACGACCTTGCCCGATGAATCTGCGATGGTAGCCGTGATGGAACCGGGAGTACCATCGACATAATAAGTCCAGGTGGCCGGATCGGCACCAAGCCCCGCGACAGCGGAATCGAACCGCGCTTCCTTGCCGATGAAGCTCGATGCTTGCGACATTTGTTGCGCATTGAGCTGGGACACGATGTCCTGCAAGGAGGCGCTCTGCTGAATCGCCTGCTCAACCTGCGAATATTGCACCAGCTGCTGGGTATATTCCGATGTATCCAGGGGATCGAGCGGATCCTGGTTCTGCATCTGCGTGGTCAGTAGCTTCAGGAACATCGTATAGTCAGTAGTCAGCCCGGCAAGCTGCGAGGTGGCCGTGCTGGAAGTCGTCGTCGTGTTGACCGTCGTCATGTCATTCATCCTTACGCCATGAGGTCGACCTGGCCGCTGGCGCGCAGCGGCCGGTATTCAAGATCGGCGAGTTCGTCGCCGCCATTGTCGAGAAAGGCCCGATTGCCCTGATCCTGCCCGCCATGTTGCCAGCCCTGCCCGGACCCGGCACCTTGTCCCTGATCGCCGGACCGTGCATCGAAACGGAGCGACTGGCTGTCTTGACGGATGCCTGCATCGACCAGCGCCCGGTTGAGGTCGCCACTTTCGCGCCGCAGCATGTCGAGCGCGGCTGGACTGTCTGCCGACATCACCGCGCGCAATGTTCCCTCGCGATCGAAAGACAATCGCACATCGATGCGGCCCATCTCGCGCGGGTCGAGCCGGATCAGAAGATCCTCACGATCGCCCTTCGCTGCCTTGGCGATCTCGACGCCGATGTCGGCGCCGATCCGTCCCGGCTGGGCCTGGATGACGGGCGATGGCGCTACGGCTTGCGGCGTGACGGGATAGGGGCTGGCGGGCAGGGTGTTGGTGACCGGCGCGAGGGTCTGCGTCAGCAAGGGGGACGGCAACGCTCCATCCGCCTTGGCGATATGCGGCGGCATGGCAACAGCTTTCACTTCCATCCCGACCTCCTCACGCTGCCGTTCGGTACCGGCAGGAGCAGCAATGGACCGTAAGTCCGCCGTATTGGCTTCCCCCTTCGGTTCCGTCGGCGTATCAGCCCGCGCCACCGCTTCGGTTTTCGGCAGGATTGTCTCCGCACCCCCGGTTTCGGTGACTTGCGCCGACGTCGACTGCTGGGTCGCGCCGTCATCCGGCACGAGCCCATCGCCGCCCGTCGCCGGAGGAGGCACAACTGTCGGTATCATTTCCATTGATACCGGCTGGGGCCTGGTAGCGACCGCCACATGCACTTCCCTATCGGAGGGCGCCTCGTCGACGGCCGCTTCTTCCTTCTTGGCCACGACCTTTTCGACAGGCCTTTCGATGGCCAAGCCCGGCTGTACTGCCGGCATCAATGAAGCGCCGTGCAACGCCACCGGCTTCTCAAAGACAGGTTGCGTCCTGACGGAGTCTGCGGCTTGCTCGTCGTTTGCAAGAGAGGCCTCGTCCGGTGCCTCCGTCGTCGCCGGATCGACCGGAGGCGATGGCGACGGATGCGGCGTCGCTGTCGGCGCCCCGATAACTTCCGGATGCAACTGAGAAGGCAGCGCAGCTTCCGCCTCCACTACGGGAGCAACGGGCAATAGCGGCTGATCGGCCGCGTCGCCAGAGGGCAACGATACTGGGGGGCGCGACGGCGTCGGCACCATCGACGTAGGCGTTTCCGGACTGCCCACAGACAGATTGTCGACCAGAACGCCAAAAGCGCCGATCGGATCGGACGTGGGCGCGGGTTCCTGCGATGCCATTGCCTGGACCGGAACCGACGTGGATAAAATCATGGATGCTGCTGGCATGGTTTCTCGATCTTGGGGCGCTGCGCGCCCGTTCCTTATAATCTTATAGAGAGTTCGACACGCCTTCGGTCGCGTCAGCCGATCGTTCCAAGGCTGCGCAGTCGGGCGCGGGCATGGACTTCATTCTGCGACAACACGACGGTCGCCGGCCGAACCCGCTCGATGATCGAACGAACGAAGGGACGAAGCGGCGGACTGGTCAGCAGACAGGGTATCTCGCCCTGCGTCGCGAAGCGATCATAGGTGTCGCGAACGGCAGCGATGAAGCCCTGAAGGCTGGATGGCGCCATGGCGAGATGCCGATCATCTCCCTGCCCGACGATACTCTCCGCGAAGGCCTCGTCCCATTGCGCGCCCAACGTCACCACTGGGATGGTGCCATCGTGAGTCTGCTGCGCTGAGATCTGGCGAGCAAGACGCGCACGCACATGTTCGGTCACCTGCGTCAGGCTGCCAGTCATGGCGGTGGCCTCCGCGACGCCTTCCAGGATGGTGGGAATATCGCGGATCGACACGCCTTCGGCCAGCAGGTTCTGGAGTACGCGCTGAACGCCGGAAATGGAGATTTTCGCCGGGATCAGATCCGCGATCAGCTTTTCCGCATCCTTGTGGACTTCGTTCAGCAGCTTCTGCGTTTCGGCATAGGACAGCAGATCCGCGATATTATCCTTCACGATCTCGGTCAGATGCGTGGTGACGACCGTACCGCAATCGACCACGGTGAGACCACGGAAGCCTGCTTCCTCTCGCATGTCGCGGTCGATCCAGAGTGCAGGCAGGTGGAACACCGGCTCCTTGGTCGGCTCGCCGCGGATGCCGACATCCTGCCCGCTCGCATTGATCACCAGCAGCTTGCCGATGCGCAGCTCGCCGCGCGCAATCTCCGTTTCCTTGACATAGACGACATACTCATTGGCCTGGAGGGCCATATTGTCGAGGATGCGGACCGACGGCAGTACGAAACCGAAGTCGATCGCCATCTGTCGCCGCAGCGCGCGAACCTGGTCATCGAGACGCGGTTCGGCGCTGGCATCGTTGATCATCGGCAACAGCCCATAGCCCAGTTCGATGCGCAGGGCGTCAATCGCAAGCGTGCGGGCAATGGGTTCCTCCGCCGGCACAACCTGCTGCTGGGCGGCCGCCTCGTCCATGCGGGCCTGTATCGTGGCGGCCTCAGCCTTTTTCGTCATGCTCCAGGCGAGCCAGCCGCAAATGCCGCCGAACAGCGCGAAGGGCGCGAAAGGCAGGCCCGGCATCAGTGCCAGCACCAGCATCAACGCCGCAACGACGCCGAACGCCTTTGGATAACGGCCAAGCTGCTCGCCCAGCGTCGCGCCGGTCTTGCCCGCTATTCCGCCCTTCGACACGAGCAAGCCTGCAGCGGTCGAAACAATCAGCGCTGGAATCTGGCTGACGAGGCCGTCGCCGACCGTCAGGATGGTGTAGGTAGTGAAGGCCTCACCAAAGGGTACGCCATGGATAGCGACGCCGATAATGAGTCCGACGACGATGTTGATCGCGGTAATCAGCAAAGCCGCGACGGCATCGCCTTTCACGAACTTCGACGCACCGTCCATCGCGCCGTAAAAGCCGCTTTCCGCCTCGATCTCGGCGCGCCGTTCCTTGGCCTGCGCTTCGGTGATGGTGCCCGCATTGAGGTCCGCGTCGATCGCCATCTGCTTGCCGGGCATCGCGTCCAGGCTGAAGCGGGCGCCAACTTCGGCGATGCGCCCTGCCCCCTTGGTGATGACGACGAAGTTGATGACGATCAGGATCGCGAAGATGGTGAGGCCGATCACCGTCTCCCCGCCCATCAGGAACTCGCCAAAGGCGGCGATCACCCCACCCGCGGCTTGATGCCCTTCATGCCCATGGCCCAGAATCAAGCGGGTCGAGGCCAGATTGAGGCCGAGGCGCAACATGGTGACGATCAGCAGGATCGTAGGAAAGCTCGACAACTGAAGCGGCTTGTCGATGAACAGGGCCGTCATGAGGATCAGGACCGACGCAGTGATCGACAGCGCCAGCCCCAGATCGAGCATCCAGCCGGGCATGGGCAGGATCAGCATCGCGATGATGCCGGTCACGCCCAACGCCAGTGCCAGGTCGCGGCTGGGGCCGAGACGCGCGATCATCTCATCGAACTTGGCGGGGAGTTGGACTTTCATGGGAGAGTTCCGATGAGAGGGAGAGAGTGCGACCACATCCGCTCGCTTCGAGCATTGTCGAAAAGCATGGAGCACATCGTTTCTCGACATGCTCGGAAGGAACAGGATTGGATCAGGCGTCGATCAATGCCGCAACAGCCCCGGCGGCGGCGTGAAGTCATTGGTCAGGAAGCTCCGCAGCTTGTTCCGGATCGTCCGCACGGAGATGCCAAGCATGGCCGCCGCAGTAGTCCGGTTGCCCCGGCAGCGATCCAGCGTCTGGAGGATCAGCGCACGCTCCACCTGGTCGACGCTGTGGCCTACCAGTTGCTCGACGGCGGCGGTTATTGCCTGATTGGCCGCCCGCTCTCCGCGCAGCCGGGCAATCACATCGGGCAAGTTGACAGCGACATCGACAACCATAAGGTCACCCACCGTCCGACGCCAGCGATCCAGTGCCTCGCAATCCGCCGTGCCGACCGCGATGCTGGCGGCGGAACCGCGCACCATCTCGACGGCAAGGCCCATGGTCTTGTTGAGATCACCGACCAGCAGCAGGCGGGTCGGGTCATGTTCGGATGCAGACATCAACGCTCCTGTCGCACGATTTCGGTGAGGGTGATGCCGAGTGCGCTGTCGATCAGCACCACTTCGCCGCGCGCGATCAACCGGTTGTTCACGAAAATGTCGACCGGTTCGCCGACGCGGCGGTCCAGTTCGACCACCATGCCGGGCTTCAGCCGCAGCAATTCGCCAATGTCCATCCGGGCACGGCCCAATATCGCCTGCACCTTGACCGGCACGTCGAACACGGCCTGGAGATCGTCGGGCGTCGGCGGCGCGGAGGGGCGCGGCGACCAGTTGGGATCGGCATTCATCTCCACATCATCGCTGCCGTCGGTCAGATGGGCCGGCGTCAGTTGCCGGGGTTCCATATCTTCACTCATTGCATCCCCTTTCATGCATTCATCCATTGGCGGATCACCGAGGCGGATTCCGCCGGGCCGGCGGCGATCGCTTCGCCGATGCGCTTCAAGGCAGAGACCTTGATCCGCCCGTCAATCTGGGCCAGTGCGATTTCCTCATCGAGCAGCGGCACGTCCTGCCGCATCTCCTCCAGCTGACGCATCGCCTCCTCGTCGCCATCGGCCGCGCGCTGGGCCAGCGCTGCCATCTCGTCATTTTCAGGCGTCAGCAGATGTTCGATCGGCTGGCCTTCCGCTTCCACAGGCGCAACCTTGGGTCGCAGCATCCGGATAGCGAGCAGGATCACGCCGCCGATCAGTACATATTTGGCGAGGTCGAGCAGATTGCCGACGGTCAGACCAAAGGGCAGACCCCCATCCGTGCCGTCCAGTTCGCCCGGCGCGGCGAAGCTCATATTCTCCACGACTACGCTGTCGCCCCGTTCGGCATCGAAGCCGACCGCATTTTCGACGAGGCGCTGGAGCCGCTGGATTTCCGACTGCGGCAGGCCTTTGGGGCCACCGTCGACCATCACCGCGACGGTCAGGCGCGCCACCTTGCCCGGCGACCGGATGCTGACCTTCTGGGTGCGGCTATTCTGGTACGTAATGTCTTCCGACGTTTCGTTGCGGGCCGAACGGCGGCTTTCGCCTCCCGTCCCGTTGATCGCAGCTTCATTGTCGGGCAACTGCGCGCCCACGGTCACGCCCTGCGCACCGGCGCCGCTTTCGTCATTCTGGTCACTGGATTCGACCGTGACCTGATGGGCGACGACCTGCGTATCGGGATCGAAGGTTTCCGCTTCCTCGCGCACCTGATCGCGTTCCAGCACGGCGGCGACTTCGGCGCGGACCTTGCCGATGCCGACGATCGGCGCAACCATCGCCTCGATCTCCGCGCGCAGCTTATCCTCGACGGCGGCCTGGCGCTCATCGATTTCCGACGATCCCGCGCCGCCGCTTTCACCGGCACGCGCCAGCAGCGCGCCCGACTGGTCGACGATGGACACGCTTTCGGGCGACAGTTCAGGCACGGCGGACGCCACCAGATAGCGGATCGCCTGCACAGATTCCCCCGGCAGCCGACCGGTCGTCTTGACCGTCACCGCCGCCGTCGCCTTGCGCCGTTCCGTTTCGAACATGGCGCGTTCGGGCATGACCAGATGGACGCGCGCCTTGCTGACCCGCTCCAGGCTTTCGATCGACCGGGCCAGTTCGCCCTCGATCGCACGGGTTTCGTTGAGTTTCGCGCGCGAGGCCGACATCCCGAAAGGCTGTTCGGCGTCCAGCACTTCATAGCCGATCTTTCCGCCCAGTTGCTGCCCGGCCATCGCCATTCGCAATTCCGGCAGCTTGTCGACCGGCGCCATGACCGACGTACCATCAGCCGAAATCTGGAAGGGGACGTTCTGACCCTTCAGCTTCTCGCCGATCGCCTGCGTGGCGGACGGTTCAAGATCGGTGTAGAGAAAGCCCATCTCGCTCGATGGGCTTCGCAGAGCCAGATAGCCGATGCAAAGCAACAGGGCGGCGGCGACGCCCCCCATCAGCAGCACGCGACGAGGGCCGATCTGCTCGATAAAATTCCGCAAAGCGTTCAAGGCTGCCTCTTTGTGAGAGAGTGGGCGGCCCCCCTGGCCGTCCCCCTGATCATTATAGGAGGAGCAGCTAGGCAATAGTTGCCGGAAGCGGAAAAGTTTACGCGCCGTCACCCTCTGCGATCAGACCGCCAAGTTCGCACGCAATAGCAGCACGACGCGACGCGGCATCGATCACCAGCCCACCCTCGGCCCAGCCGATATGCGCATCGTGCGGCGGGATGTCCGCGTCCGCGACGATAGAGATGTTGAGCGCGCGCCGTTCGCCCGTGCGACGATCCGCCACCAACCGTTCGACATCCTCCAGACTGTCGGGATGCACGCGGATCAGCAGCGCGGTGCCCCGCGCCACCTGTCGCAGCGCACGGCCGAGCGCCTCGTCGATTGCCCGCCCTGGCTCCTGACGGATGGCATGGCCCGCAATCATGTCGGCAGCGCAGAGCGCCACTTCGGCCGCGTCCTGTATCAGCCTGTCGCGTTCGGTACTCCATTGTCCGCCGAGGTCATCCAGCGCGGCATGAAGCGCATCGGTCGCGGACAACATGGCCTCTGCCCGCTCGCCCCGCGCCTGCGCCAGCCCCTGCGCAACGCCTTCGGATCGCGCCTTCAGCAAGGCCACTTCCTGATCCTGGCGCAATTGTTCGATCCGCTCCTGAAGCGCCACGATCTGCGCGTGGAGTTCCTCGACCGGCGGCGCCACCGCCGCACTCTCATCCTCCGGCGCGGCGCCGAAGCGGAACACCCGGTCGAAACCGAAAGGCTTTATCGAAATGGCAGCCTCCATCATCGGCTCAATAGATCATCGCATCGTCGCTCTTGGGATCGACGAGCATGATTTCGCCCCGATCGCCAAGCGACTTGGCAAGACGCACCAGCGACGTCTGCGCCTCTTCGCATTCGCGCGCACGCACCGGTCCCATCGCCGCCATGTCGTCGCGCATCAACTTGGCCGCGCGTTCGGTCATCGCGTTGAAGAAGATCTGCTTCATCTCTTCCGGCGCTCCCTTCAACGCCAGCGCCAGGTCGCGCTTGTTGCTGTTGCGCACGATCGTCTGAATCGCACCCGGCAGCAGGTTGGCCAGATCCTCGAAGGTGAACATCAGCGCACGGATGCGCTCCGCCGAATCCGGGGCCTTGTCGTCGAGCGCGACAAGCATCGCTTCCTCGGTCGACCGGTCGAGCGCGTTGAAAAGTTCTGCCATCGTCTCATGCGGGTCGCGACGCTGGGCGCGGGACAGGTTGGTCATGAACTCGCTCTTCAGCGTCTGTTCGACCTGAAGGATCACATCCTTCTGCACCGTATCCATCTTGAGCATCCGCATCACGACGTCGGTCGCCAGTTCACGCGGCAGTTCGGCCAGCACGCGGGCGGCATGGTCCGACCGCAGCTTGTGCAGGATGACGGCGACGGTCTGCGGATATTCATTTTTGAGATAGCCGGCGAGCACGGACTCGCTGACGTTGGACAGCTTGTCCCACATCGTCCGGCCGGATGGACCACGAATATCCTCCATGATTTCGCGCACGCGATCGGCGGGCAATATGCCTTCCAGCAGCCGCTCCGCCGTGTCGAACGATCCGTGGAGCGAGGCCATGCTCGACACCTCGCCAGAAAACTGCACCAGCAGATGTTCGACGACGACCGATGGCACGCGGCCCAGTTGGGCGATTGCGGCCGACAATTCCTTGATCTCCTCGACCGACAGCTGTTCCCAGATCGGTCCGCCATGATCGCGGCCAAGCGCCAGCATCAGCGCCGCCGCTCGCTGAAGACCCGAATATTTCTTGAGTTCGGGCGGTTCGCCGATCTGCGGCGTCATCATGTTCATCTGCAAATATTCCCCAAAATATTGCCCCGCCGACGGACCGGGTGAGGGCTGCATTCCTCTATCTTATAGGAGAATGCCGGTTGCTTCCGGCTATGGAGGATCGCTTGACGATAAATTTATCCAATGGCCTGGTCGGCCTGTCGCTGCTGGGCGGCACCAACGGTTTCACATCTTATTATGCCTCGGCGATAGACTCGCCCGCAGTGATCGAAGCGAAGAAAGCCTTTACCCTGCCGGAAACCACGCCGCCGTGGCAGGAAGACCCTAGCGATGCCCCGCTCAGCACGCAGATCGCGGCGATCAAACGGCTGAAGACCATCATCGACACCAGCACCGACAATGGGCTGGAGGATCTGCCCGACGTGCAGACCGCCTTCACCACCTACAAGGCGCTGGACGCGCTGCGCCTGCTGGCGGAGAGCGCCGCCAAGAAGACGACATCCTCGACCGAGCGTCTCGCCCTGCAAAAGGTCTTCGCCAAAGGGCTGAGCGACCTCCAGACCTATCTGGGTCAGGCGGAAACCGATCTTTTGACGCTGAACTATGGCCTCGTCACGCGACGGTCGGAAAGCATCGGGATCGAGCCAGTCGATTTGTCGGGCAAGATCCGTGCGGAGGGTGTCAGCAAGACGCGCGATGGTGCTCTGACAGGTCTCAGTGGCACAGAGGTCTTCAGTATCCAGCTTACACGCGGTACGGTGACGGAAACGGTCACGGTCGATCTGTCGACCACGACCCAACCACCTACGCTGGACAGCGTGGCCAACGCCCTGAATGCCGCCATCGGCGCGACACCTGCCCTCGACGGCAGCGGAAATCCCATCCTGGATGGCGAAGGCAATCCGACCACCCAGTGGAAATCGCGCTTCTCTGTCGAAAAGACCGGCAATACCTGGGGGCTGGTATTCACTGCGGCGGGGATCGAGAAGGCCTCGATAGACCAGGTCAATTCCGCCGATGCGTTGATGATCGCCAGCGGGCGCACTGCGACGGACGGGCCGACCTCCGCGCAGATTTTCCGCATCGACGACCCGGCTTCCTCGCTGGAGGCCGAACGGCTCAACACCATCAACGCCGTCAACAGCAAGGCGACAGCTCAGGCCGTCGCTATCGCCAAGGCAAATGCGGACGAAGATGACGAAGATGCCGCCGACCCCGTCGTTTATGCCGGCACGACCGCCCGTGCCATCGCGACCGATGCGCAGGGCTTCAGCTATGTGGTCGGCACGACGGCCGGCGACCTTGGCAGTTCGCTGTCGGACGGCGCCAATGACCTGTTCCTGACCAAGGTCGACAGCGAAGGCAAGGTCGTCTGGCAGCGCAGTCTGGGCGCGGCCGGTACGGGCGAAGGCGCCGCCCTCACCATCGCAGCGAATGGCGATATCGTGATCGCGGGCACCGTCAGCGGCGCCTTCAACGGCAGCGACGACAGCCAGACCGACATGCTGGTCGCCCGCTTCACTGCCAGCGGGACGCAGACCTTCGCCACCGCCATTCGGCAGGTCGGCAATGAAAGCGCGACCGCCGTGGCAGTGGGCGACGACGGCAGCCTCTATGTCGCGGGCCGCGCCTCCACCGGCGGCGGCGACGCGGTGATCGTGCGGCTCGACGCGGCAGGCAAGATCCAAGAGAAGCGGACGATCGATAGCGGGGGGGCGGACTCGATTACCGCGCTCGCTATCGACGGATCGGGCGAGTTGCTGGCATTGACCAAGCAGGGCGCCAATGCCACGCTGATGCGCATGGACGCGCAGGCTTTGACGACCGACCTCGGATCGGTCAGCCTCGGCGCTGTCGATGCGCGGGCCATCGCTGTCTCCGATAGCGGCGCGATTGCAGTAGCGGGCGCCGCCAGCGTTGCGGTCAACGGCGATCAGGCCAACGGCATGAGCGGCGGGCGCGATGCCTTCGTGACGCAGATCGCCGCCGATTTCTCTTCTTCTACTACCAGCTATATCGGCACCGCCAATGACGAGCAGGCCGATAGCGTCACCTTCATGAACGGCGCGCTTTACGTCGGCGGCCGCACCAATGGCGTGCTGGAGGGGACAAAGACGGGCAAGGTCGATGGCTTCGTCGCGCGGATCGACACGACCACGGGCGCGGTGCAGGATGTCGATCAGTGGGGTCTCGTCACCCACACGGTCGAACCGGTGAAGATCACCGCGGTGACTGGCGGCGCAACCGCGCTGGGGGCGCTTGGCCTTGGCCGGGGCACGCTCAACCAGAGCGTATCAGCCAGCATTTCGTCCCAGACGACGCTGAAGGAGGGCGACAAATTCAGCCTGCGTGTCGATGGCGGCGCGACGCGGACGATCACCATCGGCAAGGATGAGACATTTGCGACGCTGGCGCAGAAGATCCAGCGCATCACGGGCATCAACGGCACCGCCACAACCGCCAAGGTCGATGGCGAGCAGGTGCTGCGGATCGATGTAAAGACCGGACACAGCATCGAACTGATCGCCGGTGCCGACGGCAGCGACGCGCTGGCGAAGCTCGGCATGGCGCCGGTCCGCCTTGTCGCTGCCGCGCCCAAGGACAAGAATGCCCCCAAGGTCACGCCAGGCGGCACGTACAGCCTCAACCTCAATGACATGCTCAGCCTGACAGATGTAAAGTCCGCCACTGCGGCCCTGTCCCGCATCAGTGCCGCCCTGTCGATGACCCAAAGCGCCTATCGCTCCCTCTACTGGGACTCCGCCAAGGAAGCGCAGGTCAACGGCACCATCACCGGCAGCGGCTCGGCATATCAACAGGCCCGGCTGGCCCAATATCAGGCGGCGCTGAGCCGTCTGTCCGCATAAAGGAACAGATTGCAGTGACGTCCACCCCATCCCTGCTGGCCGGCATCGGTCAATCCATGAAACATCTTTCCGAACGCCAGCGCGTGATCGCGGAAAATATCGCCAATGGCGAGACGCCCGGCTTCAAGGCCCGCACCGTCGAAACTCCCGATTTTTCCTCGCTTGTCGAGGTCTATGGCGGCAGTGGCGGCAAGCCCCGCATCAGCCGGCCGCAGATTCACCTGTCGGGCGGAATGGCCGCTCTGGGCGCGCGCGCACCGAAGGCAGGCGGCGACGTGATACTCGAAAGCGACATCAGTGAGACGAAGCCGGACGGCAACAATGTCACGCTGGAAGACCAACTGCTGATAATGGGCGAAGTTCAGTCCGACTTCGCTGCCATGACCAACCTCTATCGCAAGCAGATCGGGCTGTTGAAAACGGCGATCGGGCGGGGCTGATATATCCGGCAAACATTGATCGGAATAACGGGCCGCATCTTTCGGGAGATGCGGCTCCGATGTCATGTTTCAACAAGCGCCGTTCATCCTCTGGAAACGCCTGCGTGATAGGAGAAAGAGCAGAAAGGTGTCCTATATTCAAGAAAAGGGAGGATGCCTGAGCCATGATGGAAAAAATTGTGAGTTTTGTGAAATTTCCCGGAAACATCTGGCCCATACGGGCGTTCTGCATCGCAATTTCAGGCAATTCATGAACTCGACGTGCTTTGTATAGGATGATCTAAATCAAGAAACTGCGGTAGGCATCCTTTATAAATCATTGACCAGAAGATCATGTCATGGAATGATAGCAGTCAAGGGATTGACCTGCTGTTCCTGGAATATTCTGCGTGCAGAGGGCAAAATGACACAGAAAAACGGCCGTTCACGTTCAAAAAATATCAGGGTCAAGGCCGCATTGCAGCCGATCCCGAGCATTGACATGTTTCGCACCTTCCTGTTTCCTAACAATATCCGGGATTATCGGAAAAAACAGAATGCCGGATCATTGCTGCAACTCGCGCAGGCTATTCCGACGATAACCTATATTCGCCTGTCCAAGATCGAGCGCGGCGAAATATTCGCCCGGGCTGATGAAATCAGGGACATCGCCGCCGCCCTGAACGTGGCGCCGGACCGGTTGTTGATCGATATTGACGATCCGGCCTTCGATATTTCAGTCTGGGCAGCGGAGTTCCAGACGGCTGACAGCGTTGATCCTCTGGCGGACAGCCTGGCCGCGCTTGTGGCCGCTGCCGTTCGCGCGCGCCGCGCGACCGACGCTTCGCTGACCATTGCTGCGCTTGAACTGGATTACGGCATAGCGCCGGTCATCCTGTCGCGCATCGAAAATGCCTACAAGCCGATCGATCGTTGGAGCGTCGACATCCGACAATCCCTGTTCCGTCTACTTGGCGTCTCCAGTGCCGAAGAACTGGAACAGCATCTGGTCGCTGCACATGCAGGGGGAGATTTCGACGCCAGCTTGCCGCTGGTGGCCAATCCCGAGACACGGATCGCGAAGACCCGTACCAAAGTGCTGGAACTGCGGAGAGAATTGGCCACGAACAGTCCCCTGGCGAAGGCACGCCGGAAGGAGCGCGCTGCGCAACCGACGCTGACGAAACTGATGCCAGACGACGCGGCCACGCCGGTGATAGACGCCATTCATGCGTCGGATAATGCCACTGTCCGCCTGCTTCCCGTGTTCGGCGCGCCGCTGAATGACGGCCTGATTGCCCGTACCGCCACGGGAGAACAGGTCGAAGCGCCGCGCAATGCCGGCCCGCGGGCCTATGGCCTGCGCGTCTGCCGTCCGACGTTGGGATCGGGCCTTCCGGGCCGCTCCATTGTCGTGGTCGATCCGGACCGTTTTCCGTCAGCCGGTGGGCTGGCGGTCATCCGTGAGGATGACGGCCTGCGGCTGCTATCCGTCACATTCGACCGACAGGGCCGGATGCTGGGCTATAGCGAACATCCCGACCGCGAAATCGCGATCGACGATGTCGCGCCCGAACAGGTTGCAATGGTGTTATCGGCTCAATTCGAATAAGTGTCCCGATCATGCATCGATCGCCCTCCTTCTCTCTATAATGGAGATTGGAGGGTGATTGATC
>NZ_DATKFP010000144.1:0-7661 GCF_035511395.1 Sphingobium sp.
CTGGTCGTGCTGGAAGCAGGTACGCCGGGACTGACCATCGCGCTGCTCCCCAGCCTGGACCGCACGCGCCGTTTTGCGACGCTCAGCTTCGACTGCGCGGTGACGCCCGAGATGCTACTGGGTTCGAAGGGCGGCGCCGGAACTGCCATTGAGCGAACGTTGACCATCGGCGCGGGGCTGCTCGCCGCCGAGCAGACAGGCGGCATGCAATATAGCCTCGATGCCACGGTCGATTACGCCAGGCAGCGTGTCCAGTTCGGCCGCCTTATCGGTTCCTTCCAGGCGTACAAGCATATGCTGGCAGACATGATGCTGCTGGCGGAGGCATCCCGTTCGGCGGCCTATTATGCTGCTGCCGCGATCGACGAAAATGGCGAGGAACTGGCGGAAGCCTGCCACATCGCACGCAGCTATGCGTCGGACGCCTATCGCTCGATCAGTGGCGATGCGATCCAGTTGCATGGCGGCATCGGCTTTACCTGGGAGCATCACGCCCATCTCTATTTCAAGCGCGCCCGCGCAAGCGTGAGCTGGCTCGGCACCATCGAGCAGCATCGCGAAGCACTGGCCGCCATCATCCTGAAGGACGCCGCATGACCCCGACTTCCCCCGTCCCCCCCTATCCCACGCCGCGTGGCCTGTTGACCGGCAAGACTGTTGTCGTGACGGCCGCGGCCGGCACAGGCATCGGCTTTTCGGCGGCCAAGCGCGCCGCCGAGGAAGGGGCCAAGCTGCTGATCAGCGACTTCCATGAACGTCGCCTTGGTGAAGCTGCCGACCGTATCGCTGATGAGGTCGGCGTGGAACGACCCGCGACCTTCGTCTGCGACGTCACCAGTGAAGAGGCCGTGCAGGGCCTGCGCGACGCGTCTTTGTCTGCGCTGGGCCTGGTCGATGTGCTCATCAACAATGCCGGGCTGGGCGGCGAGGTCGATGTCGTCGACATGACCGACGACCAGTGGAACCGCGTGTTCGACGTGACCCTCACCAGCCTGTTCCGCATGACCCGCGCCTTCCTCCCGTCCATGTATGCGGCGAAGTCGGGCGTGATGGTCAACAACGCCTCCGTACTCGGTTGGCGAGCACAGAAGGGGCAGGCCCATTATGCAGCCGCCAAGGCGGGCGTCATGGCCTTCACCCGCTGCGCCGCGATCGAGGCGGCAGAGCATGGTGTGCGCATCAACGCTGTCGCCCCGTCGCTCGCCATGCACCCCTTCCTCGCCAAGGTAACTAGCCAGGAGGCGCTGGACCTGCTGGTCGAGAAGGAAGCCTTCAAGCGCCCGGCCGAAGTGTGGGAAATCGCCAATGTCATGATGTTCCTGGCAAGCGAACTGTCCTCCTACATGACCGGGGAAATCCTCTCCGTGTCGAGCCAGAGGGCCTGACTCGATGACCATCATCTTCGAATCCCCGCGCGATCTGCTCGGTAAGGAAGGCACGATCCTCGGCCCCAGCGCCTGGCTGACGGTCGACCAGGCCCGGATAGACGCCTTTGCCGATTGCACCGGCGACCATCAGTGGATCCATGTCGATCCGGCGCGCGCCAAGGATGGGCCGTTCGGTACAACCATCGCCCATGGCTATCTGACGCTCAGCCTCTCCAACCTGATGATGCCTGAGATGATCGACGTGCGGCGGGTGGCCAACGGCCTCAATGTCGGCACCAACCGGCTGCGCTTCCTCAATCCCGTTCGCTGCGGGTCGCGCATTCGCGGCGTAGGCGAGATATTGACCGTCGAGGAAGTCGCCAGCGGCGCCGCGATCCAATGCGTCATCCGCGTCACTGTCGAGATCGAGGGCGAAGAAAAGCCCGCCTGCGTCGTCGAAGCCATCACCCGCTATTTCCCGGAGGATTGAACATGCCAGATCCAGCGAAGATGGAAGCCGCCGTCCACGCCTATGTCGCCGCCTTCGAGGCCGGCAGCTCCGATAAGGTCGCCGCGCTATATGCCGTGGACGCGACAGTGGAAGACCCGATCGGTAGCCCGATCCACCATGGCCGCGACGCCATCCGCGCCTTTTACGCCGAGTCCATGAAGACCGGCGCAAAGCTGACCCTAGAAGGACCGGTGCGTGTCGGCGCCGACTATGCGGTCTTTCCCTTTTCGGTTCACCTGAACTTCGATGGCGGCCCCAAGCGCATCGATGTGATCGACACCTTCCGCTTCAATGAAGCCAATGAGGTGATCGAAATGCGCGCCTTCTGGGGCCCCACTAACATGCACGGCTTTTAAAGAGGATATCCAGTGATGCGTGAAGCAGCCATCATCTCCACCGCCCGCACTGGCGTCGGCAAGGCCTATCGCGGTGCGTTCAACGATACCGAGGCGCCGCGCATGGCCGCCCATGTCGTCGACGCCGCCATCGCCCGCGCGGGGATCGACCCGGCCCGCATCGACGATGTCTATATGGGCTGCGCCAATCAGTGGAATACGCAGAGCTACAATATCGGCCGCCTGGCCGTACATGGATCGGTCCTGCCCGACGCCACTGCCGGCTTTGCGATGGATCGCAAATGCTCTTCGGGTCTCAACGCGCTGGCCTTCGCGGCGCGAGGCATCATCGCCGATGAGATCGACGTGGCGCTGGCGGGCGGCACGGAGAATGTGTCGCTCACCATCGACAAACATTATCCCAATTTCCGCAACCGGTCGGAATGGGTGAAGGCGCACGATCCCTATGCCTATATGGCGATGATCGAGACTGCTGAGATCGTTGCCGATCGCTATGGCGTCAGCCGCGAGGATCAGGACCGTTTCGCCGCCCTGTCGCAGCAGCGCGCAGCGGCAGGGCAGGAAGCAGGCAGGTTCGATGACGAGATCGTGCCGATCACGCTTACCAAGGCGCTGTTCGACAAGGAAGGTAACGAGACCGGCAAGGAGGAACTGACCCTCAGCAAGGATGAAGGCATCCGCGCTGGCACCACTTATGAGAAGCTGGCGGAACTCAAGCCCGTCTTCAAGAATGGCGATGTCGTCAAGGAAGGCCGCCACATCACCGCCGGCAATGCCAGCCAGCTTTCCGACGGCGCGTCGGCGCAGGTCGTCATGGACCTTGCCACCGCACAGAAGGAAGGTCTGCCTGTCTTGGGCGTCTATCGCGGCTTTCAGGTTGCTGGCTGCGGGGCGGACGAGATGGGTATCGGGCCGGTCCTCGCCATTCCCAAGCTGTTGGAGCGGACGTGGCTGAAGATCGACGATATCGGGCTGTGGGAGATCAACGAGGCCTTCGCATCACAGGCCATTTATTGCCAGCGCAAGCTGGGCATCGATCCGGAGAAGTTGAACGTCAATGGCGGCGGCATCGCGATCGGCCATCCCTTCGGCATGACCGGATCGCGGCTGGTCGGCCATGCCCTGATCGAGGGAAAGCGGCGCGGCGTCAAATATGTCGTGGTGTCCATGTGCGTCGCGGGCGGTATGGGCGCTGCCGGCCTGTTCGAGGTCGCCTGATCCATGCAACTTGCTTTCGCCCCTGAACTCAAAGCCTTTCGTGAGGAGGCGGCCGACTGGCTGCACGAACGGCTGTCCGGCCCCTTCAAGGCCGTGCGCGGCCAGACCAACCAGGTCGACAATGTCGAGGAGCGCCGCGCCTGGGAAGCGGCCCTGGGCGAGGCGCGCTGGAGCGTAGTCGGCTGGCCCGAAGCATGGGGCGGGCGCGATGCCTCGATCGCGCAACAGGTGATCTTCGCTGAGGAATACGCCCGTGCCAAGGCGCCGCCCCGCGTCGGCCATCTGGGCGTCGAACTGCTGGGACCGACCTTGCTGGCGATGGGCAATGAGGATCAGAAGGCGCGTTTCCTGCCGGATATCGCCAATGGACGCGCCATCTGGTGCCAGGGCTATTCGGAGCCGGGCGCCGGTTCCGACCTCGCCAATGTGAAGACCAAGGCGCGACTGGAAGGCGACCGCTATATCATCGACGGGCAGAAGATCTGGACGTCGATGGGCTTGATCGCCGACTGGTGCTTCGTCGTCGCACGCACCGAGCCGGGGAGCGTGGGGAACAAGGGCCTGTCCTTCCTGATGGTAAAGATGGACCAACCCGGTGTCATCCCTCGGCCTATCCGCCAGATGACCGGAGAGGCGGAATTCGCCGAAGTCTTCTTCGACGGGGCGGAGGCGCTCGTTATCGACCGCATCGGCGCGGAAGGCGAAGGCTGGAAGGTGGCAATGGCGCTGCTCGGCTTCGAGCGAGGCGTATCGACGCTGGCGCAGCAGATGCACTTCCGCAATGAACTGGACGATATCATCGTCGCCGCAAAGGCTAACGGCAAGGCGCAAAATGCCCTTATCCGGCAGAAGATCGCCCATGCCCATGCCGGGCTGAAGATCATGCGCTATAACGGTCTGCGCATGCTGTCGGCAGGCGACGGGTCCGATCTGTCGGGCGCGGGCTACACCTACAAGCTCTATTGGTCGCAATGGCACAAGGCGCTGGGCGAACTCGCCATGGATGTGCGCGGGCAGGAAGCAGAAATTGGCGCGGACGAGGAACGGTTCGACAGCCTCACGACCATGTATCTGATGAGCAGATCCGACACCATTTACGGCGGCACCGACCAGATCCAGCGCAACATCATCTCCGAGCGGGGTCTCGGCATGCCACGGGAGCCGCGCGGCTGATGGCTGAAATGATGGGGACATGGCCCGAAACGATCCCACATGCGGCCAAGGCCGCTGCCGATCGCTGGCCCTTCGCGATCGGCCTGATCGAGGGCGAAAAACGGTGGACCTTCGCAAAGATCTGGGCTGATGCACGCGCGTCCGCCTCCGCCATGCTCGCCCATGGGGTAGGGCATGGCGACCGCATCGGCATCTGGGCGCCCAATTGCCGGGCGTGGATCATCGCGGCGCTCGGAGCGCATATTGCAGGCTCGGCGATCGTGCCACTCAACACGCGATTCAAGGGCCAGGAAGCCGCCGACATATTGCGCCGCAGCCGTGCCAAGCTGCTGTTTACACCCAAGGATTTTCTGGGAACCGATTATCAGGCCTTGCTGGCAGACGAGAATCTGCCCGATCTTGAGGCGGTCGTCCACACCGATAACGGATTCGATGCCTTTCTCGCCTCCGGCAAAGGCAGCGACGATCCGGCGGTGGACGAAGCCTTTGTCCGGTTGTCGGGCGATGACCTGAGCGACATCATCTTCACGTCCGGTACGACCGGGCGGCCCAAGGGAGCGCTGACCACTCACCGTCAGGTTGTGCAGACCTTCGGCGACTGGGCCGTACGCGTGGACCTGCGCGAAGGCGACCGCTATCTGATCGTCAATCCCTTCTTTCACACCTTCGGCTACAAGGCGGGGTGGGTAAACTGCTTCACCCGCGGCGCGACGATCGTGCCGATGGCGATGTTCGACGGCGCCGAAATGGTGCGTCAGATCGAGCAGAACCGCATCAGCTTCATCCCCGGACCGCCGACCATCTACCTTACGCTCTTGCAGGAACTGGCCGGCGACAAGCCCCGCGATTTCTCCTCGCTGCGTGTCGCAGTAACGGGCGCAGCGCCGGTCGCGCCCGCATTGGTCGAGCGGATGCGGCATGAACTGGGCATGTCGAACATCGTCAATGGCTATGGCATGACCGAATGTGGTGTCATCTGCATGACCTGCCAGGGCGACGACGCCGAGACGGTAGCGCATAGCTGTGGCTTGCCGATGCCGGGCATCGAGGTGCGCTGCGTCGATGATGATGGGCGCGATGTGCCGACGGGCCAGGCCGGCGAGTTCTGGGTGCGAGGGCATACGGTGATGAAGGGATATCTGGACGATCCCACAGCCACGGCGGAGGCGATCGACACGCACGGCTGGTTGCACACCGGCGACATCGGAATAATCGATGCGCGCGGCTATCTTGCGATTACTGATCGTAAGAAGGACATGTATATCTCGGGCGGCTTCAACTGCTATCCCGCCGAGATCGAGAAGTTGCTCGCAGCCCATCCGGCGATCGAGATGGCCGCGGTAATCGGCATACCGGACGAGCGAATGGGCGAGGTCGGCAAGGCTTTTGTCGTGCTGCGGCCAGGCGCCGAGGCCGGCGAGCGCGACATCATCGGCTGGGCGAGAGAGAATATGGCCAATTACAAAGCGCCGCGTCAGGTGGCCTTTGTCGATGCCCTGCCCCGCAATGCGGGTGGCAAGGTGCTGCGCACGGCGCTTCGCGACCTGTAACGAGAAGGAGGTGTAGGATGCCATTAGACCCGATAATCGAGGGCATGTTGTCGCAGCAGCCAGAATGGCCGCCCATTCGCGGCATCCCGGTCGATCACTTGCGCGAGGCAGTGCGGTCCAGTTCGACCCAGTTGCCGCCACCGCCCGTGACGCTCGCCTCGGTGGAAGATCGCAATATCGCCGGCCCAGCGGGGGATATGGCGGTACGTGTCTATACGCCCGAAGGCTCTGCGCCATTTCCCATCATCGTCTATTTCCATGGCGGCGGCTTCGTAGTCGGCGATCTCGATACGCAGGACATGATAGCGCGTGGGCTGTCGGCAGGCGCCGAAAGCGTAGTCGTCTCGGTCGATTATCGGCTGGCCCCCGAGCATAAATTCCCTGCACCCTTCGAAGATAGCTGGGCAGCAATCCAATGGGCTGCGGCCCATGCGGCCGACATTCAAGGCGATGTGGCGCTGATGGCCGTGGCCGGCGACAGTGCGGGCGGCGTGATCGCCAGCGCCTGCGCCCTGCTGGCAAAGGAAGCCGGCGCGCCCAAATTGTCAGCGGTTCTGAATTGGTATGGCCCCGGCGTTCATCCTATCCCAGAAGAGGGATCGGCGATCGAATTTGCCAATGGACCGCTGCTGCGCATGGATGATGCCCATTTCTTCTGGGAAATGTTCATCAAGGACGAGTCCGATTATACGGATTTCCGCGCCAGCCCGATGAAAGCGCCCAGCCATACAGGGTTGCCCGCCACCTTCATTGCCAGCGCCGAATGTGATCCGATCCGCGACGCAGTCGAAGCCTATGGTCCTGTGCTGAAAAAGGCCGGTGTCGAGGTCGAACTAAAACGATATCCGGGAATGGTGCATGGTTTCGTGTCGTGGCTGGGCTTCCTGCCCGGCGCACAGGCGGCAATGGCCGACGCCTGCAGCTTCGCGAAAAAACAGTTCGCCGCCGTCCGTCAGGACGCCTGACACGCTGCGTGCATGGAGGAACGGCATCACCCGATCGAACGACGCCGTTTTACAAGCCGGCACTTCCGCGATCAATGCGCGCGCTTCTGAAACGTCCTCCGTTTTCTGGAGTTACGCAGAACAGGCTCGCACGGCTGCGTGGTCGCCATCGGCCAGCGGGTCATAGCGAGCGCAAAGGTCGTGAATCTCCTCCCTAAGCTCCAGCCCGGCCATCCGCTCCGCAAGCGCACCGCTTAAAGCTTAACGATCTTGCAATGGGGTACGGGATGCTCGCTAGCTTCGATCCACCGCCACAGACCCGTGCCGCTGCGGTGCCCCGACAGATCGATCCAATTGCCATAACCCGGATCGCGGTCGGCGCAGACCAGGATGACACTGCCGTCGGGCTCATATTTCGCCTGCGCTCCGTTGACCCAGACCTTGCGGTTCACATGGTCCATCGATTCCATCCACCAATTGTCGATCTGGAAATTCCAGAAGCGGCACGCGGGCGGCTTTGCCGTGATGACGAGCGCTTCATC
>NZ_DATKFP010000145.1:0-4055 GCF_035511395.1 Sphingobium sp.
CGCGCTTCAATCCCGAGACGATGCGCATGGAAGTCTCCGATTTCATGGCGGTGCTGTTCAATCCGGTGGCGCAGGCGAAGTTCGTCCATACGGTGAGCGCCGGCTATGTCTGCGCCTCGGTCTTCGTGCTCGGCGTCTCGGCCTGGTATCTCCTCAAGGGCAAATGGGTCGCGGTCGCGCGGCGCAGCTTCACCGTCGCCGCCGCCTTCGGCCTCGCATCCTCGCTGTCGGTTGTCGTGCTGGGCGACGAGAGCGGCTATGCGCTGACCGACAACCAGAAGATGAAGCTCGCCGCGCTGGAAGCCATGTGGCACACCGAACCGGCTCCGGCGGGTATCGCCGTTGTCGGCTTTCCCAGCGTCACCGACCGCGAAACCTATTTCGAGGTCAAGATTCCCTATGTGCTCGGCCTCATCTCCACGCGCAGCCTGACGGGCGAAGTCTCCGGCATCTTCGAGCTGGTCGCCAGGGCGCAGGACCGCATCGAGAACGGCATCAAAGCCTATGACGCAGTCGAAAAGCTGAAGGTCGACCAGAAGGACATGGTCGCACGCGAGGCATTCGAGCGGAGCAAGGCCGATCTTGGTTATGCCCTGCTGCTGAAACGCTTCGTCGCCGATCCGCGGCAAGCCACGCCCCAGGACATCGAGAAGGCCGCATGGTCGACCGTGCCCAATGTCCCTGTGATGTTCTGGGTGTTCCGCGCGATGGCGGGCCTCGGCTTCTTCTTCATCGCTTTCTTCGGCGCCGCCTTCTGGATGGCCTCGATCCGCAAGCTGAACTGCGACAGCCGCTTCTGCCGCACCTTCCTGCGCGCTGCGGTGTGGGTCATTCCGTTGCCGTGGATCGCCATCGAATTTGGCTGGATCCTGGCCGAGATCGGCCGCCAGCCCTGGGCGATCGACGGCGTTCTGCCGACCTTCCTTGCCGCATCGAGCCTGACCGTCGCGCAACTCTGGACGACGATCATCGGCTTCACGGTAATCTACGGCGCGCTGGCGGTCATCGAAGTACGGCTGATGCTGGCGGCGATCCGCAAGGGACCGGACCAACATCGACCCCCGGCGCCATCCTCCGAAACCCACAGCGGCTACGCGCCCATCCCTGCCGAATAAGGAGAACAGGTCATGGCACCTCCCATCGACTATGAAACGCTCCGGCTGATCTGGTGGCTGCTGATGGGCGTCCTCCTGATCGGCTTCACCCTGACCGACGGCTTCGACCTTGGCACCGCCGCGCTGCTGCCTTTTGTTGCCAGGACCGACGCCGAACGCCGCCTCGTCATCAACTCCATCGGTGCGACGTGGGAGGGGAACCAAGTCTGGTTCATCCTTGGCGGCGGCGCGATCTTCGCGGCATGGCCGTTCGTCTATGCGGTCAGCTTCTCCGGCTTCTATCTGGCCATGTTCCTCGTCCTCGCGGCGCTCATCCTGCGGCCCGTCGGCTTCAAATACCGCTCGAAGAAGCCGGACGCCGCATGGCGCGCGCGCTGGGACTGGGCGCTGTTCGTCGGCGGTTTCGTTCCGGCGCTGGTGTTCGGCGTCGCGGTCGGCAATGTGCTCACCGGTATCCCCTTCCGGCTCGATAGCGATCTGCGCTCCTTCTACGAGGGCAGCCTGCTCGGCCTGTTCCATCCCTTCTCGCTGGTCGCCGGCCTTCTCTCGGTCGCCATGATCGTGCTGCACGGCGCAAGCTGGCTCGCGATCAAGATCGAACGCGGCGCTGTGCATGACCGCGCCCGCGCCTTCGGCCAGGTCGCCGCCGTCGCCTCGATCCTGCTCTTTGCCATCGGCGGCGTGATGGTCGCGACCATGGGCTATGGTTTCCGCCTGACGCACGGCGCCGATCCGCTCGGCCCCTCTAATCCGCTGCTTTCAGGAACGGTCGCAGCGCCGGGGGCCTGGCTCGACAATTATGGCGCCCATCCCTGGATGCTGATCGCCCCCATTCTCGGTTTCGCGGGGCCGCTGCTGGCGTGGATCGGTATCCGCAAGGGCCGCGAGGTTCTGGCCTTTGGCGGCTCATCTCTCGGCGCGATCGGCATCATCGCGACCGTGGGCCTCTCGATGTTCCCGTTCATCCTGCCCAGCTCGATCGACCCGGCCTCGAGCCTGACGGTCTGGAACGCGTCGTCCAGCCATGTGACCCTGTTCATCATGCTCGCGGTGACGGTGATCTTCCTGCCAATCGTGCTGCTCTACACCGCCTGGGTCTACAAGGTCCTGTTCGGCCGCATCACGCTGCGCGACGTCGACACCAACCCCGACTTTTATTGAAGGAAGACCCGGATGTGGTATTTTAGCTGGATTCTGGGTGTCGGCCTGGCCGTCGGCTTCGGCATCCTCAACGGCATGTGGCATGAGTTTCATGCCGATCCCGATGAGGACATGGCGGCCTGATCGCGACGGATCATGATTGCTATCGGCCCTCTCGCGCTCGCGTTGGAACGGCTGTTCGCGATTCTCGGGATCATTGCCTTCATGGCGGCGGGGAACTGGATAGGCCGCCGTCGCGGCGTGGATTGCGATACGGCCGCGTGGCGGGCATTGCTCGCTGGCCTCGTTGCAGCTCGCGCGGGTTTTGTGGCGCAGAACTGGCATGCCTTCGCCATCGAACCCGCAACCATCCTCTATGTCTGGCAAGGAGGTTTCTCGCCGCTCCCCGGTCTGGTGACTGCCGCAATCGTGCTGGGCGTGTCACTACGGCGATCTCGCGCCCTAGCACCTTTGACGCTCGTCTTCGCGGGCTGCGTCGCGGTCACATCCGGCGCCACGGCAGCGGCCCTTGCCTCGGCGCAGCGACCTCTACCGCAAGGAATCGTTCTCCAGTCGCTGGACAGCGGAACGAGCCTGCTCGACGATCGCCGGGGCAAGCCGTTCGTCGTCAATCTCTGGGCAACCTGGTGCCCGCCGTGCCAGCGTGAAATGCCGATGATGGTCGCAGAAGCGGCGCACTCGGCCGTACCGATCCTGCTTGTCAATCAGGGCGAGGATGCAGACAACGTACGTGCGTGGCTGGACAGCAAGCGCCTTGAAACGGCGCACGTCCATCTCGACCGCGACCTGCGTATAGCTGCCGCGACCGGCTCGGCCGGGCTTCCCGCGACGCTGTTCATCGACAGCAAAGGCGTGATCCGTGCGCTCCATGTCGGTGAAATCTCGCGGGCCGCCCTGCTCGCGGGACTACGCGATCTGAAGTAGAGTTTCGATCAAGGAGAAGACCATGACCAGACAAGTGAATATTGGAATCGGCGAGGAAGATCGGGTTGCGATTTGCGAAGGCCTGAGCCGCCTCCTGGCGGACACCTACACTCTCTATCTGACCTCGCACAACTTTCACTGGAACGTGACCGGGCCGATGTTCAACAGCCTCCATGCCATGTTCATGACGCAATATACCGAGTTGTGGAACGCGATCGACCCGATCGCCGAACGCATCCGCTCGCTCGGACAGCCCGCACCCGGTTCCTACGCGCAGTTCGCTAAATTGAGCTCGCTTCCCGACGCGCCGGAAGTGCCGCCGAAGGCGCTCGACATGGTCGACATCCTCGCCAAGGGGCATGAAGCGGCCGCCCGCACGGCGCGCACGCTGTTCCCTCTGGTCGAGAAGGCGAGCGACGAGCCGACCGCGGACCTGCTCACCCAACGGATCGGCGTGCATGAGCAGGCCGCATGGATGCTGCGCGCCCTGCTCGAAGAGTAAGACACGCTCAACGACTGGCCCCGGCCGCGCAATCTCTGCGAGGCCGGGGCCGTTAGCGAACTGCCGCCATTGAAAGGACGAGACCTTGGCTACGTCAAAGCTGGCAACCATCCTCCGCGATGCGCTCGAAGACGAGCGGAAGGCGGAGGCGACCTATGCCGCCGTGATCGAAAAGTTCGGCCCTGTCCGGCCCTTTTCCAACATCATCGAAGCCGAACAGCGCCACGCTGCCGCGCTTGAGCGCCAGCTTGCCCGACTGGGCATCGACGTGCCGCCCAACGCATGGACAGGAAAAGTCACAGCGCCAGCCTCACTCGCACAAGCGTGCGAAAGCGCGGTCCAGGGCGAGGTCG
>NZ_DATKFP010000146.1:0-5714 GCF_035511395.1 Sphingobium sp.
TTCCTGGATACGTTCGGCTTCCTCTGGTGAATAGAAGTCGAACGCCTCCTCCAGCGTGGGCATGACCCCGACCGGAAGACCATGAATCGCATAAACCTGATCCGACCATTCGAGCCGGTCGTCATCGAGCGACAGGCGCCAGGAACCGATGCCTGCCAACTTTTCCGCTTGGCGCAGCAGGCGATGCTGACCATCGAGAATATTGGCCCTGTCCTCGGCTAGTTCGGCCATGTCGCGGGCCTCTTCAGCGGAGGCACGCGCCCGCAGCAGACTGCTCGCGACAGCAGCGAGATCGCGCAGGATCGCCAGTTGATCTTCCGTCAGACGTCGCGGTTTGGTATCGATAACGCAGAAAGATCCCATTCCCGGCAGATTGTCGGAGAAACCTTCCTTGTGCGGGCGAAGAGGCACGCCGGCATAGAAGCGAATATGCGGATTCCCGCGTACCAGCGGATTGGTTTCAAAACGCTGGTCATCCCAGGCATCCTCGACAAGCAGCAGGTCATCCTCGTGAATGGTATGAGCGCAAAACGCCTGCTCACGGGGGGTTTCCCGAACGTCACCAAGGCCCTGAACGGACTTGAACCATTGCCGTTGGCCATCCACCAATGAAACCAGCGCGATCGGACAGTCCAGCAATCGCTGCGCCAGCGCGGTCAAGGCGTCGAATTCGCGCTCCGGCGGCGTGTCGAGAATGTGAAAGCTCGCCAATTTGTCGAGGCGAGTTGCTTCCATGTTCTGATCCATGGCGTCCCTTGTCCTAACCTGACGTAAATTTAACTCATAACGCGACGAAAAGATTATCGAAACATAACAAGTCGCCGTTTGAAACGCTCGATCGATCGCCTGCACCTCAGCGGCTCGGGTTATAACTGTCAGCGGATTTTCCGATTTCTGATCTGGCAGCACACGGGCCTATAAGGCGTCGAAGGCCGTTGGGTAGCGGCTGGCCCAAAGAGAGGAGTCGATCCATGGACGCGAAAACGAGTGGAAGCCCCCTGAACGATCCAGGCAAACAGCCGGCGGCATTACGAACCCTGCTGGGACGAACCAATCGGGACTGGTGGCCCAATCAGCTGTCGCTGGACATTCTCCAGCAGAATGGCCGATCGGGCAATCCGATGGATAGCGACTTCGATTATGCGAAGGCGTTCAAGAGCATCGACCTGGCGGCGGTGAAGCGCGACCTGACCGCGCTGATGACCGACAGCCAGCCCTGGTGGCCGGCCGACTATGGCCATTACGGCCCATTCTTCATCCGCATGGCCTGGCACAGCGCGGGCACCTATCGCACCGGCGACGGGCGCGGCGGGGCATCGTCGGGCACGCAGCGTTTCGCGCCACTCAACAGCTGGCCGGACAATGCCAATCTGGACAAGGCGCGCCGGCTGCTGTGGCCGGTGAAGCAGAAATATGGCCGCAAGCTCAGCTGGGCGGACCTGATGATCCTGGCCGGCAATGTCGCGATCGAGTCGATGGGCGGGCCGGTGTTCGGCTTTGGCGGTGGGCGCGAGGATGTGTTCGAGCCGGAGAAGGACATCTACTGGGGCACGGAAGAGTTCTGGGTCGGCCAGGAAGGCAATGAAACCCGCATCCAGCCCGATCGGGAAATGGTGCTGGAAAGCCCGCTGGCGGCGATCCAGATGGGCCTGATCTACGTCAATCCCGAAGGTCCGGGCGGCAATCCCGATCCGCTCCAGTCGGCGCGCGACATCCGCGAGACGTTCGCCCGCATGGCGATGAACGACGAGGAGACGCTGGCGCTGACGGCGGGCGGCCATACGTTCGGCAAATGCCATGGCGCGGGCGACGCGTCCAAAGTCGGCGCGGAGCCCGAAGGCGCGGATATCGCGCAGCAGGGGCTTGGCTGGCAGAGCGGCCATGAGAGCGGCATCGGCGACCATACCATCACCAGCGGTCTGGAAGGGCCATGGACCCCGACCCCGATTCAATGGTCGATGAACTATTTCCGGATGCTGCTCGACTATGACTATGAATTGGTCCGCAGCCCCGCGGGGGCGCAGCAATGGCAGCCCAGGAACCAGAAGCCGGAGGACATGGCGCCGGGCGCGCACAGCCCTGACAAGCGCGTGCCGACGATGATGACGACCGCCGACATGGCGTTCCGTGAAGACCCGAAATATCGCGAAATCGCCGAGCGTTTCTACAGGAATCCGGACGAGTTCGCCGACGCGTTCGCCCGCGCCTGGTTCAAGCTGACCCATCGCGACATGGGGCCGAAGCCCCGCTATCTGGGACCGGACGTCCCGGCGGAAGACCTGATCTGGCAGGATCCAATCCCGGCCGGACAGGCGTTGAGCGACGCCGATGTGGCGACGCTGAAGGACAAGATTGCGGCGAGCGGCCTCAACACTGGCCAACTGGTCAAGACGGCCTGGGCTTCGGCCGTCACCTATCGCGATTCCGACAAGCGCGGTGGGGCCAATGGCGCACGACTTCGTCTGGCACCGCAAAAGGATTGGGCGGTCAACGAGCCGGCCGAACTGACCAAGGTGCTTTCCGTCTATGAAGGCATCAAGAGCGACTTCGGCGGCAAGGTCAGCATTGCGGACCTGATCGTGCTGGGCGGCAATGTCGGCGTGGAGCAGGCGGCCAAGGCAGCCGGTCATAGCGTCAACGTGCCCTTCAACTCCGGCCGTGGCGACGCCACCGAGGAACAGACCGATGCCGACAGCTTCGATCCGCTGGAGCCGCGCGCCGATGGCTTCCGCAACTATCTGGAGGTGCGCTTCAGCGTTCCGACGGAAGAACTGCTGGTCGACCGCGCTCAGTTGCTGGGCCTGAGCGCGCCGGAAATGACCGTGCTGGTCGGCGGCCTGCGCGTGCTGGGTGCCAATCATGGCGGTAGCGCCCATGGCGTGCTGACCGAGCGGCCGGGCCAGCTGACCAACGACTTCTTCGTCAACCTGCTCGACATGCGGACGGCGTGGAAGGAGGTCAGCGACCGGGGCGACGAAGTGTTCGTCGGCACCGACCGCGACACAGATCAGGAAAAGTGGACGGCGACCCGGACCGACCTTGCCTTCGGTTCCAACTCACAGTTGCGTGCGCTTTCGGAAGTCTATGCTGGCGCGGATGCCGGCGACAAGTTCGTCGCCGACTTCGTCAAGGCCTGGGCCAAGGTCATGGACGCAGACCGTTTCGACCTGAGATGATCGAGGATCGCCGCCGGGATTTCGGTCCCGGCGGCGGTCATTCCTACTTGGCCGCGCCGACCAGTTCACCGACATCATGGGTGACGCCGTTGGCCATGACCTTCCTGACCTTGAACGTGTTGGCGATGTCCGCGCGCGGGTCGCCGTCCAGCAGGACGATATCGGCGAGCTTGCCCGCCTCCAGCGTCCCGGCGTCCAGATTGAGCGCCCTGGCCGAATTGACCGTGGCGGTCTGGAGCGCCTGGAAGGGCGTCAAGCCCGCATCGACATAGGAGGCAATCTCCGCATGGAGATTGGTCGCGATCATCGTGTCGGTACCTGCGACGACATGGGTGCCGGCATCATAGATTTTCTTGAGGCTGATGAGGCCGCCCGCCAGTAACGGACGGGTAAAGACCGCCATCGGATCATTGGTGCCGGTGACGGTTTCGCGCGCCCAGCTGGGATAGAGGTTGACGCGCGGATCGCTGCGATAATCGGGATGCTTTTCCAGATAGCCGGTCAGCGCGCCGAAATTGGTCGGGGTCAATGTGCGGCCGCTGCGGCCGAACAGCTGGATCACATCCTCATAGGTCATGCCGCCCGGTCCCTGCTTGGGCGAATAGCCGCGCCGGCTGGTCGCGCCCAGATGCTCGGTACCGTCGACGCCGGTATAGGCGGCCGGGAAGATTTCATGGCCCGACACCGGGATGCCCATGTCATGCGCCGCTTCGACGATACGGCGCTGATACAGGTCGGGCATACGGACATAGCTTTTGACGATGTCATATTTCAGCACCCTCGCCCGTTCCAATTCCCGCTCCAGATGAGCCGGGCTGGAGACGGCGATGCCCATCTTGTAGTAGACGCGCTGCCATTCGAGCAGCGGCCCGCCGACATAGAGGCGGGGCGACAGGCGCACGCCCGCCTCCGCCGCCTCGCGATCCTCGACCGCATCATAGACCTGGGTACCGGGATCGCGGACCGTGGTGATGCCATAGGCAAGCCAGGCCTTTTCCAGATTGGAGCCGAAGTCCTTCTGGACGTGGGAATGGAACTCGATCAGGCCCGGAATGGCGGTCAGGCCGGTGCCGTCGACGAACTTGCCGTCCTTGTGCAGTGCCGCGTCATGGTCGCGTATTTCGGCGATGCGATTGCCATCGACGATGATGTCCTTGTCATGCTGGGTCGTGTCAGTGACGGAATCGACCAGATTGCTGACGTGGATGATGGTGCGGCCGGTCGGCTTGGCGAGGCGGTAGCTGAGGTCGATCGGCACGTCGGCGATGACGCCGGTGGCGACATCGATCATCTTCAGCCTGTCGTCCGCCTGATAGAGGATCGTGCCGGAATCCGCCGTCCATGTGGGGTAGAAGGCGGTGCCTGCGGTGTAGCTGCGCACCGGCCCCAGCGGCTTGGCGTCCTTGTCCACCGGCCAGATCTTGAGCAGTCCTTCATAGATGCCCGCCATCTTCGTGCCGTCGGGCGACCAGGCGGGGCCGCTGCCGCTGCGTGTGTCGAGCGACATATTGGGTTCGGGCAACTGCCAGAAGGCTTCGCCCTTCCCGTCCGCCGGGATCACATAGACCTGGTTCGTGCCTTCGCGGAAGCTGTTGGAAAATTTGTAGGACAGGCTGATCGCGACATATTTGCCGTCCGCGGACCAGCTGGGACTGCCCGGCTGGCCCAGCGAACCCTGGAGGCGCGTCACCTTGCCTGTGGCGACGTCCACGATGCAGACGCCCGCGACACCCCAGCGGCCGTCGACGTCGATGAAGGCGACGCGGGTGCCGTCGGGCGACCAGGCCGCGCCCAAGGGCTGGGTGTCCATATTGGTGAGCTGGCGATCCTTGCCGGTCTTCAGATCCTTGATCCAGAGCTGAGGCAGGCCACCGACGCGATCGGAACTGAAGACGATACTCTGTCCATCTGGCGACCAGGCGGGATCGGCGTCGAGGGCGGCGTCCTTCGTCAGATTTTCCGGCGTGCCGCCCTTGGACGAGACGACGTAAAGATCGCCCACCGCGACGAAGGCGATGCGGCTGCCGTCTGGCGAGATATGCGGATGGACGATGCCCAGCGCCTTGCGCGGTTCGGTGGAGTCCCAGTCACGTTTCGCGCGGGCATAGCTGGGGCGGACGACCTCCAGCGTGGCGGCGAAATCGACGGTGGACAGGGCATTGCCGCTCCGCCGGCGGATCTTGCCGTCGGAGACGTAATAATAGCCGTCCTTCCCCCAGGAAATGCGGAAGGGGAAGACATTTTCCTTGCCGCTGACCGGCTTGCCGTCGATTTCCAGATGGCTGCCGGCACTGTCGGCCACGACATAGGCGAGTTCGCCGGACGGGCCGAAGGAAGGCGCGTCAGCCTTCCCTTTCACTTCCCTGAGCAGGCTTTCCTGCCCGGTAGCGAGGCTGGTGACGTAGATCGCGCTTTTGATCATCCCGTCCCCGCCCGAATAGGCAATGCGGGTGCCGTCGGGCGACCAGCTGGGCAGGCGATCCTCGCGCGGGTTGCTGCTGACCTGCTTCATCGCGCCGGTTGCGATGTCCAGCGTCC
>NZ_DATKFP010000147.1:0-7034 GCF_035511395.1 Sphingobium sp.
AAAGCCGCGCGATCGCGAAGTGGTGTGCCACGCCTCCGCCTGGGATCTGGACAACAAGAACGACATACGCATCAAGATGTGTACCAAGGTGAATGGCGACGATTTCGTGACCATCCATCATGAGCTGGGCCATAATTATTACCAGCGCGCCTACCAGATCCAGAAACCGCTCTATCTGGACGGCGCCAATGACGGCTTCCATGAAGCGATCGGTGATTTCGTCGCCCTGTCGATCACGCCCGACTATCTGGTGAAGATCGGCCTGCTCGATCCCGCCAAGGTGCCGGGCACCGACAAGGATCTGGGTCTGCTGCTGCGCCAGGCGATGGACAAGGTCGCCTTCCTGCCCTTCGGCCTGCTGATCGACAAATGGCGCTGGGGCGTGTTCGACGGGTCGATCCCGGAAAACCAGTATGAGAAGAGCTGGACCGACCTGCGGCTGAAATATCAGGGCATCGTCCCGCCCGTGTCCCGTGACGAGACGAAGTTCGATGCCGGTGCCAAGTTCCATATTCCCGGCAACACGCCCTATACCCGTTACTTCCTGGCACGGGTTCTTCAGTTCCAATTCTATGAAGCGGCGTGCAAGCAGGCCGGTTGGAAGGGGCCGCTCCATCGCTGTTCTTTCTATGGAAACAAGGAAGTAGGCGCGAATCTTAACGCCATGCTGCAAATGGGGGCGTCAAAGCCTTGGCCTGACGCATTGCAGGCATTTACCGGCAATCGCGAAATGTCGGGTAAGGCGCTCGTCAATTATTTCGCGCCGCTCCAGAAGTGGTTGATTACGCAAAATAAAGGTAAGTCCTGCGGCTGGTAAGGCTGAGTAAATCTTGGTAAACGGCCGCCGCATGAGTGTGTCGGCCGTCATCCTTTCCCTGCTGTTCGGCACCAGCGTCGTCATGGCGATCGCCATGGCGGTTGCCTGGTTGCATTTCGGGCGCCAGAGGCATGTCCTGACCTGGACGGCATCCTACGGCATCGCCATCCTGCAATGGGCCGCCAATGCCGGCGGTTATTTTCTGCATAGTCGGCTCTTGTTCATTCTGGCTGGCGTGGGGCTGGTGACGAGCGCCACCTTGCTGGCGATCGGCGTTCGTCAAAGGTCTGGTCGAGCCGTTACCGTCCGGTTGTTCGCGATTCCCGCCATCGCAGTCATGGCGGCGACAGCCTTCGCGATTTCGCCGATCGGCAATCAGGCAATGCAGGGCATGATTACGCCGGCCTATGTCGGCATCCTCATGGCAATCAGCGCGATGTCGCTCTGGCCAAGGGACCGGCGCTTCACGTCACCGGAACTGGCATTCTTCGTTCTACTGGCGGCTTTCGCCGTTGGACAGATGTCGTTGGCAGCCTCGGCCGCGCTGATCCAGGGGCCGGAGCAAGGGAAAACCCTGTATCGGGCGATCCTGAGCCTGTTCATGCCATCCATCTATGTCGGGACAGGAGTCGCCGCCGTACTGGTCGTTGCTGGTGACTTGGCGCAGCAATTGCGTCGCCAGATGCGACACGATCCGCTGACCGAGGTACTCAACCGCCGCGGACTGGATGAAGCTGCCGATCGCGCGATTGCGCAAGCCCGCCGCCACAAGCGCCCTCTTGCCCTGGTGGTGTGCGATCTGGACGGGTTCAAGGCGTTGAACGACAATTATGGGCATATCGCCGGCGACCAGGCACTTCGAGGCTTTGCCCAACTCCTGACCCTCGCCGTGCGGCGCGGGGACATTGTCGGCCGCATGGGTGGCGACGAGTTCGGCTTGCTGCTGCATGATTCCGATGTCGATGTGGCAGCAGAGGTGATGGAGCGGGTCCGGGTCGAAACCGGCCACCTGCTGCTGCCCCGCGTACCCGATACCCGCCTGTGCGCCAGTTTCGGGGTTACCGAACTTGAACCGGGCGATAAGCAACTGGAAGACATGGTCGCCCGCGCTGATCACGCCCTTTATGTTGCCAAGAAGGATGGAAAGAACCGGGTCAGCATCGCCCGCTCGGCGGCCTGACCCGATTTCCCGATCTCAGCGGAAGGGCGGCTCGTTGAAGGCGCGTAGCTTGCGGCTGTGCAGTTTCGCTCCTTCCTGCCGCAGTTGTTCGCACGCCATCAGGCCCACGCGAAGATGCCCCGAAATCGCCTCCTCATAAAAGCGGTTGGCCTGGCCCGGCAACTTCAGTTCGCCATGGATCGGCTTGTCCGAAACGCATAGCAACGTGCCGTAGGGCACGCGGAAACGGTAGCCTTGCGCTGCAATAGTCGCCGATTCCATATCGATGCCGACCGCGCGCGACAGGCTGAAACGCAGCGCCGAACTGGAATAGCGAAGTTCCCAGTTCCGGTCATCGGTCGTCACCACCGTGCCGGTGCGCAGCCGCCGCTTGAAGTCTTCGGGGTCATTGCCGCCCAAAATGGCTTCGGCGGCCGTCGCCATCGCGACCTGCACTTCGGCGATCGCCGGCACCGGAATTTCCGGCGGCAGCATGTCATCCAACACCTTGTCGTCGCGTAGATAGGCATGTGCGAGTACATAGTCGCCGATGCGCTGGCTGGGCCGCAGACCACCGCAATGGCCGATCATCAGCCAGGCTTCGGGGCGGACGACCGCAAGATGATCGCAAATCGTCTTGGCGTTGGCCGGCCCGACACCGATATTGACCAGCGTGATGCCGCTACGATCGGGCGCGATCAGGTGATAGGCCGGCATCTGGTGCTTGCGCCAGGCGCTGTCGGCGATCATGCCTGCCGGATCGGCCGTCTCGGGCGTTACATAAACGCCACCTGCACCCGAAAGCGCGGTGAAGCGGCTGCCCTCGCGCTGCAATTCGGCGCAGGCCCAGGCCACGAATTCATCGACATAGCGGTGGTAGTTGGTGAACAGGATATAGCGCTGCACATGCTCGGCAGGCGTGCCGGTATAATGTTTCAGCCGTGCGAGCGAGAAATCGGTGCGCAGCCCGTCGAACAACGCAAGCGGCCGATCGCCATGCGCATCCGGAACGAAGAGGCCGTCGGCGATCTCGTCACCAATCTCCGCCAGTTCGGTCGCCGGGAAATAGCGGGCCAGTTCGGTCGGCGGGGTTCCGTCGAGCGCGCTGATATCCAGGCCGTCCAGCACATAGGGGAAGGGAATCTGCTGTTCGCTGAGGCCCGCCTCGACCTCGACGCCATAGTCACGGACGAGAAGATCGATCTGCTCGGCCAGATAATCGGCGAACATGGCCGGTCGCGTCACTGTCGTGACGTAGCGGCCCGGTTTAGACAGGCGGGCGAAGGAGCGTCCGGGCGGCGGCGCGTCGCTGTCGCTATGGTGGGTAATGCGCAGTTCGGGATAGCAGAAGCGCCGGTCGGCGCGCGCGTCCGCCGGCGGAATACTCCCGTCGCGGGCATAGGCCCGCATGGCCTCGCGCAGATTTTCGATGGATTGTTGATAGATGCGGTCGAGTTGCGCGACCGTTGCGCTGCCGATGCTTTGTGTCATCGCCTCCTGTTACCGCCTTTGCGTGACGGAAGGAAGACGCTGAAAATGATACGCGCCGGATTTCCGCATCCGGCGCGTATCATCGGATCAGAGCTGTTCCGGCATATGGTCGGCGGAAGACACCTTGAAGTCGCCAGGCGCCTCGACATTGAGTTCGGCGACGACGCCGTCCTTGACGACCATGGAGAAGCGCTGGCCGCGGGTGCCGAGGCCGAACTTGCTGCCGTCCATCGTCAGGCCCACGGCCTGCGCAAAGTCGCCATTGCCGTCGGCGAGCATCGTCACCTTGCCTTCGGCCCCGGCCGACTTGCCCCAGGCGCCCATGACGAACGCGTCGTTGACGGCGGTGCAGGCGATTTCGTCAACGCCCTTGGCCTTCAGATCTTCCGCCTTCTCGATGAAGCCAGGCAGATGTTTGGCCGAGCAGGTCGGGGTGAACGCGCCGGGGACGGAGAAGATGGCGACAGTCTTACCGGCGAAATAGTCTTCGGAGGGAACGGCTTCCGGGCCATTCTCGGTCATCTTGGTGAAGGTCGTGCTGGGAAGGCGATCGCCCTTGGAAATGGTCATGACTGTTCTCCTGGCCTTGTGACGCGCCGGGAGGTCGGCTTTACCGGCCCGACTGTCAAGATAGCGCCACCGGAATATGTCGCGCCGCCCCGCTGCTGCGGTCACTCGTCCTTGGCAAGTCCATATGGCGGTCTATATTCATTGCATGGATGAAGCGCGTTTCTACGGTGGACATTTCCTGCTCGCACTGCCCGGCATGCAGGATATGCGGTTCGATCATTCGGTCATAGCATTGTGCGTCCATGATACGCAGGGCGCGCTCGGCATCGCCGTGGGCGAGGAGATGGAGGGTGTGAGTTTCCGTGACCTGCTCGAAAGTTTCGACATCGATGGTAGCGAGGTGCCGGACGTGCCCGTGCTCCGCGGCGGTCCCGTGGAACCGCGACGCGGTTTCGTGCTGCATTCGCTGGACTGGGGCGGCCAGGACATGGTCGTGGTCGGTGATCAATGGGGCCTTTCCGGTTCGCTAGACATATTGAAGGCAATTGCAGAAGGGCGGGGGCCAAGCCGCTATCTCATCGCGCTCGGCTATGCGGGCTGGGGTGCCGGACAACTGGAAGAAGAACTGACCGGCGAGAGTTGGTTCCTGGCCGATGGCGATCCCGAACTGCTGTTCGACATGCCGGCGCGGCGCAAATGGTCTGCATCCTTCGCGGCCGCCGGCGTCGATTCGACGCATCTCGTTAGCGGAGCAGGCTCGGCCTGACATTCTGCCGTTCAGATCGCCCGAACTGCGCCTTTTGGGTTATCGAGATACACATAAAGAAAACTTTATATTGAGTTGCCATCGTGAATGACGATTGGTAAAGCCAGCCATCGCCGCCGCTTGGACTTTTCCGGCGGCTTGGCATATTCTCAAGCTAACGGAGACACGCTCGTGGCCACCGCACCCGCCACCCAGGCGCAGGATTATGTGATCGCCGACATCGCCCTTGCCGGCTTTGGTCGCAAGGAAATCGAGATCGCCGAAACCGAAATGCCGGGCCTGATGGCCCTGCGTCAGGAATTCGGCGCCGCCCAGCCACTCAAGGGCGCGCGCATCACCGGTTCGCTGCACATGACCATCCAGACTGCCGTGCTGATCGAGACGCTGGCTGATCTGGGCGCGGAAATCCGCTGGGCCTCGTGCAACATCTTCTCGACCCAGGACCACGCCGCTGCCGCCATCGCTGCGCGCGGTATCCCCGTCTTCGCCGTCAAGGGCGAGACGCTGGAGGAATATTGGGACTATGTCATCCGTATCTTCGACTGGGGTGACACGACCTGCAACATGATCCTGGACGATGGCGGCGACGCCACCATGTTCGCCCTGTGGGGCGCGCGCGTCGAGGCCGGTGAAGAACTGTTCACTGCGACCAACGAGGAAGAGGAAATCTTCGTTGCCACGCTGAAGCGCTTCCTGGCCGAACGTCCGGGCTACCTGACCCAGACCGTCGCCGCCATCAAGGGCGTGTCGGAAGAAACCACCACCGGCGTTCACCGCCTCTATGAACTCGCCAAGAAGGGCAAGCTGCCTTTCCCCGCGATCAACGTGAACGATAGCGTCACCAAGTCGAAGTTCGATAACCTCTATGGCTGCAAGGAATCGCTGGTTGACGCCATCCGTCGCGCCACCGACGTCATGCTGGCCGGCAAGGTCGCCTGCGTCGCCGGCTTCGGTGACGTCGGCAAGGGTTCGGCCGCTTCGCTCCGCAACGGCGGCGCCCGCGTGAGCGTGACCGAAGTCGATCCCATCTGTGCGCTTCAGGCTGCAATGGAAGGCTATGAAGTCGTCACGATGGAAGAAGCGGCCAAGCGGGCCGATATCTTCGTCACCGCCACCGGCAATGCCGATGTCATCACGCTCGACCACATGCGCGAGATGAAGAACATGGCGATCGTCTGCAACATCGGCCATTTCGACAGCGAGATTCAGATCGCCGCCCTGTCGAACCTGAAGTGGACCGAGATCAAGCCGCAGGTCGACGAAGTCGAATTCGCGGACGGCAAGAAGATCATCGTGCTGGCCAAGGGGCGTCTGGTCAATTTGGGCTGCGCCACTGGCCACCCCAGCTTCGTTATGTCTTCCTCCTTCACCAACCAGGTCCTGGCCCAGATCGAGCTGTGGACCAAGGCGGACGAATATCAGAACGAAGTCTATGTGCTGCCCAAGCATCTGGACGAGAAGGTCGCCGCTCTGCACCTCGAAAAGCTGGGTGTGAAGCTCAGCAAGCTGAGCCAGAAGCAGGCCGACTATATCGGCGTGCCCGTCGAAGGACCGTTCAAGCCGGATCACTACCGCTACTAAGGCGGTGCCGAAGGGGAGGGCGGAAACGCCTTCCCCTTTTTTCTTGGCGTTTCGCCGTTGTGAAATGCAAATCTTTCCATCGCCCGCTTCCCGCTGCGCCCGACTTGCGATAGGTCGGTGCCGATTATGAACAGGGACGGGCAGGCTCAGCGGGAAAAGGCGATGCGCGCATGACGACGCTGTCGCCCATCGCTGCCATCATATTTGGATTCGTGCTGGCCGTCTGGCTGGGCGCCGCGATCTGGGCGCTCGCTAGCGGGCAGCGCATGCGCCGCGAAGGCACCCAGGCGCAGGGCAAGCTGGATAGGGTGACGGTCCTCCTGGCTTCGGCACCCGCTGCGCCGATCATCATTCATCCTGATGGACGACTGGAGGCTGCGGATCGGCTTGCCAAATGGCTGGGCAAGTCGCGCGTGCCGACCTTCGTGTCGGAACTGACCGCGCCCGATGGCGGACTGGAGCCTGATGACGCCGCGCTTCTGGGGCTTGAGATCGCATCGGCCCAGCGCGCCGGCAAGAGTTTTGCCCTGCCTGTACGCAGTCTTGGCTCTTCGCGGTTGCTGCTCGTGCGCGGGGCGCCCGCGGGGCCAGACCTTGCTGGCAGCGGCGGTGTCGTCCTTTGGATTTTCGACGCGACGGACAGTCAGAGCGAAATCCAGGGCCTTAAGACCCAGGTTGAACAGTTGCGTGAAGCGCTGGAAGCCCTCGCC
>NZ_DATKFP010000148.1:0-6826 GCF_035511395.1 Sphingobium sp.
GACGCCTGCGCGCCAGCTGTAGAGGAAGTGACTTGGACGGAGGCCACCGCACGGCTCTGGCGTGCGGCCAGTTCCTGGGCACCGGCCTGATCGCAACCGGCGTGCCTTTCGCGCTGGTGGGCGGCGTCCTGTTGCTGTTCCTGCGGGGCATGGACTTCTCGATCTCGGCGGCAGTGGGCTTCATCGCCCTCTCGGGCATCGCGGTCCTCAACGGCCTCGTCATGGTCAGCTCGATCCAAGATCTGATCCGATCAGGGATGAGCCGCGAGGAAGCCGCGCATGTTGGCGCGATGCAGCGTCTGCGACCCGTCATCATGACCGCGCTAGTCGCCAGCCTCGGCTTCGTGCCGATGGCGCTGGGCGAAGGCGCCGGCGCAGAGGTTCAAAAGCCTTTGGCGACGGTCGTCATCGGCGGTCTGATCTCGGCGACGCTTCTTACGCTGTTCGTGCTGCCGACACTCTATGCCCGGTTCGGGCAGAAAGTGATCGAGAAACCCGAGCACTACAATGAGGAGCATGAAGGGGACGACCACGGTCAGACCTTCGTGAACAACTTGGCCTGATGGATGGGCGGGGCGATCCGCGATCGCCCCGCCCATCTCTGGGAGATGGGGATATGCCTCGCACCATAACCAGCTCGATGCTTCACGGCGGGCCACTGCGCATCTGGTCGGCACTCACCGATCCGGATCATCGCCGGGCGTGGAGTCCGCTCGTATTTCTCGATGATCCGTCCCGGCTCGGCGACACAGAATGCACCTTTGCGATCCAGGGCATCACCCGGCCAATTCGGACGCCAGCACGGATTGATCGATTCGATAAACCGCACGCCTTCGCTTGGTCCTGCGGCATCCCCTATCTGTTCACGCTCGAAGAGCGGTACGAGCTGGCGGGGGACGATGGCGGCACCAGGCTAACGCATAGCTGCACGCTGCGCGGGGCGCTCTCCCTGCCGTTCGCGGCGATGATGTTGCGCCGCCTGCGATCCCTGATGGTCGAATCTGACGATCGCCTCGCAACCTATCTCCGCTGGCGGGTAGGTCAGCCTGCCCGGGCTATCAATCGTCAGCGCGTCCCCTTCCGCTACAGGAGGAAGGCGCGATGATGATGCACTGTAAGCGGGTGCTGCCCGCCGTCATCCTCGTTGTCGGGCTCGCGGCGTGCTCGGAAAGAAAGCCGCCAGCCCCGCCAACGGAGCAGCAGATCCATTCGTCCGACAGCGCCGTGGCGACCGGGGAAATGGGGCGGCATAGATATCGCTGTTCCGACGGGGAACCGCTGTTCGTCGATTACAAGGACAACGGCCTGCAGATCGATTTGCGGCGCTCCAACGGGGGACCGCCGATGATGCTGACCGCGCCAGCGCAGGGCCTGCAATATGTCGGCGAAACAGCCACCGCGACCTTCAAGGGGTCGCAGCTCACCATCGTGGAAGGCGATGGCCGTACCCGGATCTGCGAGCGGGAAGGCACGCGATGAACTGCCCTGCCTTCGAACGCCACAGGGCGCTTCGTCGGAAGAGACCGATGTCTGACACGTCGATTTCAAATGTGACAACCTTGTGCGGCCTGAATCGGGCCGGTCTGGCGATCGCGCGCCTCGGCGTCGTTCTCGTCTCCGGGGCGGTTATAGGGGCGTGTAATCCAGCGCCGACCCAGCCTACCGAGCCGGCGCATGAAAAGCATCTGACGTCGAAACTAATCGCGCAGCGCATCATGTACTGCGACGACGGCACACGCGCCGATGTCGACTTCATCGATGACGGCTTGAAAATGGCCGTCACCTGGCTGCCGAAGGGCAGGACCGAGATCCTGCGCGCGCAGCGAACCGGTGACGAGTTTCGCGGCGACCATTCGCGGGCTGTCGTGGCGGGCGGATCGATCGCGTTCACGCGACGCGGGAAGATCCGCGTCTGCCACCGAACCCCGGAGGAGTCCTAGGAAATGCAGGCACTGCTCTATACGCTTGCGCCTGTGCTGGCGGTCGTGCTCGGCGCGATTGTCGCGAGCCGCACCAAGTTGAAACCTGGCCTCGTGGCGGGCCTACAGCATCTCGCTGCCGGCGTCGTGTTCGCGGCGGCAGCGACCGAAATCCTGCCGCAGGTCAAGCATGAGGCATCGCCCAGCGCGACGTTGATCGGCGGGGCGGCGGGCGTCGCGACCATGCTGGGGCTCAAGGCTCTTGAGGCCCGCTTCAAGGGGCCGATGGCGCTACTCGCCGCGATCGGCATCGACATTCTGGTCGACGGCCTGGTGCTCGGCCTCGCTTTCGTGGCGGGCGAGAAGGCAGGTCTCCTGCTGACGATCGCGCTCACTCTGGAAGTGTTATTTCTGGGACTGACGCTGACCGACGAGCTGGCGGAAACCTATCGCTCGCGCTTGCGCATCATCGTGATCGTCTCGGCATTGGCCCTCCTGCTGCCGATCGGCGCGCTCGCTGCCGTGCCGGTCGCCGCGCTGTCGCCGGTGATGATCGCCGGCTTCCTCAGCTTCGGGCTGATGGCGCTGCTCTACCTCGTCACGGAGGAGTTGCTGGTCGAGGCGCACGAGAAACCCGACACCCCGCTCATCAGCTCGATGTTTTTCGTCGGCTTCCTGGCCCTGCTGACACTTGAGGAGATGATGGGATGATCCCGGGCAACGACAACAATGGCGGGCAGGAGCGCCGCACACTGTGGATCGTCCTGCTGCTGAACGCGGCGATCGCTGCGGGCTTCTTCGTTTCCGGCTTCTTCGCGGACTCGAGCGCGCTGATCGCCAACGGCGTCGACAACCTGTCCGATACGGCTGTGTATGCGCTGAGCCTTGTGGCGCTCACCCGGGGCCAGACATGGAAGACACGCGCCGCGGTCGCTTCGGGCGTCATGCTGCTGATCTTCGCGGGCGGCATCTTGATCGATGTCGGACGGCGCTACGTGCAGGGCAGCGAGCCCATCGGACCTACCATGATGGTCATGTCCGCGATCGCCGGCGTCGTGAATTACCTCTGCCTGCGGCTGCTCCAGCGCCTCAAGGATCCGGACGTCAATCTCCGGGCCGCAACCACCTTCAGCTTCAACGACTTCATTTCCAACGGCGGCATCCTGATCGCCGGCGTGCTGGTGCTGTGGTTGGGTACCAATTGGCCGGACCTGCTGGTCGGCTTCGCCACCGCCATCATCGCCATCAAGGGCGGTGTCGAAATCCTGCGCGACGCGCGCGCCGAAACCAAGAAAAGCGAAAGGAGGTCGTCATGAACGACAAGCTCGAACTCGACATTCCAGTGTTGTTGCCGGACCTTCCTGACGCGGCCGATGCCTGCCTGGACCGTCTCGTATCAACCCTGTCAAAGCGCGAAGGTGTCGAGCGGGCGCATGTGATCTGTCTCGACGGCAACACGCCAGCGGCGCTGTGCATCCATTTCGATGCCGCCAAGCTGCCGCTGCCACGGTTGCGCGAAATGGTGCGCGCCGCAGGTGCCGAAATCACCGAGCGCTACGGCCATGCGATCTGGCAGGTGACGGGGATCAACCACGAACGTCGGGCGCGCACGGTCAGCGATGCGCTGTGCGCCTTGCCCGGCGTGGTCCAGGCAAGCGCCAGCACCAGCGGGTCTGTCCGGGTCGAATATGATCGCCGCGAAACCACCGAAGAGGAGGTGCGCGCTGCGCTTCGCAAGCTGAAGGTGAGGGTGGGCAAGCGGGTCGCTGCCGATGAACATGCCGGCCACGACCACGGCCCCGGGGGCCACGGCGCGGGCGAAGAGAAGCACGGCCCCGGCGATGGCCACGACCATAGCCACGCCGAATTTCTCGGCCCCAATACCGAGCTGATCTTCGCGCTCGCCTGTGGCGCGCTGCTGGGGATCGGCTACGCGATCGAGAGGCTGGTCGCTGGCGCGCCCGAATGGCTGCCGACCGCCTGCTATATCGCAGCCTATTTCTTCGGCGGATTCTTCACGCTGCGCGAGGCGATCGACAACCTCCGGATGAAGAAGTTCGAGATCGACACGCTGATGTTGGTCGCTGCGGCCGGCGCCGCTGCGCTGGGCGCATGGGCCGAAGGTGCGCTGCTGCTGTTCCTGTTCAGCCTCGGCCATGCGCTTGAGCATTATGCAATGGGCCGCGCCAAGAAGGCGATCGAGGCGCTGGCGAAGCTCGCGCCCGAAACCGCGACCGTGCGACGCGGCGGGCAGACCAGCGAAATCCCGGTCGAGCAGATGGTCGTCGGGGACATTGCCATCGTCCGCCCGAACGAGCGCCTGCCTGCCGACGGCTTCGTCATCAAGGGCACCAGCGCGATCAACCAGGCCCCGGTGACGGGCGAAAGCATCCCGGTCGACAAGGTGCCGGTCGCGGACGCGGCGGCAGCGCGCGCCAAGCCCGATGCGGTGGACGCGGAAAGTCGGGTGTTCGCCGGTACGATCAACGGCGGCGGCGCGATCGAGATCGAGGTGACACGCCGTTCCAATGAAAGCGCGCTTGCCAAGGTCGTGAAGATGGTGAGCGAAGCGGAGACGCAGAAGTCGCCGACGCAGCGCTTCACCGACCGGTTCGAACGGATCTTCGTGCCCGCCGTCCTGGTCCTGTCAGTGCTCCTGCTGTTCGCATGGGTGGTCGCCGACGAGCCGTTCCGCGACAGCTTCTATCGCGCGATGGCGGTGCTGGTGGCGGCAAGCCCGTGCGCGCTCGCGATCGCAACGCCGAGCGCGGTCCTGTCGGGCGTTGCCCGTGCAGCGCGGGGCGGCGTGCTCGTGAAGGGCGGTGCACCGCTCGAAAACCTCGGGTCGCTCAAAGCGATCGCTTTCGACAAGACGGGCACGCTGACCGAAGATCGTCCGCGCATCACTGATGTCGTGCCCGTCGATGGCGCCGATGAAGGCGAGTTGCTGGCGCTGGCTGTCGCCGTCGAAGCGTTGAGCGACCATCCCCTGGCCCAAGCGATCGTCAAGGACGGCCGCGAACGTCTGAACGATCGTGCCGTGCCGACTGCCGGCGACCTCAAGAGCCTGACCGGTCGGGGCGTCACCGCGAGCGTGGATGGCGAGACGGTGTGGATCGGCAAGGCCGAGATGTTCGGAAGTGAGGGCATTCCGGCGCTGGGGCAGGGCGCGCAGGACGCAATCGCGAAGCTGCGCGAGAACGGCCGCACGACAATGGTGGTCCGCAAGGGGGACCGCGACCTGGGCGCGATCGGCCTGATGGACACGCCTCGCGAAGCTGCCAAGACCGCGTTGCGTCGGCTGCACGAGATGGGCGTGTCGCGGATGATAATGATCTCCGGCGATCACCAGAAAGTCGCCGAAGCGATCGCCGACGAAGTCGGGATCGACGAAGCGTGGGGCGACCTCATGCCCGAAGACAAGGTTGCCGCGATCAAGAAGCTCGCCGGCGAAGACAAGGTCGCGATGGTGGGCGACGGCGTGAACGATGCGCCGGCGATGGCAAGCGCCACGGTCGGCATCGCGATGGGCGCGGCGGGGTCGGACGTTGCGCTGGAGACAGCCGACGTGGCGCTGATGGCCGACGATCTGGCGCACCTGCCATTCGCAGTCGGTCTTAGCCGCCATACCCGTGGAATCATCCGGCAGAACGTCTTCGTCAGCCTGGGTGTCGTCGCCTTCCTGGTGCCTGCTACCATCCTCGGCCTCGGCATTGGGCCAGCGGTGGCGGTTCATGAGGGATCGACGCTGCTCGTCGTCATCAATGCGCTCAGGCTGCTCGCCTACCGCGATCCGGCAGGGAAGGCGGCATGAAGTGGCTGATCGCCTTCGACCTCGACGGCACGCTTGCCGAGAGCAAGCGGCCGTTATCGGAGGATATGGCCGCAATCCTCGCCCGATTGCTCGCCATCACGGATGTGGCGGTGATCTCGGGCGGGGACTGGCCGCAGTTCGAAAAGCAGATCGCCTCGCGCCTTCCTGCCGGCGTCGCGCTCGACCGTCTCTGGTTGATGCCGACCACAGGCACGAAACTCTATCGGTTCATCAATGGCGCTTGGCGCGCGGTCTATGCCGAACTGTTCGACGACGCGGAGAAGGCGAAGATCCGCACGGCCTTCGATCAGGCGCTGACCGATGCCGGTCTCGCCGACGAACGTATCTGGGGCGAACGGATCGAGGACCGGGGCAGCCAGATCACCTTTTCGGGCCTGGGGCAGGCAGCGCCGCTGAAGGAAAAGGAAGCGTGGGATCCTGACCGAAAGAAGAGGACCGCGTTGCAGGCCACGTTGCGCGCGAAGCTGCCGGAGCTCTCGATCAATCTCGGTGGCACGACATCGATCGACGTGACCAGAGCAGGGATCGACAAGGGCTATGGCCTGAAGCGCCTGAGTGCCGAGAGCGGTGTCCCGCTCGACGGGATGCTGTTCATTGGGGATGCGATATTCCCCGGTGGGAATGACTATCCCGCTGCTGAAATCGGCCTCGACACAGTGAGGGTGCGCGACGTCGCGGAAACCACCGCCGTCGTGACCGCCATCATCGCGTGTCTGCACCGATAGGATCAAGATACATGGTCGGCTCCATCGCGGAATGCCGCATTGTCAAAGCTCTGGCTTCTGTCGCTTAGGGCAGCGCTTCCTAAAACGAAAAGAAGGCAATGTGCGCGTCTCCGCGAACAAAGCCTCCAGCGATCAATCTAAGAGATTCCGCCGCGCTTCTCAATCGTACGCGGTGCTTGATCCCACCACTCGATAAACCGCAACAGCTCGGGTCCGGAGTGACGCCGCAGGTTCATTATTCCCCCCTCCTCCCCTCCGGCTTAATCCTGACAGTGCATCGCACTGGCTCGCCTGCCTTGTTGGCTGCCCGCCGACATTGTTCAAGCGTCTCCTGATTTGCTTGGGCG
>NZ_DATKFP010000149.1:0-3738 GCF_035511395.1 Sphingobium sp.
TTCATGAACCGGCGCCCGGGCTTCGGGAACGGTGCTGATCTGCGCCGCCGCATCGCCCCAGCGCCCGGCGATCTCGAAGAACAGTTCGCGGATTGTCGTTCCCTTGGGGCGGCCGAGCAACAGCGCGATATTGTCCCACGAACCGTGCACGCCGACCGCGGTGCGCTTTCCGGGGTATCCGGCAATGTTGTCGAACACGATCGCTGGCGCGCCGTTGGCGTCGCGCGATGCGGCGACCGCGATGTTGCGCACGTCGGGCTCGGGCATCACCCGCTCGCTCCAGGTGATCGCCTGTCCGGCATCGCCCAGCAGTTCGAGGAAGTCCCGCAGCGAGGTGATGGACCGCGATTGCTTGGCCAGATCCTGCATCATCAGTTCCCTTCAGTCAGACCAGCTCAATGGCCGCCTTGGCCGGCGGTGGCCGTCTGGACGGTCACCCATTTCCACTCGGTCATGATTTCCAGATCGGCCTCGGTGCCTTCACGCCCGAACCCTGAAGCCTTGGTGCCGCCAAACGGGACGTGCGGTTCGTCGTGGAGGGTCGGAGCGTTGATATGGACCATCCCCGCCTCGGCTTGCTGGGCAAAGCGCAGGGCCTTGTCGATATCGCGGGTGAAGATCGACGCGCTCAGGCCGTATTCGGTGTCGTTCGCCAGGTCGATCGCTTCCTCGAGCGCGTCGAATGGATAGAGCGAAGTGACCGGACCGAAGGTTTCTTCGGCAAAGACCGTCATCTCTGGCGTCACGCCGCTCAGCACCGTGGCCGAGCAAAGGTTGCCATTCCATTCGGCCCCTGCAAGAATTACCGCGCCCTTGGTGCGGGCATCGTCGATATGCCGGCGGACTCGATCGCGTTGGCGTTCCGAAATGATCGGTCCGAGCATGGTGGTGGGCTCGCGCAGGTTGCCGCCCTTGGCCTTGGCCGTCGCGGCGGCGAAGGCCTTGGCAAAGGCGTCGAAGATCGGACGTTCAACGTAGATCCGCGATGCCCCCATGCAAACCTGGCCCTGATACATGAAGATGCTGAACAGCGCGGCACCGACGGCCTTTTCGAGATCGGCATCGGCGCACACGATCAACGGGCTCTTGCCGCCGAGTTCGAGTGTGTACTTCTTGAGGTTCCGGCCGGCGATCCCGGCGATGTGCTTGCCGACTCGCGACGACCCGGTGAAGGTTATCGAGGCAACCTTGGGATGACCGGTCAGGGCATCGCCGATTTCCGCGCCGTTGCCGTAGACGATGTTGAACAGCCCATCGGGCACGCCGGCGTCGCGCCACAGGGCGGCGAGCAGATCGGCGACCTTGGGGGCGGCTTCGGACGGCAGCAGAACGAAGGCGTTGCCGGTCGCCAGCGCCATCGCAGATTGCTTGATGCCCTTGATCAGCGGCACGTTGAACGGGGTAATCCCGGCGACTACCCCCACCGGCTGGCGCAGGCTCATGCTGAAGCGGCCCGGCGTGTCGGAGGGAATTGTCTCGCCGCGGACCCGCCGCGGCACTCCGGCCGCAGCGCGCAGGAAGCTCACCGCGAACCGCGTCTCGAACCCGGCCTTGGCGGCGGGCGAACCGATTTCGTCGATCAATACCTCGCTGAACAGCGCGGCGTCGCGCTCCATGATTTCAGCGGCCTTGACCATCCAGCCTTCGCGCACCGCGGCGGGCAGATCGCGGTGCTGGCGAAATGCCCTGTCGGCGGTCTCCACAGCACGATCGACGTCGGCGGCCGTGCCCGCCGCAACCCTGGCGTAAACGCTGTCGTTGACCGGATTGAGGTCGTCGAAATAGGTGCCGCTTCCAGGCGCTACCGCCACGCCGCCAATCCAGTGATCGAGGTTCTTCATCTTGCTAGTATCCTTCAATCAGATTCCGGCGCGGTCACGCGGTTGTGCGCATCGCCTTGGGCCAGATGCCCTGCTTGCCAGGAGAGAGAATGCCGTTGGGATCGAGAACATCCTTGAGGCGGTGGTGGAGATCCCAGAGTGCGCCGTCGTTGTGTTTGTAGGTCCTGGCGATCTGATCCATGAAGGCGAGGTGCGTGCGGTATTCGCCGAACCCCGCCTCCGCAGCCTCGTCGACCAGCAGGCCGAACAGGTCGTAGGCGCTCTTGCGCATCGTCTCGTCGGCGCGGTCGTACATGATCATCAGGATGTGATGCATGTCGCGCCAGCCGACCAGGAATTCGCCGATGTAGTCGAAGCCGTGATCGTTGCAGCGCTGCTTGATCAGCTTGTATTGGGCAAGTGCTTCGGAACCACTGGGCGCCGAGATCGGCGAAAAGTTGATGTGCCCGCCGCCGCCGATCCAGTTCATGATGCTGAATTCGGTCATGTTCGGCTCGCCGCGCATCAGCCGTACGCGATAGTCCCAGGCCGGATCGTTCTTGCGATCGAAATGGACCTTGGCGCCGGGAATGCTCATCAAGGCATCCTCCACCACCTTCCAGTTGTTCTCGATCACCGGCGGCGGGCCGTACAGCGCGCCGTAATAGTTCCACATTCCCAGATCGTGGTCCGCGGCGATCTTGGCACGGATCGACGGCGGCAGCGGGCCCTTGCCATCGTAATAGTGGCGCCGCGTGGTCTTGGCCGAGGCCTCCCACAGCAGATCGACCGCAACCGCCGCATTCGGGATGATCTGGTTGACCTTGAGCGCCCGGGTGACCTCGAAGATCGCCTCGAGATCCTCCTCCTTCTGGTAGGTGATCATGAAGGGCTTGTAGCCCGGCGGTTCCGGCATCAGCCAAATGCCCATCTTGGTCACCACGCCGAAATTGGATTGGGTGAACATGCCGTCGAAATGCGGGCCGGCCACGTGCTTGGTGACCTGCCAATGCTTCGATCCGGCAAGCGCGCCCTGTCCTGTTCGAACGACTTCACCATCGGCCAGCACCACTTCCATGCCGCACTGCATGACAAAATGGTCGCCATAGGGGGTATAGCCGGCGCCATGCTCCAGCGCATTGCCCATCACGCCGCCCCAGGCTGGTGCGGCAGGATCGATCCACAGCTTGCTGCGGATCTGGCGCAGATGGCGGTACAACTGCATGTAGGATACGCCGGGCTCGACCAGCGCGTAGCCGTATTTCTCGTTGACCTCGATCACGCGGTTCATCCGCCGCAAGTCGAGCATGACATAACCGGATTTGCGCGGAGCCGGGCCACCATAGGCAAAATTGCGGCCGGTCCCGATGGTCCAGACAGGGATCTTGTAGGCGTTGACGACTGCCAGGATCTTCTGGATTTGCTCGACACCGTCGGGCGCAACAGCGGCGGACGGCAGCATTTCGCCATCGGCCAGCGGAGAATAGGCGTCCCGGTAAGCCGAAAGCGGAAGCTCGTCGAGGAATACCCATTGCTTGCCGACAACCGCGGCAAGCTCGTCGAGCGCCTTGTTGAAAGTGGATGCGTCGACACCCTGGGGAACAATGCGGCTCAAGACAGGTCTCCCCCGATTTCATAAACCCAGGAGGCCAGCAGTCCGGGGCTGCCGGCCGCGATATCGCACGAACCCGACTGACAGGTGTTCAAGCGAGCTTCGGTTGGGGCACCGAGCGCGTCGCGAACCAGGTGCGCGACGGCCACCGGCCATGCCGCCGCGGCGCCTTGGAGCAGTTGCGCCGCGCCCTCGGTCCGATGCTGCCAGCGTCCGCCCGTGTAATGGTGCCGCCACAGCAACGCCGGGCGGGCGCCGCGCTCAACCAGGACCTGTCCGGCGATCATGGCTGCGGGATCCGAAGTC
>NZ_DATKFP010000150.1:0-15071 GCF_035511395.1 Sphingobium sp.
CGGCACGTCGATCAGCGGCACTGGCGAGATCGGTGCGACCGTTACCGTACGGGATGCGGCCGGCGCGATTATCGGCACCACGACGGTCGATGAGGATGGCAATTATGTCTTTCCGCTGAGCCCGGCCCGGATCGACGGCGAGGTGCTGGGGATCACCCAGAGCGATGCGGCGGGCAATGTGTCGCCCGGCACGACCGTGACGGCGACCGACACTACGCCGCCGCCGCCGCCGGCTGCGACCATCGACGACACGGGTCGGACCGTGACGGGCACTGGCGTCGCCGGATCGGCGGTCGAAGTGCGGACGGAAGGCGGAGCGCTGCTGGGCACGGCTACCGTCAATATCCAGGGCAACTATACTGTTACCCTGACGCCGCCGCAGTTGAACAGCGAACCTCTGCTTGTGACGCAGGCGGATGCCGCCGGCAATGTGTCCGATCCGGCCAACCTGATAGCACCCGACCTGACCGCGCCGGAACCGCCGATTGCCAACATTGCCGGCGATGGCGCATTGATGAGCGGTACGGGTGAAAGTGGCGCGATCATCACTATTACCGATCCGGCGGGCACCATTATCGGCACTACCACGGTCGGATTGGACAGCAATTGGAGCACGGCGCTCGTAACGCCGCAGATACATGGTGAGCCGCTGATCGTCGTGCAGAGCGATGCCGCCGGTAATGAATCGGCGGAAGTGCCGGTGACAGCGCCCAATCTCAATGGGCCGGACGCTCCCGACCCGGTGATTGCAACCGTTTCGCCCACTGGTGAGACGGTATCGGGCACGGGTGAAAGCGGAGCCGTTGTCACTGTCACAGGCCCCGGCGGCGTGCCGCTGGGATCGGTGACGGTTGATGGGGAAGGCAATTTCAGCATTACCCTCGACACGCCGCAGACCAATGGCGAGAAACTGATCGTGGTGCAGACGGATACGGATGGCAATAGCTCCGTTCCCGTCATCGCGATTGCACCTGACATCACGGCTCCCGCTGCGCCGACCGCGCAGATCGATCCGACCGGATCCGCGGTGACTGGATCGGGCGAAAAGGGTGCGACCGTTGCCGTGCGGGATGCAGGTGGCACTTTGATCGGTACGGCCACAGTTGATGGCCAAGGCCATTATGCCGTAAGCTTGGTCCCGCCGCAGACCGATGGCTCACAATTGAGCGTGACCCAGAGCGATGCGAAGGGCAATGAATCCGATCCCGCTGCTGTCATCACGCCCGACCTAGAAGCGCCCTCCGCGCCGACCGGCACTGTGGTTTCCGACGGCAGCTCGGTGATCGGCTCCGGTGAGGCGGGGGCGACCGTCACCGTCTCCGACGCTGCTGGCACGGTGCTGGGCACGGACATAGTAGCGGGCAATGGTAGCTACAGCGTAACCTTGGACCCGCCGCTGACCAATGGTGAGCCGCTGACGCTGGTGCAGACCGATGCGGCGGGCAATGCATCACCCGAGATCGATATCACCGCGCCCGACACGACGGCGCCCGATGCACCAAGCGGAACAGTGACGTCCGACGGCACGGCGGTCACCGGTGCGGGTGAGGCTGGCGCAACGATCACCATCACCGATGTGGAAGGCACGGTGTTGGGCACTACCGTCGTAGGCGTCAACGGCGCCTATATCGTGACGCTGACGCCCCCGCTGACCAATGGCGAGGCGCTGACGCTGGTGCAGACCGACGCTGCCGGGAATGATTCGGTCGAGGTCGATGTGACTGCGCCGGATATTACCGCGCCCGCCGCGCCAACGGGCATGATTGCGCCGGATGGCACGGTGGCGATCGGCACGGGCGAAGCTGGCGCGACGATTACCATTACCGATGCGGCCGGTACTGTGCTGGGCACGACGACGGTTGTAGGCAATGGCAGCTTTATCATCTCGTTCGACACGCCGCAGGCCAATGGCGAGGCGCTGACGCTGGTACAGACCGACGCGGCGGGTAATGTTTCGCCGTCCGTACCCATCATCGCGCCGGATATCACGGCGCCCGCTGCGCCGACCGGAACAGTGACGCCGGACGGTACGGCGGTCACAGGCACAGGCGAGGCTGGCGCGACGATCAGCATCACCAATGTGACCGGAACCGTCCTGGGTACGGCGACGGTGGGCACCAATGGCAGCTATATCGTCCTGCTCTCCATGCCGCAGGTGAATGGCGAGACGCTGGGCGTTGTTCAGACGGATGCGGCGGGCAACGGCTCGGTCGAGGTAGATGTCTTGGCTCCCGACATCACGGCACCCGCTGCGCCGACAGGTGCGATCACGCCCGACGGCGCGATCATTTCCGGAACGGGGGAAGCCGGGGCAACAATCAGTGTTACTGACGCAGCCGGCACGGTGTTGGGTACGACAACGGTTGCGGGCAACGGCAGTTACAGCGTTATGCTCGACACGCCGCAGACGAATGGGGAGGCGCTGGCGCTGGTGCAGACCGATGCGGCAGGCCTGGTGTCGCCGCAGGTTCCGATCACTGCGCCCGACATCACTCCGCCCGACGCACCGACTGGAACTGTTTCGACCGACGGAGCAGTAGTAACCGGCACTGGTGAAGCTGGGGCGACCATCACCATCACCGATCCGACCGGTATAGTCATCGGCACAGCAACGGTAGGCGCCAATGGCAGTTATGTAGCGACGCTGACGACGCCGCAGGTGAATGGTGAGACGCTTGGCGTGATCCAGACCGACGCGGCGGGCAACGCGTCTGCCGAGTTCGGCCTTACCGCTCCCGACATCACCGCACCGGCCCCGCCGACCGGCGCGATCAGCGGCGATGGCGCGGTGGTCAGCGGTGCGGGTGAGGCCGGCGCGACAATCAGCGTGACCAATGCGGCCGGGACGGTGCTGGGCTCGACGACTGTGGCGGGCAATGGCAGCTACAGCGTCACCCTGACGACGCCGCAGACCAATGGCGAGGCGCTGACGCTGGTGCAGAGCGATGGGGCGGGGAATCTTTCGCCGACCGTGCCTATTACCGCACCTGATACGACGGCGCCCAATGCACCCACGGGCACGGTGACGCCTGATGGCTCGACCGTGACCGGTACCGGTGAAGCGGGTGCCACGATCAGCATCACCACTGCAGCGGGGACAGTTATTGGTACGGCGACGGTGGGCTCCAATGGCAGCTACGTCGCAACGCTGACCACGCCACAGGTGAATGGCGAAACGCTGGGTGTGATCCAGGTGGATGCAGCCGGCAATGTTTCGGTCCGTGTGCCGACGATCGCGCCTGATATCACTCCGCCCGCAGCGCCGGCCGGCTCGGTTACGGCTGACGGTACGGTGGTGAACGGCACCGGCGAGGCCGGAGCGACCATCACCATCACCAATCCGGCCGGAGCAGTCATCGGGACGGCGACGGTGGCGGGCAATGGCAGCTACAGCGTCACCCTGACGACGCCGCAGACCAATGGCGAAACGCTGGGCATCATTCAGGCGGATGCAGCGGGGAATGTGTCCCCGCGCGTTCCGACGATCGCGCCCGACATCACGCCGCCTGCCGCGCCGACCGGGTCGGTCACGGCTGACGGCATGGTGGTGAACGGCACCGGCGAGGCCGGGGCGACCATCACAGTAACCAACCCCGCGGGGGCCGTTATCGGCACCGCGACGGTAGCCGCGAATGGCGGCTATAGCCTGATCCTGACGACACCGCAGACGAACGGCCAGGCGCTGGGCATCACCCAGGCGGATGTCGCCGGCAACGTGTCCCCGCGCGCCACGACGATCGCGCCCGACAGCACGCCACCGGCCGCGCCGACGGGTACCATCAGCGTCAATGGCGCTGTCGTCACTGGTACCGGCGAGGCGGGCGCGACGATCCGCATCACCAATGTGGCGGGCACGCTGCTGGGTACGGCGGTGGTGGCGACCAACGGCAGCTATAGCGCGACGCTCACCACGCCGCAAACCAATGGCGAGCGGCTGACGCTGGTCCAGGCGGATGCGGTGGGCAATGTGTCGCCGACCGTGCCATTAACCGCACCCGACACGACGCCGCCTGTGGCACCGACCGCCGCTGTTTCCGCGAATGGCGGTTCGGTAACGGGCACTGGCGAGGCAGGCGCGACGATCACTGTTAAGAATGCCGGTGGCACTACGCTGGGCACGGCGACGGTTGGTATCAATGGCAGCTATACGGTGGCGCTCACCCCCGCACAGCTGAATGGCGAGCAACTGATCGTCGCGCAGGCGGATGGAGCGGGCAATGCCTCCCCAAACATAGCTGTCACCGCGCCAGACCATACACCGCCGACAGCGCCGACGGCCGCCGTTTCGTCGACCGGTACAGTGGTGACAGGTACGGGCGAGGCCGGTGCGACCGTCACAGTGACCAATGCCGCGGGCCTTGCAATCGGTTCGGCAGTGGTGGCGGCCAATGGCACCTATTCGGTGACACTGACCCAGGCGCAAGCCAATGGCGAGACTATCGGGGTAGTTCTGACCGATGTGGCCGGCAATGCGTCGACCCAGACCAGCGCGATCGCGCCGGACATCACCGCGCCCAACGCGCCCGTCAATCTCGCGGTCAATACCGCCGGCACGACGCTGACCGGTATCGGTGAAGCCGGGGCGACAGTGCGGGTTCGCGACGGATCGGGCACGGTGATCGGCACCGGGCAGGTGGGATCGGACGGCCGCTTTTCGGTCAACCTGTCCAGCCCGCAGATCGGTGGTCAGAACCTGACCGTCACCCAGACCGATGCGGCCGGCAATCAGTCCGTGCCGGGTTTGGTCGGTGCACCGTTCGACATCGCCGCTTTCGACAACAGCACGATTGCGTTGGTTGACCTGCTGCCGGTATCGACAGCGGTCAATCATGGCACCGCCAATTACCTGTTGCTGGTATCGCTTGGCCTGCTCAATCTTGATGCGCAGGTGCTGGCGACCCCCAATGTCGGCTTCACCGTGGCGGACGGGCACAGCCTGAACGCGGTCTTCACCTATGATGCGACGCTCAGCATCGGCGTGTTGGCCGGTTACGCGGTTGCGGTGCAACGCTGGAACGGGTCGGCCTGGGTCGCGGTGGGCGGCGGCAGCGGCGCATCTCTGCTGCAACTGACGCTGCTGAACGGCAATCTGGTCAGCACCGAAACGCTGGGACCGGGTCAGTATCGCGCCTTCGTTACCTTCGACGGCGTGCTGGGAGTCGGCTTGCTGGGCTCCCTCAATGTGGCGGGGACCGATTCCGATTTCACCGATATCGGCGGGATCGTGCCACAGCAGATCCACGGCAATGTCATCACCGACCCCAGCCCCGACGGCCATATCGACATCATCAGCCCGCAAACGGTGATCCAGAGCGTTACGGTCAATGGGGTGACGACGGCGGTCAATGCGAATGGCACGGTGGTGAACGGCGCTTTCGGCCGGTTGGTCATCAACCTGGACGGCAGCTACACTTATACCCCGTCGCCGACCGCCGCGTCGATCGGCAAAACGGACGTGTTCCAATATACACTGATAGACCGGAGCGATGGCGAGACCGAGACGGCGAACCTGTCGATCACGATCGGCAGCGACGACATCACGGCCGCGCCGGTCGCCAACCATGATACGGCGACTGCGTCGGTCCAGTATCAGAATGTCGTGGAGACGGTGGCGCCGACGGTTGAATTCTCGTTTAGCACGCCGATCCTAAGTACCAGGTCGGGCAGCGACAGCTTCACCGTGGCCGCCAACAGCCAGTCGGACGTCACCATCACCGTCATTCGTGGCGGCACCGTCGCGCTGTTGCCGAGCTACACCATAACGGTGAAGAACGCGGCAGGTGCGACGGTGGGCACCTATACGGCGACGACGGTCGCGGGCCTGCCGCTGGGATCGGGCATCAGCCATACGTTCGAGGATCTGCCGCCCGGTACCTACAGCTACACGGTGTCCAGCACCAATGTGCTGGGAACGGCCTATGGGTCAACCGTCTATATTAGCGAATCCATCACCCACTTCGACCAATATATGGTCTCTGGCGTGACCGGCACGCAGGGCGAACTGCTCGCCAACGACGTGACCGGGACTGCCTTCCCAGTGGTGAAGGTCGGGACGGGCAGCGGCTTTGTGGAGGTCGGCGAGACGGCGGTGACGATCCAGGGCACCTATGGATCGCTGACGGTCAACGAGACGGGCCATTATACCTACACGCCCAGCAGCACGATCCCGCATTCGACGGTCAATCTGGTGGACAGTTTTACATATCAGGTCGTCCAGCCCAACGGGATGTCCGCCACCGCCACGCTGGACGTGACGATCAATGTCGGCACCGGCGCTACCTCGGCGGTGATGTCGATCGAAGAAGCGAGCCTGCGCATGGACGAGGCGGCGGCGGTCAGCGACGACACGCACCAGACGGCAACCCTGATGTCCGATACGACAACCCAGCATATGGTCAGTCCCGTGTCCGGAGCAGCGACATCGTCGGTATCCGAGGAGGCGACTTCGCCGACATCGGAAGAGGCGACCGTGTCGGGCAACGATCTGGTCGAGGTGGCCTCTTCCGCCGATCTGGTCGAGGTGGCCTCTTCCGCCGATCCGGTCGAGGCGTCGAGAAGCGAACAGCCCGCTACGCCCGAAGCGAACCAGACCGATGCGCCCGTCTCTGACGAGGTACTGGGCGAACTGGCCCAACAGATGTTCGAAGGACAGGGGGCGCTGGAGGATGTGTTGTCGAACTACCTCGATCACCAGCCGCTACCGGTACCGACTGCCCCGGTTGAGACGAGCGCGGCGCCGGGGCCGGCAAGCGTCGACCTGACGCCGGCGGACGTGCAACAGGATCCGTTAAATTACCTGTCGACGACCGATGATATCGAAAAGCACAACCTCAATAGCGGTCACGCCTTCTGATGAAGGTTATAAACATAGGTAAAGAACATCATCCGTTGCTGCATGGGAATGATAATAACGTTGCCGTGTTAGCATGTCGGTAACCAAAAGCGCCGATGCTGGTCATAATTGGATGAGGATATGACCGGCATGGGAAGATGCTTCCATAACGGCAGAGCCTTTTTATTGCTCGCCGGCGGCCTGCTGATATCGGCCGCATATGCGCAGACGGGGCCAGCGGCAGACCCCGCCGGCCCCGTAACGCTTGAGGATGCCGCGCGGGAGGCGATCGCCTGGCACCCGGTGCTGACCCAGGCGGCGGGCGAACTTAATGCCCGCACGACTGAGGTGGATGTCGCCCGCGCCGGCTATTCGCCGCAGATCAGCGCCGGTGTCGTTACCGGCTTCGACAGTCGTTTGACCGCTGACTGGCGCCCGCGCCCGCAAATCAATGCGTCGCAGATGCTCTATGATTTCGGCAAGGTGTCGAGCGCCGTGGACGCAGCGCGGGCCGGTACGCGGGTCGGCGAAGCGGAGATGCTGCTGGCGATCGATGGGCTGGTCCGCGACACCGGCTATGCGATGATCGAGGTGCAGCGCGGGGAGGCTTTGCACCGGATCGGGCTGGAGCAACTGGAACGGGTCCGCGCCATCAGCGAGTTGGTCGGCAATCGCGTGGCCATGGGCGCGGCGACCCGGTCGGACGGGCTGCAGGCGCAGGCGCGCGTTGAAGCCGCGATCGCCACTTTGTCGCAGATCGAGGCGGCCCGACGCCGCTGGACCAGTAATCTGGCTTATTTGCTAGGTCGAACGGCGCCGCCGACCGAAATCGATGACGAGGTGCCGGGCTGGCTGATGGCGGCCTGCCGCCAGCCGCCGCCCGACTGGAACACAGTACCCGCCGTCATGGTCGCGGAGGCGCAGAAGGATCAGGCTGTCGCAGACCTCAAGCGGCGCAGGGCGGAGCAGTTGCCCACCGTCTCGCTGAGCGGCACCGGCACGATCGATGTGTCCGATCCTCTGTCTGACCGGCGCAGCGCCTATTCGCTGGGTTTCAACGTCACCAGCAACGTGTTCGGCGGCGGGATCAGCAAGGCGCGGGTGCGCGGTGCAGCCTTCGCCCTGGAGGCGGCCGACGCCGCGACCGAGCGCGCGCGCAACGAGACCGCTCAGCGCCTGTCCGAGGCGCAGCAGCAGATCGACAGTCTGGATGCGCTGCTCAAGACACTCGCATCGCGGCAAGGCAATATGGACGAGACCGGCAAGCTGTATCGCATGCAATATCTGGAAATGGGCACCCGCACGCTGGTCGACCTGCTCAATGCCGAGCAGGAATTTCAGCAGGTCCGATTCGAGGCGGCCAATACCGCCCACGACCTGCGGCGATTGCAACTGGACTGCCTCTATAATTCTGGCCGGACCCGTGCAGCCTTTCACCTGAGCGGCATGGTGGTGCGCGGGGTGACGCTATGAACATGATGCCACCGATCAAACCGGTCGCAAGCCCGGCTACGGGTGCAGTCAAGAGCGCGGTACCGATCGACGCGTGGCTGGACATGTTGCAGCAGGTGGCGCGCCATTATGGTCTGCCCAACAGCGAGCAGGGCGCGAAGCTGGCGGGCCTGTGGGCCGGGATGGATGGGGAGCAGGCCAAGGTGCGCGGTATTGCTCGCGCGCTGGGCCTGTCGATCCGTTTCCGCATGCCCGACGGCCGCGAGACATTGTTGGGCTGGCGCCTGCCGATGATCGTACGAATGAGTGACGGCGCGCTGGCGCTGGTCACGGCCATATCCGAGGATGGCGAGGCGACGCTGTCGCTGGCGGGCGAGGGCGGATTGCTCGCGCACATGCCGGTCGCCGACGTGGCGCGCGGCGCGACCCTGCTGGTCATCGCCCGGCCGGTTCGGGCAGCGCCCGACGCCCGCGTCGATCCCTATATCCATCATCAGGAAGAGAATTGGCTGCGGCGGATCATCCATCAGGACAGCCGATCCTATGTCCATGTGATGGTGGCATCCTGCATCGCCAATATATTGGGCCTGTCCGGGGTGATCTTCTCGATGCAGGTTTATGATCGGGTGGTCCCGGCGGAATCCTATCCTACCCTCTATATTCTCGTACTCGGCGTGGCGATGGCGATCGGGTTCGATTTCTTGCTGCGGCGGCTGCGCATGAACATCGTCGATGTGCTGGGCAAGCGTGCGGATTTGCGCATGTCGGACAAGGTGTTCGGCCATGCGCTGCGCGTACGCAACCGGGCGCGGCCGACCTCCACCGGCACCTTCATCGCCCAGTTGCGCGACCTGGACCAGGTGCGCGAGTTGCTGACCTCCACCACCGTCGCGGCGATGGCGGACCTCCCCTTCTTCCTTATCTTCCTGGTGATCCTCTGGTTCATCGGTGGACCGCTGGTGCTGGTGCCGCTGGGCGCGCTTGTGCTGTTGCTGGTGCCGGGGTTGCTCGCCCAGCGGAAGCTGCGCGCTTATGCGACGGCGTCGATGCGCGAAGCCTCGCTGCGCAACGCGATGCTGGTCGAGGCGGTGCAGGGGATAGAGGACATCAAGGCGCTTCAAGCCGAGGAGCGGTTCCAGCAGCATTGGAACCGCTACAATGCCGAAGCCGGAGAGCAGCAGTTGGAACTGCGCGGCCTGACCAACAGCCTGACGGTATGGACGCAGAATGTGCAGAATGGCGTTTACGCCGGGATCGTATGCGTCGGCGCACCGATGGTGATTGCCGGCGATATCACTACCGGCGCGCTGGTAGCCTCCTCCATATTGGGGTCGCGGATGATGGCCCCCATGTCGCAGGTGACGTCACTGCTAAGCCGGTTCCAGCAGTCGCGCGTGGCGATCGGCAGCCTCAATCAGATCATGAGCCTGCCGGTGGATAGGCCCGATGCCGAGCACCGGATTTCGGTGAATGCGATTGCCGGCACGATGACTATCCATGGCGGCGTGTTCAGCTATGCCGACCCCAACAGCCCACCCGCGCTGACCATCCCCGAACTGGAGATCGCAGCGGGCGAAAAGGTCGCGCTGCTGGGGCGGAACGGCGCCGGCAAGTCGACCCTGCTTCAGGCGCTGTCGGGCATGTTGCAGCCGGTGTCGGGCGAAGTGCTGGTCGATAATTTGGCGCTGCACCATATCGATCCCAACGACCTACGCCGCGACGTCAGCTTCCTGTCGCAGAACAGCCGCCTGTTCCACGGCACCATCCGCGAGAATCTGACGCTGGGCGCGCCGGACGTGTCCAATGAGGAGATACTCTCCATGCTGGCGATGACAGGAGCGATCCAGTTCGTGCGGCGGCTGCGCAGCGGGCTGGAACATATCATCCTGGAGGGCGGCAATGGCCTGTCGGGCGGACAGATCCAGTCGCTGCTGCTGGCGCGGCTGCTGCTACGGCACCCGACCGTCGCGTTGCTGGACGAGCCGACCGCGGCGATGGACGAAGTGTCGGAACGCCATTTCATCGACGGCCTTAAGACATGGGCGCAGGGGCGGACGCTGGTGATCGCTACCCACAGGATGCGGGTGCTGGAACTGGTCGACCGGGTGATCGTGATCGACAATGGCACGATCCTGTTGGACCAGCCCAAGGATGCGGCGTTACGCACCATGCAGGCGAACCGGGCGAGGGTGGCATGAGCGGCGTAGCGGTCATCGACGACGAATGGCAGTTCGACGATGAAGGACGCAGCCGCATCACCGGCGCGAAGCGGCTGCTATGGCTGGTCACTATCCTGTTCGTCGCCGCTTTCACCTGGGCCTGGTTCGCGAAGCTGGACGAAGTTGCCAGCGGGAGCGGGCGCGTGGTGCCGACCAGTCGGGAACAGGTGATCCAGTCGCTGGAAGGTGGCATATTGGCGAAGCTGATGGTCAAGCAGGACGACATCGTCCGGCCGGGACAGATATTGGCGCAGCTGGACCCCACTCAGGCGGGATCGACGGTGGATGAAAGCGCGGCCAAATACCGCGCTGCGCTGGCGAGCGCGTCGCGGTTGCGAGCGGAGGTTGGCGGCAGCCCTATCTCGTTCCCCGCCGAACTCGACCGCTATCCCGAACTGAAGGCTGCGGAGACTCGCCTCTATCGCGACCGGCGGGAAAGCCTGACAAGTTCGGACAGGCTGATCGATGAATCCCTCGCCTTGATCAGCAAGGAGGTGAAGATCGGGGAATCACTGATTTCCGTTGGCGCGGCTAGCAATGTCGAGGTGCTTCGGCTAAAGCGTCAGCGCGCGGAACTGGCGCTGAAGAAGGCCGATTTGCGCTCGCAATATCTGGTCGAGGCGCAGCAGGATCTGGCCAAGGTCAGCGAGGAAGTCGAAGCGCTGGCGCCCGTGGTGCGCGGGCGCTCCGATACATTGAAGCGCCTGACACTGCGCTCACCCGTGCGCGGCGTGGTGAAGAGCATCGAAGTGTCCACGATCGGCGGCGTGGTGTCGCCCAATGGCGAAATCATGCAGATCGTGCCACTGGACGACCAGTTGCTGGTCGAGGCGCGCATTTCGCCTCGCGACATCGCTTTCATCCATCCCAATCAGCGGGCGACAGTCAAGATCACCGCCTATGACTATGCCATTTATGGCGGGTTGGAAGGGACGGTGTCGAGCATATCGCCGGACACGATCAAGGATGAGGTGAATCCGGAAATCTATTATTATCGTGTCTTCGTGCGGACCAAGTCGGTCGCCGTGGTCAACAAGGCGGGCAAGCGCTTCCCGATTGTGCCAGGCATGATCGCAACGGTGGACATCCACACCGGCAGCAAGACGGTGATGCAATATCTGCTGAAGCCGCTCAATCGCGCGCGCGAAGGGTTGCGCGAGCGGTGAACCGGTCGTTGGAGGAGCGGCTGGCCGTGATCGGCGATCGGGTGCGGCAGGCAGCGACGGTGCAGATCGAGGGTGCGCCGGCCGTTGTCTTGTTCTTCTCCTTCACCGACGGCGCGGCGCGGGCGCAGACCATGACCGTCAGCGGGCCGGATGCAGACCGCTGCTGGGAAAAGGCGCTGCCGGAACTGCGGGCGGCGGCGAACCGGCTGGATTGGCTGCGGGTCGATTGGGTCCGGGCCGTCGAACAGACCGACTGGCAGAGCCTGCGCCAACGGCTGAGTGCCACCAAGCGCAATTATTTCCGGCTGGGCATCGCGCTGGACGCGCGGCTGGAGCAGGCATTTCTGGAAACGGAGATCAACGCCAACGCGATGCTCTATGGCGGCGGCGCTCATGCGACGGCGATCGTCAATGAAGGCAATTTTCTGCGCTATGCCCGGCTGCGCCATGGCATCAGGGCGATCGACTTTGCCGACGATGCGCCGGTCTGGCTCTTTTCCACCGCCGGTCTGTTCATGGGCGCGAATGGTGTTGTCCACATGATCGGCGAGCAGGGGCGCAATGCCGGAAGGCGAACCGTGGAGCGGCTAGACCCCGGCCTGCTACTGCGTCTGATCGATGATGGCAGTACCTATCTGGCGTCCCAGGTGCAGCCGGATGGCCGTTTTCATTATGGCTGGCACCCTTGTTTCGACCGCCCGATCGCTGCCTATAACAGTCTGCGCCACGCCAGTAGCACTTATGCCATGCTGGAAAGCTGGGAAGTCACGCGATCGCCCGACCTGCTGGCCGCGATCAAGCGTGCGTTGGCCTATCTGGAGTGCGAACTGATCCGCCCGGCGATCCTGCCGGACGGGGCGCAGGCGGCTTTCCTGATCGATCCCGGTAATGAGATTAAGCTGGGCGGCAATGCCGTCTGCCTGCTGGCGCTGGTCAAATATAGTGAATTGATGGGAACCGATCGCTATCGGGCGCTGCTGGACCGGCTGGCGGCGGGCACTCTCCATATGCAGGACGCGGACAGTGGAGGTTTTGTCCATGTGCTGGACTATCCGACGTTGGCGGTGAAGCAGGCCTTTCGCATCATTTACTATGATGGGGAGGCGGCCTTCGGGTTGATGCGGCTTTACGGCCTGACCGGCGATCCGCGGTGGATCGAGGCGGTGACGCGAGCCTTCGGCCATTTCATTGCCGCGGGCCATGCGTCGGCGCACGATCATTGGCTGGGCTATTGCGCCAATGAACTGACCCGATACCGGCCGGAAGAAGCCTGGTTCCGTTTCGGCCTCGACAATATTCGCGACCATCTGGATTTCGTCGAGAAGCGCATCACAACCTTCCCGACTTTGCTGGAACTGATGATGGCGGCGCAGCACATGATTGCGCGCCTCTCTGCCGATCTGGATCATGGCCATCTGCTCGACACGATTGATCTCGGCAAATTTCATCGGGCGCTCCATGCCCGCGCCCACTATCTGCTGAACGGCCATTTCTGGCCGGAACTGGCGATGTTCTTCGCCAGGCCGTACCGGATCGTCGGCAGCTTCTTCATCCGTCACCACGCCTTCCGCGTGCGGATCGACGATGTCGAACACTATCTGTCGGGCCTGATCGCCTATCGCCGGCACCTGCTGGAGAAGGAGGTGGAAGAGGCGGCGCTGCCGGTCGAAAATGGCTGGAACGTGCGCAGCGTCTGCCAAGCGACCGGCGGGCGCTGGGCGGTGCCGCCGCCGGCCGACTGGCGCGCGGAGGGGCTGTGCATCTTCCCCCCTAGCCTGCGCGACGGCGAGATGGTGGTGATGCGGGGCAAGGAAGGGGAGCGCGGCATTCCGTCGCGCCTGATCGAGCGACTGAAACCGCAGACCTCGGCAATCATCACCAGCGCGCCCGAACGCTTCCCCGCCGCTGGTCTGCCCGTGCTGACGGTTCCCGATAATGACGAGGCGATATTGGCGTTGGGTCGTCATGCACGCGCAGCGATGACCGGTAAGCTGATCGGTGTGACTGGCAGCGCGGGCAAGACCACCATGGTCGCGATGCTGGCGCAGGCGCTGCGCCCTTGGGGCGCGGTAGGGGAGACGCGCCTTAACGCCAACCTGCCGCATGGCATCGCCTGGAACCTGGCCTCCATACCTTGGGATACGCCGCATATCGTGATGGAACTCGCGATCGGCCGGATGCAGCAGAATGCGCTGCTGACACGGCCCGATGTCGCGGTCTTCACCAATATCGCGCCGGCACATCTGGAATTTCATCATGATCTCTCCACGGTCGCGCGGCGCAAAAGCAAGATCTTTGCAGGTATGGCGTCCGGCGGTGTTGCTATCCTCAATGCCGACATGATGGAACTGCCGCGCGTGCGCGCGCTGGCGATGGCTCATGATCTGCGCGTGATCAGCTATGGCGAGGCAGCGGAAGCCGACTTCCGACTAATCGGAAGATGCGACGGAGAGGTGAAGGTCAAGACGCCCAAGGAAGTGCTCCGCTATCGGCTACAGGCGCCGGGTCGGCATATGGCGCTCAACAGCGTGGCGGTGCTTGCTACCCTGTCGGCTCTGTCGCTGAATGAGGTCAAGGGACTGGAGGCAATGGCCGATTTCCGCCCGCTTTCTGGACGCGGCGAGGCTTCGGCGTTGACGATCAATGGTCGACGGGTCGTGCTGATCGATGACGCTTACAATGCAAATCCAGCCTCGATGGCGGCCGCGCTGGAACTGCTGGGTACAGGGAGGGGTGGCCGACGCGTCGCGATATTGGGCGAGATGCTGGAATTAGGCGCGGAAGCAGCCAGCTATCATGCCGATCTAGCGCCGTTGATCCACAAATATGGTATAGAGTGCGTCCACACCCTCGGTGCCATGTATCAACCATTCTGGGCTGAGCAGCCAATCGCCTATCACGGCCTGAATGCCGATGATACAAGCCAAATATCTAGCTGGATCAGACAAAATGTTGAGGATGGAGACATCATCCTTGTTAAAGGATCGCACGGCAGTGGGATGCACGAACTGGTCGAGCAGTTAAAGCGAGACGCACAGAAAGGCGTTCCATAGATGGAATTGATATCGCTAACACGGCTGCAATTGAATGAGATGTTTACATTTTGTTAAGATATAGGATGCAGCTTTGAGTGTGTTCCACGAGGAGGCAATGCAAGGAAAAAGCATGGCATCGCGTGATCAAAGGCGAGAGGCGACCGCTCCGGACACGTTCGGCACGTCGTTATTGGCTCTGGCCCGACAAACGCAGCAGGCGCGCATCAATTGCTGTCAGCATTTCCCCAAGCATGTGTTCCGCGATTCTGCTTGGGACATCATGCTGGAACTGTTTGCTGTGGCGGAAGAAGGACACAGTCTATGCGTCAAGGACGTCATGGCGATTTCCGGCGAGAGCGCAACAGGC
>NZ_DATKFP010000151.1:0-4229 GCF_035511395.1 Sphingobium sp.
ATCGACCGGCAGTTCGATCCGGCCGTTGACGCCCTTATATTTGTAGAAGGTCGTGCCGGTCGTGTTGAACTGATTGGTGCGCTGATAGTCGGTCGGGCCGGTGACGCGAGCATAGGGCGTGTTATGCCCCTTTACCCAGTCATAATAGCCGTTCACCGCAACCACCACGTCATTGCCCGGCGTGAAGCGCAGCGTGCCGCTGACCGAGTCCGTGTTGAAGCTGTTGCTGTTGCCTCCGACGACCACATTCTTGATGAAGCCATCCTGCTGGCGGTGCGACGCGCCGATGCGGATGGCGAGCTTGTCCTGAACGATCGGCGCGGACACCGAACCGGACACCAGCCAGCTATCGTCCGGTCCGGCGTAGCTGGCCTGCCCGCGCGCCTCGAAATCATTGCCCGGCTGGCGGGTAATGACGTTGATCGCGCCGCCCAGCGTGTTCTTGCCGTAGAGTGTACCCTGTGGCCCCCGCAGCACCTCGATCCGCTCGACGTCGAGCAGCGGATTGTTGAGATAGGCGGTATTGGGCCGATAGATCCCGTCGATGAACAGGCCGACGCCCGGCTGCACCGTCTGCACCAGCGTCACGCCGACGCCGCGGATCGAGACGAAGGCGCGGCCTGCGCCGTCGCTGCTGATGTTGAGGCCGGGGGTCAGCACGGCGGCTTCACGCACCGAATTGATGTTGCGGCGGGCCAGCGTATCGCCGCTGACGGCGGTCACGGCCACCGGCACGTTCAGCAGCGTTTCCTCGCGCTTGCGGGCGGTGACGACGATCTCGCTGTCATTTACCGCCGAAGCGGCAGGCGCCTGCTGGGCCTGGGCAATGACGGGCATGGATGCGGCGAGTGCGACGCCGGCAAGAAGCAAAGCCTTGTGGTGCATGGTTCCTCTCCTCTCGGCGTCCCCTTCCTCTGTCGGGGAGGATCGCTTCGGGCCTATCTGATAGGTACAGCTTTCAGATAGGTTTGGCGAGAGATATCGACTTTGCCGATCGGCGCAATGCCTGCGCCGATCGGCACGGAATTACATCCGGATAAATTTACAGAATCCATGATATCAAAAATCAACGCGTTTGATTAACACATTGAATATAAGTAATATTATATGCAGGCCTTGGTGAATATGGTCTGGCGATTGTCTATATCGCTGTCCGCTTACCAGCAGCTGTACCCGCCATCGGCCAATACGATGCTGCCGGTCATCAGGCTCGCCGCGTCCGATGCCAGGAAGGCGACGACTGACGCCACTTCCTCCACTTCGCCCAGCCGCGCCATCGGCGTGGAGTCGATCCAGCGGCGGTACATCGCTCCCTCCTTGTCGGCGAACGCGTTCAGCGGCGTCCGAATATAGGTCGGCGCGACCGCGTTCACCCTGACGCCACGATCGGCCCATTCGGCCGCCAGGCTCTTGGTCAGTTGATGCACCGCTGCCTTGGATGCGTTGTAATAGCATTGCCCTTGCGGCCGGTTGACGATGAAACCGCTCATCGACCCGACATTCACGATCGCTCCCTTGCTCGCCGCCAGCATATGCCTGCCAAAGGCGCGGGCGCACCAGAAGGTGCCGTTCAGATTGACGTCGATCACATTGCGCCAGTGCTCGTCCGCCACGTCTTCCGCCGCCGTCTCGCTGCGGGCGATCCCGGCATTGTTCACCAATATGTCGATTGCGCCCAACTGATCTGCGACCTGCGTGACGCGCGCGCTGTCGGTCACGTCCATGACCACGCCCTCGCAACTGAAACCCTTGTCCGCCATCACCGCGGCCGCCGCCTCGATCGCCTCAATCTTGATGTCGGCGATCACCACCGTCGCGCCCATCTCTGCCAGCGCCTCGGCGCTGGCCAGTCCGATCCCGCTTGCCCCGCCGGTCACAAGCGCGCGCCGTCCATCCAGTTTCAAACGTTCCAGATACATGATGTCTGTCCTTCAGGGGAGGAAGGCCGCAGCGGGCAGGGGCGGTTCATGGACCGACGCGCCCTGCGCCAGCTGATAGACCTGCCGGTCCTCACGCGTAAATTCCGGCCATGGCAGGCGCCCATCCTTCGCGAAATCGACCCAGATACCATGCACCCGGTCGGCCAGTTCCTGCGGCGGCGCCTCGCCGCACAATCCCTGCGGCCCGGTCACGCTCGCCAGCGTATCGAACACAAAGGGCAGTTCCATCCCATGGGCTGCACCGAGACCGCCGAAGATCGGCGACTGCCACTCGAACTCATATATGTGCGTCCGCCCGCGATGCTCCTCGGCAAAGCGGCGCGCGGGCCAGCGGAACACCAGATCATGCAGCGCGTCGGTAAAGGCATGGCCGGGCTTCACCCCAGACCTGCCCATGCCATAGGCGCGCAGCACCTTCCGCGCTTGGGGCTGACATTTGTGCAGGGCATAGGTCGCCAGCAGGCGCCCGATCTTCTCCCTGACCCCGGTGGGCACGAAATAGAGGTTCATCTCCTGCGCGTTGGTCCCGATCAGCAAGTCGATCTCCGCCCCCATGCCTTGCTTGAGGGCTTCCAGCGGTTTGACCGGCAGGACATCGTCGCCATGAACCGGAATGAAGCGGCTGATGCCGAACACCGGCTCGCGTCCGTCCCCATCGCGCAGATCCAGTCGGGTCGTCGGCAGGCTGACCTTCTCGACCGCGCCCAGCATATCGCCCGGTTCGACCGATCGGAACCCGGCCTCGTCGGGTGTAATCTTCAACAGCGTCGCCAGCTTCCTGACCAGCCGCTGCGCCACGTCGATATCGCGCGTCATCGCGCCATGGCCGCTTTCCACGATCGCCCGCCGGAACAGTCCCTTGACGAGCGGCGAAGCGGTCAGGTTTGCCACCGACATGCCACCGGCGGACTCGCCGAAGACGGTGACATTGTTCGGATCGCCGCCAAAGGCCGTGATATTGTCCCGTACCCATTTCAGCGCAAAAATCTGGTCGCGCAGCCCCAGATTGGTGGGGATGCCGGGGATGGGCAGGAAACCGTCTACACCCAGTCGGTAATTGATCGATACCAGCAGCGCCCCATCCCGCGCAAAGGCGCTGCCGTCCTGCACCGCTGCATCCTTGCTCCCCAGCACGAAGCCGCCGCCATGGATGAAGACCATCACCGGCAGGCCTGCCTTTGCGCCAGCCGGCTTCCAGATGTTGAGTGTCAGATACTCGTCGCCCGGTTGCCAGCCCGTCCCGACAAGGGGTGCGACATCCAGGCCGGGTATCGCGCGCACTTTCTGCGGTGCGTTGGGACCCGGCGTCAGGGCGTCGCGCACGTCCGTCCACGGTTCGGGCGACTGGGGCAGGGCGAAGCGCCGCGCACCGACCGGCGCCGCCGCATAGGGAATGCCGAGGAAGCGCGTTACCACGCCTTTGGTTTCGCCGCGCATTGCGCCCGAACGGGTCTGGACGATATCCTGCATCCTGCTCCTGCCGTATGTTTGTGGGGAAAGGATAAAGGCGAAGCATTGCATAAGGGAGAAAAACACTGTGCCGTTTGACAGGCAGAACGTGCCGAACGGCTCCGGTCGCTCTGTCGTCTACTGCCAATCGAGCTAGGACGACGATAAGGGATGATCCGCATCCTGTTCAGTCCACAATATAATCTTTTATGACGGCCTTGCCGCGCAGAGGCGCGTGTTGCGCCGCGCCAGCAGCGACGGGCGTGAGAAACTGATCGGTTTGGCAGCATATGTGCGGCACTCAGTTATTGCCGAACAGTTGGCGACTTCGCTGAGTTGACTGCAAGTGGTCCGTTATTATCTGCATAAATGGAGCGGAAATACCAAATAGCCGGCCCGGTGCGGTTGCCAGGTCTTTGGTTATGCTGCCTCCAAAACATCCCACTCAAAAATCCCCACCCAGTCCAGCGAATAGCTTCGTCTCCGCTGAAAATGGATGGTGGCATAGAGCTTATCTCAGGGAATGGGCGATGACATTGCCAGCACAGCATCAGCGCAGCCGGTCGGGGCCCAGCGCCAGCAGAACCTGCTTATGACCTCGGATACCGCAAAGGCGCAGGTCCATCCGGAGAGAGCCTTCATCAGGTGGCGGCCAGTCTCCAGGCCGAAGACAAGGGCCAGCGGTTCACCATCGTCGACAGCGCGAGCCTGCCTATGGAGCCGGTCTTTCCGGATCGACAGAAACTGCTGAGCGGTGGCGCGGCGGCCGCCCTTTTGCGCGCCAATCATCAACCCGGAGATCGGATCGCCATCGCCGGCGGATCGGATGCGCTGGTCGGC
>NZ_DATKFP010000152.1:0-11181 GCF_035511395.1 Sphingobium sp.
GTCATCGACCTCCAGGCCGCCATCAACCGCTTCCTCGCCGAGCACAACCAGCAGCCCAAGCCCTTCACCTGGGCCGCCGATCCCGACAAAATCATCGCCGCCGTCAAGCGCGGGCACCAAGCGTTAGATTCCATCCACTAGGGGCTATCCAATAGGCGGTTGCGAAACCGTGGCTCGCACCCTAGCATGGCATTAGGGAAAACTGTCTATTTTCAGATGAACAGGTCAAAAATTGAGTATGACAAAACCCGATGCATATAAAGTGTCCAGCGTCGATATTCCGGAGGTTGTTAGCCGAAGGAAATCAATTCAATCCGTAGAAATTGGTGCAAGGGTGCTACTTTCTCTATTGAAAACAGATCCTGGTGGATCTTTTCTTCGCGATGTTGCGTACCATTCTGGGCTGTCCCGCAGTCAAGCACACCGATATTTGCTTGCCTTCGTCAATGCCGGAATGGTAGAGCAGGATGCGTCCAGCGGCCGGTATTCACTTGGTACCCTTGCGGTACGCTTGGGGCTAGGGGCGATTGCAACGCTCGATCCAGTGCGAATCGCCACAAGACACCTTGAGGGACTGCTGAATGAGTTGCAAACGACCGGGTTACTCAGCGTTTGGGGCGACTATGGGCCGACGGTAATTCGCTGGATTGACGGTGGCATCCCACTATTCACTTCAATGCATGTTGGATCCACTTTGCCGTTGCAAGCCTCCTCCACCGGCAGTCTTTTCCTAACCCATTGCCCACCTGCGCAGACTAGAGAGCGCATCGAGAGGGAAAGAGCCAAGGGGATAATCGTTAAAGATGCCGATCTGTCCAAGGAAATCCAATCTGTGCGCAAACTTGGATATGCGAGAACATGCGGCTCGGTAGTGCCAGGTCTTGCAGCGGTGTCAGTGCCGGTTTTCGACTCGCAGAATAGCTTGGCCGCGACGATGAGCGTTCTTGCTCGTTCACAGGACAAGACCTATTTCAGCGAGGCAAAGATCGCACGAATTATGGAGGCGGCGCGGCTGGCGAGCGAAGCGATCGGTTGGCCCGGCTCAACTTGAGCTTGTGTACCACCTTTTGCAATGCACTGCACAGTGAGAGCGGCACACCTTGAACTCTTGCTCGCTTGTTGCGGATAGATGACGCTCCGTGGTAGATTCAGGAGAGCAGGGTTAGATGAACCTCGAAAATCCTGCGGCTGGACCCCGCAGTGGTCGCCGGGAATTCATTGCCATGATGGCGATGATACAGGCGCTCCAGTCGCTTGCCTTCACCTCGCTGCTGCCGGCTCTCGGACATATCGCTGCCGATTTTGAGGTTGCCCAATCGAACCAGCGCCAACTGATCATCAGCGTTTTCCTGATCAGTTCGGGATTGAGTTCGCTGATACCTGGAACAATCTCCGATCGCTACGGGCGCAAACCAGTCCTGCTCGGCTACATGGCGTTGTTCGTCATCGTCAATGCGGTTTCGGCGTTGGTGCGCGACTTCCATGTGCTTCTGGCGCTGCGCGCGATATTGGGGTTCGCATCGTCCGGGCTGACGGTGCTGCCGCTGGCGATCATCCGCGATCGCTACGAAGGTGCCGGCATGGCCAAGCTGCAGGCGGTGGTGGCGATGCTGTTCATGGCGGTGCCGACTTTCGCGCCCAGCCTGGGCTATGCGATTCTCGAGCTCGCGGGATGGCGGGCGATCTTCCTGGTGATCGGTGCTTTGGCGCTGGCGGTCACGGGCTGGTTCCTGCTCAGATTGGAAGAAACCAACCCGAAGCAGAACCGGCAGTCGCAGCGCTCGGGCAACTTGCTGGGCAATGTTGCAACGGTGCTCGGGAACCGGATGTCGATCGGCTATGTCATTGGCATGTCCTTGATTTTCGGCGGGCACTTCGGGTTCATCAACAGTTCGCAGCAACTGATCGGCGAGCATTTCGGGGCAGGCTCGGCCTATCCGCTGATCTTCGGCTCGATGGCGGCGACCATGGCGCTGGCCAGCCTGGTCAATTCGGCGATCGTCGAGCGCTTTGGCACCCGGCGGATCGGCCATGCCGCAATTTTCTGCCACCTTGCGGCATCGGTGGGACAATTGCTCCTGGCCTCAGCTCCCGGCGAAACCCTGGTCCAGTTTGTCGTCCTCATGTCTCTCAACATGTGCCTGCTGATTACCGTCTTCGTCAATTTCACTGCAATTGCCTTGCAGCCTTTCGGGCATATTGCCGGCGCGGCCGCATCGGTTCAGGCATTCTTCCGGCTGGTTCTGGGGGCAGGGTTGGGCGGCCTGATAGGTTATGTCTACGATGGCACACCGCGGCCGCTCGCGATTGCGCTGGTCTTGGTCGGGTCGCTGACCTTGGCCCTTGTGCTTTATAGCGAACGGGGTAAGCTGTTCCAGCGCCTCAATCCGTCGAGCCGATAGGCGCTTGCCTCAGGACGAGGTTAATGGCTCCTCAACCGTTTCGGGGATGCCGGGCGCCGCAATATCCGAGACCATCCGCACCCCGTCGATCACGATCGGACTGGCGACCCCGGTTCGCTGGTCGCGCGTGATTGCCATGCCCCGCGCGATAACCTGCGGGTTGGCGAAGACATCGTCGAGTTCGTTGATCGGACCCGCCGGAACGCCGGCGTCCTCGAGCGCGTCGGCCAGCTCCTGCCGGGTCCAGGTTGCAGTCAGCGCTTCGAGCGCGGCCAGCAAGACCTCGCGGTTGCGAACCCGGCCTGGGTTGGTGGGAAAGCGGGCATCGCTATCAAGCCCGACGCCGAGCACCCGGCAGAGGCTGGCGAACTGGCCATCGTTGCCCACTGCGATGACCAGATCCCCGACGCTGGTCGGTAAGGCCTGATAGGGTACCAGATTTGCGTGGCCGTTGCCGACCCGGCGCGGCACGGTGCCCGAGGTCATCCAGTTCAGCGCCTGGTTCGCCATGACGCTTACCTGAGTATCGAGCAGGGTCATGTCGATATGGGCGTTCAGTCCGGTTTCGTGCTGCCGGTTGATTGCGGTGGAGTGGTAATAGGCTGGGCCGAGGTTTTCGCCGCTGTCCGAGACGACAAATGGCGGGCCCCGGTGGCGGGTATCATCGCCGCTGACCGGGCGTTCGATCTTGATCACTTCGGCGCCAAGATCGGCCAGCAGCTGTCCGCACCATGGACCGGCCAGGATCCGGGCCAGCTCCAGCACGCGAACCCCGCTCAGCGGCTTGGCCATGCCACCGGCGGGGGGGACTCCCCACCATTTGACAAGTGTTGAGTTGCGCGGCGGTCCGCTTCGCGCAGCCGTAGGCTACGCTGCGCGGACCACCGCGCAACGGCTCGCTTCTGGAGAGATGAGGCGGTCAATCAGCTCTTCGGGCGAGGGACGGATCGAAGGCGGTTTGAGAGACCAGCATCTTGCAAGCGACAGCGATCAACCAATCGGCGACAGATCGCAATGCGCGTGCATGACCGTGTCCACGGGCACGAAGCGCAGCATATTTTTCTCGGCTCCTGGGGTCGTGTTGAACGGCGACACGAGCCCAGTGATCGACAGCGTTGCGCAGTCGTCCCTGGACCGCCTGCCGCATCAGGACCTCACGCTTCTTCCCGGATCGCTTGGTAATAGGCGCGACGCCAGACAGGCATCGCAAAGCATGATAATCTCGTCGCCGCAGAGCATCGGAAGCCTCTGCGAGCAGCGTGGCGAGAACGATTCTTCCGACGCCCGGCAAGGTTCGCAGGATCGCCACGTCACGCTGCTCCCCGAGCTGTGGTCCAGAGGGTTCCACCGGGACTGAAAGGGCTACTGTCAGCCTGTCGAGTTGAAGCTCTGCGGATGCGATCTGGTAATTGACCAGATCCAGTCGGGCAGCGACGGTTTCAAGTTGGCCCGTTGCGGCTGCAACAGTACCGGCCGCTACGGGGACCGGGATGGTGCGCAACATTTCGAGCACCTGTCGGCCATGCAAACGCCGGCTGCGGTATCGCTTAAGGAGTCTGGCGATGGTCGCTTCATGGACACGGGCAACCTTGGCCGGCGTCGGCACCAGCCGCCATAAAGCGAGGAACCAGGGCGCCGCGATGTCCTGCGACACTTCGAGCAATTGAGGATAATAGCGCCAAAGCAACTCACGCACGCGATGACCCAGGCGCGTACGGTCAAGGTGCAACTCGTCCAGGATACGCGACCATTCTCTCAATTCGACGAGCAGGGGATCGAGCGTGAGCAGCGGCCGAAAGCAATGCGCGTCCGTTCGCAAGGCATCCGCCAGCACCATCGCGTCCCGGCTGTCGTCCTTTGCGCCCGCTGGAGAAAAGCGATCGCGAAAGCGATCCAGCTGTTTGGGATTGATGGCATAGACATGGAATCCGCGTTCCATCAGGCTTTCGACGACCGGACCGTGCGGCACCTCGATCGCGACATGAATATGATCGGGAACCCATCGGTCGCCGCCAGTATCCAGGTCGCGAGTTCCGTCAAACCCGCACCGCCATGCTCAAAGCTGCGTTCGCCGAGCTTGGAGCCATCGGCATCCGTCAATCGAACCTGGTGCGCCTGCGAGGCCCAGTCGACGCCCACAAACCATCGTCTTTCCTGATCCATAACTGTTACTCCCTTCCAGTCGGGGCCAGCCGCGATCTTCGTCTTTCCCTGTATTGGCGTTCACGACGCTTACTCCCTACGGGACGTCATCGCGGCCACCAACCGAGGCACAGGTCCCCCCCAGGTGCTCAAGGCGCAGGGGGGCGAATGGTTGCTCCCGGCAGGCTGGCCCGTCCGCAGCTTACAGCTTGACGGGCCTCAACGAGATACAGGGGGGAGGCGTCTGCCATCCGATCGTCGGCATCGTTTCAGTCCTCTGCTTGCCCGGCGATCCGGGCCGCCCATTCCTTGGCCATGTCGCCGGCCGCCTTAGCCAGCGCGAAGGCATCGATCCCGACCGCGATGAAGCGCGCTCCGCCATCGAGGAATTGCTGCACCAGGCGCTGGTCGCGCGACAGGATGCCGCAAGGTTTGCCGGTTGCCCGGATTCGGGCCAGAGCGCCCGCGGTCACTTCGTACAGCGCGGCGAAATTGCTTTCGCCCAGCAGACCCAGCGACGCGGCCAGATCGACCGGGCCGACGAACAGCGCATCGATGCCGTCGACGGAGGCGATCGCCTCGATGTTTTCCAGCGCCAGCGCGGTCTCGATCTGGACGATGATGCACAGCCGCCGGTTGGCATCGGCGACATAGGCCGGGTAGCGCCCCCAGCGCGCGGCCCGGGCACCGCCGATACCGCGCTCGCCTTGCGGTGGATAGCGCGCAGCCTTGACCATCGCCGCAGCCTGTTCTGCGGTTTCGACCATCGGCACCATGATCGTCTGGGCGCCGAGATCGAGAATTTGGCGGATCGCGATCGGATCGTCGCTCGGAACGCGCACGACCGCCGAGCAGGGCGGATTGGCGTCCACCGCGCGGAGCTGATCGGCGATGCCCGGCAAGGTCTGGGCGCCGTGCTCGGCATCCACCAGCACCCAGTCGTAGCCAAGCCCGGTGCAGATTTCGGCGATGTTCGGGCTTGCCAGCGCGAGCCAGAAGCCGAGCTGCACCGGGCCTTCGCCCAGGCCTTGCTTGAAGCGGTTCGCAGGAGTTTTCATCTGCGCGGCTGCCTCAAACGAACCGGAAACCGATCGCGCCCATCGGCCCGAAATCGGCGTTGAAAACGTCGCCCGGCCGCGCTTCGACCGGACGGGTGAACGAGCCGCCCAGGACGACTTCGCCGGGTTCCAGCGCCTGCCCCCAAGGCGCCAGCCGGTTGGCCAGCCAGGCAATGCCATTGGCGGGGTTGTTGAGCACGCCCGCCGCGATCCCGGTTTCCTCGACCACCGCGTTGCGGCTCAGCATCGCGCCAATCCAGCGCATGTCGACCTTGTCGGGCCGCATCGGCAGGCCGCCGACGATGATGCCGGCGTTGGCCGCATTGTCGCTGATCGTGTCCTGCACCTTGCGGCGGGCGCCGGTTTCGGCATCCACCACTGTCGTTCGGCTGTCGATGATTTCAACCGAAGGGATGACATATTCGGTTGCCCGCAGGACGTCGAACACGGTGACATTCGGGCCTTCGATCCGGCGGGCCAGGACAAAGGCCAGTTCGACCTCGACCTTGGGGGTGATGAAACGGTCGCAAGGGATGTCGCCGCCCTGTTCGAACACCATGTCGTCGAGCAAGGTGCCATAATCCGGCTCGGTGATGCCTGCGACCTGCTGCATGGCGCGCGAGGTGAGGCCGATCTTGTGGCCATGGACCGTCCGCCCGCGCGCGAGCTTGAGATCGACCCATTGCTTACTGATCCGATAGCCATCGGCAATCGTCATGTCCGGATAGCGGGCGGTGAACTGGCGGATTGGCTTGCGGTTCTGCTCGGCGGCATCGAGTTCCCGCGCGAGCTCCGCGACTAGAGCAGGATCAAGCGTTGGTTGCGATTGACCGGATCGAGCGCCGCGATTCGGGCTTGTCATATCCTCTCCCTGATCCTCAAGCATTATGCCAAATGCATTGCACAATAACGAATGGTCGTCTACCACATCCTGCGCCTCCCAACGACCCCTGCCTTGATCGCAAAGGCGGCGGCGAATAGGCACAAGAGCAAACCTGCGGAGATAGAGGATGACCATCGACACAAGCGTGCGGGAAGAAAGGATTACGGGGCGAGGCCTGACTTCGCATACCCTTCTGGCCGGCGATCCGAGCAAGCCGGCGGTGCTGCTGCTGCACGGGGCAGGACCGGGAGCCCATGCCGGATCGAACTGGCTGCACCTGATGCCCGACCTGGCGGAAAACTTCTTCGTGATCGCACCGGACCTGATCGGCTTCGGACAGTCGGTCATCCCCGAACCCTGGCCCGACAATGTCATGGCCTGGATCGGTACACGGGTGGACCAGTGCTTCGGGCTGCTGGACACGCTGGGCATCGATAAAGCCCATGTCGTTGGCAATTCGATGGGCGGTGCGCTGACCCTGCAGATGATGAGCGAGGAGCCTGACCGGATCGACCGGGTGGTGCTGATGGGCTCGATCGGTGCGCCGGGCCCGAAGACGCCCGAACTGGTGCGGCTGCTGTCGTTCTATTCCGATCCGCGGCCCTCGCGCTATCGCCAGCTGATGCACAGTTTCGCCTATGACCCCGACAAGTTCGAAGGCATGGAAGAAATCGTCAACAACCGCTACAAGATCGCCACCGATCCCGAGATCATGAAGACCGCGGTCAAGATGATCGATTCGATGAAGCAGGGCGTCGATACGCTCAACATGCCGCCGTCGATCCTGTGCAAGCTGCCGCACAAGGTGCTGATCTTCCATGGCCGGCAGGATCGCATCGTTCCGCTCGATACCAGCCTCTACCTGATCGAACACCTCAAACATGCCGAGCTCTACGTGCTCGATCGCTCCGGCCACTGGTCGCAGCTCGAACGCTGGGACGTGATGCGGCCGATGCTGGAGATTCACTTCGGCGCGCGTTCGTTCTGAGCGCAGCCGGCAGCATAGGCACCGGGGGCTTGCGTTGCAGAGCAGGGCTTGGCAACCAAGGAAGTGAAAGGGTGGTCAGGCGAATTGTCTGACCACCCTTTCCGTTCGAAGGTGCCGCGCATGAATGAATCAGCAACCGATGCCAAAGCCTTCTGGGCGTTTTCGCTCGAGGTCTATGCCAAACCGCAGGTGGCGGAACTGTGCATTGCCCTGCAGGACGAATACGGTTTCGACGTCAACCTGCTGCTGCTGGGCCTGTGGGTGGCGGAGACGCAGCGGAAGGCGCTTGATGCCGAAGGGATTTGTGAGCTGCGCGAAGCCGTCGCGCCGCTCAACGACAACCTGGTGCATCCGCTGCGCTGGGCGAGGCGCTGGGCCAAGCCCTCCGATCGCGTTGCGGAAACTGCGCAACACAAGATTTACGGGGCTCTCAAGCAGGTCGAACTAGAGGCCGAACGACTTGTCCAGATGGCGCTGGTGGAAGCATCAAGGCCAGGTTTGACGCAGGGCGATGAAATGTCAACGCCTCAAGCCGCGGCGAGTGCGAGCCTGGAGCGATACCGGCAGTCGATCGAAGCGCCCGATGCAGCCGTCGCGCCGCTTGTTCAGCTGATGGTCAGGGCGCTGCCTTAGCCGGCATTGCCGGGGTCTGCGCGGGCGGTTTCGCATCCTTGATATAGGCATAGATTTCCGCGATCTCGTCGTCGCTCAGTTCGGTCGGGCGGAATGGCGGCATTTCGATCAGACCCTGACGAACCACGGTCTTCAGATAGTCGAGTTCGAGGTCCTTGCGGCCGATCAATGCCGGGACCGGCCGGCCCAGTTGGTCGAGCAACATCGTGGCAGGATGGCCGGGACCAGGATTATGGCATCCTGCGCAGTTCAACGCATAATTCTCAGCACCATCGGGTTTAACTGAATTCGGTGACGTTTTGCAGGCACCGAGCATGGCAACGAGTGAGAGGATAGCCAGCTTGTTCATTTTGTCTCCAACTCCGATAATCGCGGGGCGGCTCAGGCGGATGCGAACAGGCCCGCGGGGTCGAGCGCCTTCTTGATCCGTTCATGCAGGAGTGAGAGTCCCCTGGTTTCGAACGTCTTGTCGACCGCTGCGCGCATTCCGGGTTCGGCGATCGCCTGCCCGAAACCGGCTTCGGCCTGTGCCGCGATCAGCGCAGCGGCGCATCCGCGGGCGTGGGCGGCACTTTCGACCTGCGCCGTCGAAAAAGGCAGAATCTGGCGATGATTGGCCGAACGCCAGATCGCGACGGTTTCGCCGAGATAGTCGAATTCGTGCTTGGCGCAGATGTCGCGCGACAGTTCGTAGAGCCGCATGGCCTCCTCACCATCTACGGGGCTCACCGGGTTGGCGGCAACCGCCTGATCGCCGCTCCATGCCGGAACGAATGCTGGCGCATCGGCCACCACGCCGGTCATGGCGCCAATACGCCACGCCCACAGGCGGGGATCGATGCCCTTGCCGTCGGCTATCACCCGAGCACCGGAAATCGACGAAAACGCCCCCTTGACCATATCCCACAGGATCGGGACATTGCCTGGCAAGCCATAGAGCGCGCCGTAGAGATTCCAGTGGCCCAGGCCCAGCGCCTCGCCCGCAGCGGTTACCGCGCTGGCCGCCATAGGCCCCTTGCCATCATAGTCGCCGCGCTTCTTGCCGAGCAGGGCGGCTTCGTGCAGCGCGCTGCCGACCGCGACGCCATTGGCCACGACCATGTTGAGCTTGAGCGGCCCGAGCACGTCGAGCAGATCGGCCAGCTGGTCTTCCTTGGGCACGGTCACCATGAAGGTCTGGTGGGCTGGCGGTTGCGGCATCATCCACATGCCGACCTTAGTCGGCACCGCGAAATCCGACTGCGTGAACAGGCCATCGACCCAGGGGCCGTAGCCGAACTTGAACAGTTGCCAGCAGGTGCTCTTGGGCATGGCGCCCATGCCCGTCCGCACAAGCTTTCCGTCCGCGAGCATGACCTCAAGCCCGCACTGCATCAGGAAGTGATCGGAGTAGGGGGTGTAGCCGGGCTGACGATGGACGAAGCTTGCGGCCACACTGGCGTCGGGGTTGCCGCCATGGTCGATCCACAGCTTGATGCCCTTTTCCTTGATATGGGCATCGAGCTGGCGGAAGGTCACCCCCGGTTCGACCAGGCAATAGGCCAGCTCCTCGTTCACCTCGAGAATTGCGTTCATGCGCTGGAGGTCGAAGATGATGACCTTGTCCAGCCCTGCCTTTTCGAGGCCGTGGGCGCCGTTGCACACGGGTTGCAGCACACCGCCGGCGGTTCGCGCCGCCTCCAGCGCCTTGGCGAGCTGGGTTTCATCCGCCGGCAAGACTATGCCAAGCGGTGCCGCGCCGCTGATTGCAAAGCGGGCCAGCCCCTGAGGGGTGCGATCGACTGCCGCGGCGCCGATCGCAGCTTCCACCGCGGTCAGCGCGGCCATCTGGCGAGCTTGGTCTGTCATGGGTCCTGTTCCGCCTGTCTATTGCTGGAGAATCTTCACGTAACGATCGAGATTGGCTGCATCGACGGCGAAGTGCGCCGAACGAATCCCGATGCCGATGGCGCTGTCCGGTTCGCTGTCGCGCCACGAAAAGCAGCAAGTCGGGCAACGGTGGATGGTCCACACCACCTTGCCGCCTTCCTTGCCTTGATAGTCAGCGAGGGCGCCGCCGGTCGCGCAGCGCGGACAGACCGTCTTGCTCATTGCAAAGCTCCCAGTTGCATGGCCCGGATCTTCTTGCTCAGCTCGTCAATGTCCGGCCCGGTCGGAGGGGTGACCAGATGCGCTTCGCCGACGGGGTCGGGGGGCAGGTAGCTGGTCGCGTCGATGATCAGGCGATGACCCTTGCCGGGAACGACGGCCGAAGGATCGATCGGGACCGCCGGCATGTTGGGCAGGACGATGATGTCGTCGGCGCGGGTGCGGGTGGAAAGCGCCCACATCACCTGGTTGAGATCGAAAGGATCGACATCGGCATCGACCATGATCAGGTTCTTGAGATACATCACGCCGTGCGGAGTGCTCAGCGCGCGCAGCGCGACGGTCTTGGCAAAGCCCGCCATCCGGTTCTTGACCGAAATGATTCCGGTCAGCCCGTGCTGGTACAGCGCGTTGACCGCGGTGACTTCCGGAAAATTCTGGCGCAGCTGCGCATAGATCGGGGCTGAGGTATGCAGGCCGATCAGGGTATCGTGTTCGGTCCAGCCGCGGCCGATATAGATGTTCTCGAAAATCGGGTTCTTGCGGTGCGAGATGGCCGTCACTTTGAAGATCGGCGCCTTGCGGACCCCGCTGTAGGAACCGGGAAACTCGCCGAACGGACCTTCCAGGACCCGTTCGCCCAGTTGCATTTCGGCTTCGATCACTATCTCGCTGTCGGCGAGGATGTCGATGCCATTGCCCGACTTGGTCAGCCGGATCGGCGCGCCCATCATCGCCGAGGCATAGGAATATTCCGATTCTTCATAACCGATCGGTGTCGCCGCGAACACCGCCAGCCCCGGATGGTTGCCCAGCATGACCGCGATCTTGAGCGGCAGGCCGGTACGTTCGGCCGCCATGATCTGCCGGCCCATGTCGTGCGACGGGATGGTCATCAGGGTGAAGCTGTCGGGACCTTGCAGTTGCAGCCGGTAGATGCCGACGTTCTGCTTGCCGAAATTGTCTAGGTCTTCCGGATCGCGCGAC
>NZ_DATKFP010000153.1:0-7378 GCF_035511395.1 Sphingobium sp.
GACGCGGTAATCGCGACCGATCATCTGTCGCAGGATCTGCGCTATGTCCGCGCCAAGATCGCGGGCGAGAATTGCTACGACACGGGCAAGCTGCGGATGATCAAGGCATGGATGGCCGCCGAGGCGATCGACCGCAGCCAGGCGCATATCCGCGCCTATTCCGATCATGTGTCGGACGCGCCGATGCTCGAATTCGCCGATATTCCCTTCGCTTCCAATCCGCACAAGCCGCTGGCGAAGCTGGCGGCGGAGCGGGGCTGGACACGGGTGGACTGGAACTGAGGGCAGGGGCTTCCCGTCCCGTCTCCGTTCTTTTCGAGCGAAGTCGAGAAACGACAGCACCGTCTGGAACGCTTCTCGACACGCTCGAAGCAAACGGAGGCTGGTGAAGGGCTTAGAGCATGATCCGATCATGCTGAAGCGGATCATGCTCTAAATTTCTTTTGTTTTCCGTATCTTCCGTGCCAGCAGATGTTACCATCTGCTTAGAAAAGGCTCTAGCCGACTGGCGCCGGCAGAGGCTCGTCCGCGAAATGGGCGGCGAGATTGGCTTGCAGCATCTGCACCATCCGCCCGACCGCTTCCTGGGTCGCGCCACCGGTATGAGGCGTCAGCACGACATTGGGCACGTCCGTCCAGCGTGACGGATCGGTCGGTTCAGGATCGAACACGTCGAGCGCCGCGCCGCCCAGCCGTCCGGCCCTAAGCGCGCCGATCAATGCCGCTTCATCCACCAACTGCCCACGCGCGACATTGACCAGCAGCCCGGCCGGACCCAGCGCATCGATTATGCCTGTGGAGATCAGGCCACGATTTTCCTCGTCGGCACGCGCTGCGACGAGCAGGATGTCGCTCTCTCGCGCCAGTGTCGCCAGGCTTTCCGCGCGCGGCCAGGGGAGGGCGGGCTTGTCGCGCGGACCCCACCAGTAGATGCGCATCCTCATCGCCTGCGCCCGTTCCGCTGCGGCGATACCGATCGCGCCCATACCGACGATGCCCAGCCGTGCGCCGCCCATCGACCGGGTCAGCGTCTTGGCATTCGCCGTCCAGAGGCCCGCGCGCAATTGCCGATCGCCTTCAACGATCCAGCGGCGATGGGCGAGCATCAGGCCGATGGCATGATCGGCCACATCCTCCGCATTGGCATTACCGGCATGGGCGACCGCAATGCCGCGCGACCGGACGAGGTCAAGGTCGACTCCGTCATAGCCCACGGTGAAGCAGGCGATGAGGCTGAGGCGGGGCATGGCCGCGATCAACGCGGGATCGAGCCGGAACTCCCCGGCCGTCACCAGCACCTGCGCCCTGTCGAGTTGTGCGCTCCCGGCGGCTTCCCAAAGCGGCACGACCTCATAGTCTGCCGCCAGCACCCCAAGCAGCGGGGCGAGGTGCGGCTGGGCAATGAAGACGACCGGGCGCGCGTCGCTCATCCGATCGTCTGCAATGCCTGTGCGAAGTCGGCGATCAGATCGTCCGCATCCTCGCAACCGATGGATATGCGGACCATATTATCGCCGATCGCCAATGCTCTCTTGCGTTCGGCGGGGACGGAAAGGTGGGTCATCGCGGCGGGATGGCTGGCCAGCGTCTCGGTGCCGCCCAGGCTGACCGCCAGCTTGGCGATCTTCAGCGCGTCAAGAAAGGCGAAGGCCTCCGCCTCGCCACCCTTGAGATAGAGCGAGAAGGTCGATCCCGCGCCGGTGCAATGGCGGCGATAGATGTCGGCCTGTCGATCCGTCTCCGGGAAACCGAGATAAACGACCTTTTCCACCTGCGGCTGGTCCTTGAGCCAGGTGCAGACCTTCTCCGCATTCTCACCCGCGCGGCTCATCCGCAGTTCCAGTGTTTCGAGCGACCGCAGCAGCATCCAGGCGCTGTGCGGGTCGAGGATAGTGCCGATCGTGTTGCGCATCAGGCGGATGCCGTTGATGAGGGCGTTGGAACCGAGCACGCCGCCTGCAACCAGATCGCTATGCCCGCCTGCATATTTGGTGAGGCTGTAGATGACCAGGTCGGCGCCATGCGCGATCGGTTTGTGCCACAGTGGGCCGAGAAACGTATTGTCGATCGCGATCGGCGGGACATGCGCTTCGCCCGCGAACAGCGAGTCGCGCCGCGCGACAACCGCTTCCAGATCGACCAACACATTGGTCGGATTGGCGGGGCTTTCCAGATAGAGCAGCGCGACGCGACCCAGCCCCTTGGCTTTCTCGATCACCGCGCCAATCTCCTCTTCGGTCGCGCCAGCCGGGAAATCGAGCCATTGTACGCCGAACTTGCCGAGAATGCGGCCGATCAGCGATTCGGTCGCGGCATAGAGCGGTGCGCTGTGGACGATGACGTCGCCGGGCTGGACCAGCGCCAGCAGGGTCGTGGCAATGGCCGACATGCCGCTGGAAAAGAGCAGCGCATCCTCCGCCTCCTCCCAGACCGACAGGCGATCTTCGCAAATTTCCTGATTGGGGCCGTTGAAGCGCGAATAGACGAGGCCCTCCGCGCCGCCGGGACGGATACCGGTTACGCCTTCGAAATGGCGTTTTCCGGCTGCCGCGCTTTCGAAGGCGAATGTTGAGGTCAGGAAGATGGGCGGTTTCAGCGATCCTTCCGAGAGGGTCGGATCATAGCCATGCCCCATCATCAGCGTGGCAGGCTTCAGCTTGCGGCCGCCAATCTCCATGATCGGAGCCTTGGGACGGCGGCGGTTGCGCGTCGGTTCGACGCCGGTGAGGTCGGCTTCGGTTTCGCCGGTCATGTCATTCTCCTGCTTGGCACGCGACGTCTTGAGCGCCGCTGTCCTGGACGGAAGTGTAACGCAGGAGCGGGGGAGGGAGCCAGAGGAATGAGCAAGAATATTTCTTCCCGCTATATGATTATTCCGCACACTGATCCGACCGACATTCAGGCCACCAGCCCTTCCTCCTCCTCGATATGGACGGGTGCCGTGTCGTTGGGGAGCTTGTTACCAGGGTGCTGAAGCTGGGCAGTATGCAGCGCCTCTGCATAGAAGCTGCACCAATTCGCCCAGAAGGTGAACGGCGCGCACCAAGCGTCGAACAGGGTTGTTGGAATGGTCCCCGTAATGATGGGGGGGTCATGATTTTCCGTCATGCGCCGATCTCCTCTCCATTTTCGCTATTCTTACCATGATCCCGCCACCGGTGCCATGTCGCGAACCCCATGTCATGCACGGCGGACCGTGACAGGGCGGATAGGGCAACCTACATCGTTGATATGCCGGCTCGCCTTCCTGTCATCGTCGAAAAATGGTTCGCCGCGCGCAGCTGGAAGCCGCGACGGCACCAGATGGAGATGCTGGAGGCCGCGGAAGCGGGGAACCATGCGCTGCTGGTGGCGCCGACCGGGGCAGGCAAGACGCTGGCGGGCTTCCTGCCGACTCTCGCGGACCTGATTCGCGATCCGATGGAGGGGCTGCACACTCTTTATGTCTCGCCTCTGAAAGCGCTGGCGGTGGATGTGCGCCGCAATTTGTTGACCCCGATCGAGGAGATGGGGCTGCCGATCCGGGTCGAAACGCGTACCGGCGATACGCCATCGGACCGCAAGGCGCGACAGCGCGCCCGCCCGCCGCAGATCCTGCTTACCACACCCGAATCGCTGTCGCTGCTGCTCAGCTATCCCGACGCCGCGCTGATGTTCGCCGATCTAAAGACCGTGATCGTCGATGAGGTTCATGCCTTCGCGACCCAGAAGCGGGGCGATCTGCTGAACCTCTCCATGGCGCGGTTGCAGGCGATCAATCCCGCCCTGCGTCGCGTGGCGCTGTCCGCGACGGTCGCCGATATCGACGCCTATCGCGCCTGGCTGGCACCCGATGGCGATATCGAGTCCGTGACGCCGGTGCTGGGCGAGCAGGGGGCTGACCCCCATGTCGCGATCCTGATCCCGGAGGGACGCGTCCCATGGTCCGGCCATTCGGGCAAATATGCCGCGAAACAGGTGATGGCGGAGATCGAGTCGCGCCAGACGACTTTGGTGTTCTGCAACACGCGCGGGCTGGCCGAGCTGATCTTTCAGGAACTCTGGTCGGCCAATGACGCCAACCTGCCGATCGCCATCCACCACGGCAGCCTGTCGATCGAGGCCCGGCGCAAGGTCGAATCGGCGATGGCGGCAGGCAAGCTGCGCGCGCTGGTGGCGACCGCCTCCCTCGACCTTGGCGTCGACTGGGGCAATGTCGACTGCGTGATCCAGATGGGCGCGCCCAAGGGAAGTTCGCGCCTGCTCCAGCGGATCGGCCGCGCCAATCACCGGCTCGACATGGCGTCGGAAGCGATCCTCATCCCCGGAAACCGTTTCGAATATCTGGAAGCGCGCGCAGCCCTCGACGCGGTGGAGGCGGGGGAGCGTGATGCCGACGATTTCCGCCCCGGTAGCCTCGACGTGCTGGCGCAGCATGTCATGGGCCTCGCCTGCGCCGGGCCGTTCCGCGCGGAGGAACTGTTGGAGGAGGTGCGGTCCGCCATGCCCTATAGCGCGCTGAGCACGGAAGCGTTCGACAATGTCCTGCATTTCATCGAGGGCGGCGGCTACGCCTTGCGCGCCTATGACCGATTCAAGCGCCTGACGCAGGAGCCGGACGGAACTTGGCGCGTATCCCATCCGCGCTTCATCCAGCAGCATCGCCTGAACGCCGGCATCATCGTCGATCAGCCTGCGCTCGCGGTGCGTTTCGCCAATGGCCGCAAGCTCGGCACGGTAGAGGAGGGATTTGCGGCCACGTTGCGGCCGGGCGATAGTTTCTTCTTCTCCGGCATGGCGCTGGAGGTCGTGCGGATGGACACGAGCGATCTGGTCGTCCGCGCGACCTCGAAACAGGCGCGGATTCCCAGCTGGGGCGGCACGCGCATGGCGATGTCCACGCGTCTCGCCGACCGGGTGCGCTCGTTTCTGGCCGAACCGGGGGAATGGCATCGCTTTCCACAGGATGTGCGCGAATGGCTGGAAATGCAGAAGCTGCGCTCCGCTCTGCCGCAGCCCGGCCAGCTTATGGTCGAAACCTTCCCGCACGAGGGGCGGCACTATCTGGTCTGCTACAGTTTCGAGGGCTGGAACGCGCATCAGTCGCTGGGGATGCTGCTGACGCGGCGCATGGAAAGCCAGGGACTGATGCCGCTGGGTTTCGTGTCCAACGACTATGCACTGGCGGTCTATGGGATGAAGCCCGTCACCGATCCCCAAAGCCTCTTTTCTGCCGACATTCTCGACCATGAATTTGTCGACTGGGTCGAACAGTCAAGCCTGTTGAAGCGTGCCTTCCGCGACGTAGCGGTGATTTCCGGGCTGATCGAGCGGCAGCATCCCGGCAAGCGCAAGACCGGGCGGCAGGTGACTTTCTCGACGGACCTCATCTACGACGTGCTGCGCAAATATCAGCCCGACCATTTGTTGCTGAAAGCCGCCTGGGCCGATGCCCGTGCGCGCATGACGGACGTCGGGCGGCTGGGCGACCTGATCGACCGCGCCGCCACGACGATGCTGCACATCGACCTCGACCGGGTCAGCCCGCTCGCCGTGCCCGTCCTGATCCTGATCGGCCGCGAACATGTGGCGCAAACGGCAGCAGAGGATGCACTGCTGATGGAGGCCGAGGCACTGGTGGCGGAGGCGATGCGTGCGGACTGATCGGAGTTTGTCCTATTCGGGGCGCCGTATCCGCATCCCTTTGGTCCGGCTTGTCAGGTGAAACTGACGGCATAAAGCGCAGCGATAAGGGCGCAGCAGGATATCCGCGCGATGGATCACCCGCCATGCGTCCTCTTCGGTACGATAGCGCGCCTTTTTAAGGCAGGTGCCTAGTTTCGTGCGCATGATGCTATCGGCGCATCGTCCGGGGTCATGGCGCGAACCCGGCCTCAATTTTCATAGCCACCGTCATCGCGCTCGCCGCCACAGCCCTTGAGGGTGCCTTCGCCGAACGATAATTGCACCCGGTCGGACCAGATGCTGTCGCTCATACCGTCGCTGCACGGGCCTTCGGATGCGGTCAGTGCAAAGCCCTCGCCCAGATAGCGGATCGCCTTGGCATCGTCATGGCGGCTGACGGCGTAGCGCACTGACGGCTTGTCGGGTCGCTCCAGTGTCGCCGTCGACCCGCGCACCGTCACTGCCCAGAAGGGCTCGGTTCCGATCGCGCGATAATCGGGCGGAGCGGGACGCGGCGATGTTTCACGTGAAACCAACGGCTTGGGCCGAGCGTCTTCAGGTGCGGTGAGATTGTCTATTTCGGCGTCGGAGATGGCAACGGCGTTGTCAATCGGCGCGATTACAGCATTCGCCGCCGGCATGGATTGATTGTCAGCCGCTGGCGCCTTTTCTCCAGCGCATGCGCCGAGCAGCGCCAGCGACAGCAGAGCCAGCCCCACCTTCACGCGCGGAGCTCGCTCCGCCGGAAGCAGGATGCCGCATGGTCGTTCACCATGCCGATCGCCTGCATCCAGGCATAGACGATGGTCGGTCCGACAAATTTGAAGCCACGCTTCTTGAGGTCTTTGGAGATGACCTCCGACAGGCCGGTGCTGGCGGGGAAGTGCAAGCCGTCATTGGTGATCGGGGTGTCGTTGACAAAGGCCCAGACATAGGCAGCGAAATCCTCGCCCCGGTCGCGCATCTCGCAGAAAATCTGCGCACCGCGGATCGTCGCCTCAATCTTGGCGCGCGCGCGCACGATACCGGGATCGCCTATCAGCCGCTCGACATCGTCAGGACCGAAGGCTGCTACTTTGTCCGGATCGAAGCCAGCAAAACCGACGCGAAAACCCTCGCGCTTGCGCAGGATGGTGATCCAGGAGAGGCCTGCCTGAAATCCCTCCAGCATCAGCGTTTCCCAGAGCATGCGCGAATCACGCTCCGGGACGCCCCATTCCTCGTCATGATAGGCGCAGTAGAGCGCGTCCGCGCCCACCCAGGCGCACCGCGTCTGTTCCGCCACCGGTCATGGATCAGACGTCCAGATTGGCGACGTTCAGCGCATTGTCCTGGATGAAGTCCCGGCGATGTTCGACCACGTCACCCATCAACTGGCTGAAAATCTCGTCGGCGATATCCGCCTGCTCCACTTCGACGCGCAGCATCGAGCGATTGTCCGGATCCAAAGTGGTTTCCCACAGCTGTTCCGCATTCATTTCGCCCAGACCTTTATAGCGCTGAATCGACAGACCCTTGCGCCCGGCGGTCAGGATCGCGTCGAGCAGTTCGCTTGGGGACGTCACCACCGTGCCCTTGGCCGGGGCGGCGGGCAGATCGTCCGCGCCCGCTTCCTCGGCCGCAGCGGCGGCCTTGACCGTCACCAACCGGCCGGAACTCTGGTAGCTGGCCGATTCTTCGCTGGCGATACTGTGCAGCTTGCGTGCTTCGGCCG
>NZ_DATKFP010000154.1:0-2443 GCF_035511395.1 Sphingobium sp.
GGCAAGGAAATCCACGCCATCAAATTCCGCGGGGAGGCGGTCAGGCTCGTATATGCACCCACAGATGGTCACATCGTCACTTTTCTGCCTGCCAAGGTTAGGTCCTTCCGGCAGGCGATGTCGCGCAAGCGGCATCGAAAGCTCGCGGAGGCCATCGAGGAATGCACTGGCGCGAACCCCTCACGGCAAAAGAACAGGCCGACGTCATCAGGGCCTATTCGGACCTGAAGCTCGAGGTCCTCGACATCATGTCGCGCTGGCGCCTCTCCTGGTACCGGCTCTACAGCCTTCTCGACCGGGAGGGGGTGCCGCGCCGGGTCAGGCCCGGAAGAGGAAGAAAATCGAAGGAGTTGTCGGATGAAAAGCCACAGAATTGAAATCGATAGAGCTACCGCCGACCGCGCCGCCGCCGGCCGGACCGCGTTTATCGCGCATGAGGTGCGCGAGTATTGCCGAAAGTCAGGATTGCCACTCGATTATTTCGATGGCTGCGCGCCCTGCGAGCAGGGCGCCGTCCTTGTTCTGGAAATCGTGCGCTACTCGCGGGAAGAGATTGAGCGCATAGGGCCTGGTCAGACCGACTGGGAGCGCGTCCGCAATATGACCGACGAGGAAATCGAGGCGGCCGCGGCAAGTGAGCCAGATGCAGAGCCGGTCGGTCTCGACTGGTCGAACATTGGACTTGGCAGCCCCAAGGGTTAGCCGTCTCGACTTCGGAAATAGATGGCCGATCGTGCCGTCCATGGTACTGAACCCGAAACAGCAAGCTTTCGCCCGCGAATACCTCGTCGATCTCAACGCGACGCAGGCCGCTATCCGCGCTGGGTACAGCCCCAAGACCGCCGTTCAGCAGGGAAGCCGATTGTTGCTAAATGCTGACATCGCGGCCGCCGTCGCGCGCGGCATGGATAAACGCGCGGAAAAGCTCGATATTTCAGCAGAGCGCGTGCTTGCCGAGATCGCCTCCATGGCGTTCTGGGACCCGGCCGACATGATGGTCGAGCTGACTGACGCGACCGAGGCTGAGGCAGGCGAGGGGTATCACATCGGTGAGGATGGCAAGCTTTATGGCCTGCGCGGGCCGACCGACATTCGCAGGCTTCCGGAGAAGATTCGCCGCGCCATCGTCGGCTGGGGCTGGGACCGCAACCAGAATTTCACGGTTAAACTCGCCGACAAGTCGAAGGCGTTGGACCAGCTCGCCCGGCATCTGAGCCTCTACAACGACAAGCTCGACCTCAACGTGACGGGCGACCTCGCCGGCCGCCTGCGCCGGGCAAAGGAGCGCCGCAATGGCTGAAGCGGCTCTCGATCTCGAGGCGGAACTCGCCGATCTCGCGGCATCGTGCCAGTACGATCCGCTGGCATGGGCGCAAGCCGCGTGGGACTGGGGGCATGGCGATCTCGCCGACGTCGATGGCCCGCGCGAATGGCAGGCCGACATGCTGGCCGCGATCCGGGATCACCTTCAGGACCCTGAGAAACGTTATCAGCCGTGCCTGATCGCCGTCGCCTCGGGTCACGGCATCGGCAAGTCTGCCGGCATGGGCATGATCTCGAACTGGGCGATGTCCTGCTTCGACGATGCCAAGGTCCTGACCACCGCCAACACCGACACGCAGCTCCGTACCAAGACCGTGCCCGAGGTGTCGAAGTGGTTCCGCTCGTCCATCACCGCGCATTGGTTCGACGTGCAGGCGACCTCGATCAAGGCGCGCGACGCGGCGCATACCGATTCCTGGCGGGCCGACTTTGTGCCCTGGTCGGAACACAACACCGAGGCCTTCGCCGGCCTCCACAACAAGGGCAAAATCGTCGTCCTGCTATTCGACGAGGCTTCAAAGATTCACAACAAGGTGTGGGAGGTCGCCGAGGGCGCGCTGACCGACGAGGACACGATCATCATCTGGGTCGTGTTCGGCAATCCGACGCAGGCGACGGGCCGTTTCCGCGAATGCTTCCGCAACCTGCGCCACCGCTGGATCGCGCGCCAGATCGACAGTCGCACGGTGCCCGGCACCAACAAGGTCCAGATCGCGAAGTGGATCGAGGACTATGGCGAGGAATCGGACTTCGTGAAGGTGCGCGTTAGGGGCATCTTCCCTTCCATGTCGGCCAAGCAGTTCATCTCCGAGGCCGATGTCGAGGCGGCGTTCGGCCGTCAGTTGCGCGCGGAGCAATACAACTGGGCGCCGAAGATCATCACCTGCGACCCTGCATGGGAAGGCGACGACGAGCTTGTGATCGGCATGCGTCAGGGGCTGATGTTCCAGATCCTCGCAACCATGCCGAAGAACGACAACGATGTGGCGGTGGCCAACAAGCTTGCCCAGCTCGAGGACGAACATAAGGCCGACGCGGTTTTCATCGACGGCGGCTATGGAACCGGCATCGTCTCGGTGGGTCGGACGCTGGGGCGAAGCTGGCAGCTCGTCTGGTTCTC
>NZ_DATKFP010000155.1:0-85505 GCF_035511395.1 Sphingobium sp.
TCATGACTGCCTGGGCGGAATATTGTGGGCAGCGCAAGCCGTCACCTATGCCGAGAATGCCGGATGAGACTAATCCCGGTGCGGAGCAGCCGGAGTTGTTGACATGTACGCCCATATGACGTACATAATACCCAACGAGGAGCAGAGCCATGTTGGGCTTTCAGGACAAGATCGGTGACATCGAAGAGCGCAGCAGCGAACGGATGAATTTCCGGACGAAGCCGCGCATCAAGCGTGCCATCCAGCGCGCCGCGGCATTGGCGGGTGTCGATGATTCGGTGTTCGCGATCAACGCCGCCTATAAATCGGCGATGGAGACGATCGCAGCGCATGAGCGCACGACGCTCCAACCGGTGGACCATGAGGTGTTTTTCGCAGCGCTCGACAATCCGCCGGCTCCGACGGACAAATTGCGCGCAGCCTTTAAGCGTCACGGCGAAACGATCGCCAGCAAGTGACGGATACCGCCGCACCGCGTTTCACCATTGAGCCGCTTGATCCCGCCCGACATGATCGGGCGGGATTTTCCTGTGGGATCGAGCAGGTCGACAATTTCTTCAAGAAAACCGCGAACAAGCTGGCCAAGGCGGACAACCTGCGCGTGTTTGTCATGAGCGATCCCGAAGGAACCGTCGTCGGTTTCCACGCCCTCAATGCTCATGCGGTCGACTATACGGATCTTCCGGCCCCATATGCTCGTGCCAGGCCCGGGCATGGTCAGATACCGGCCGCCTATATATCGATGATCGGGGTCGATAAGCACCATCAGGGCCAAGGCTATGGCGGCGATTTGCTGGTCGACAGCCTCACGCGGATCGCCCGCGCCGCAGATGCAATCGGCATCGCCGTGGCAATACTCGACGTTCTCGATTGCGGTGACCCCGACCAGGTGGAGCGCCGCAAGCGCCTCTATCAGGGATATGGGTTCATCCCGCTGCCATCTAATCCGCTGCGGCTGTTCATCCCGGTAGCGACGATCCGCCAGCTGCTAGCGGGCACGTGATGGCCAAGCCGTGCGGAAAGAGGACTGGCCTGAGCCATATGCGTGCGGTATTATGGTGATACAAGTCCTTGGTCACCTTGCATAAATACCGAGGAATTATATCGGTACGTATGGAGGCTTTTGATCAGAATTGGCCGCAGTGGTTCGCCGGAAACCGCCGCTGAAATTGGGTATAGATTTGGGAATAGAGCTGGACGACAGGAAAATGGCAATGATTTCAACTATGAAATTCGGACTCCCGCTCCGCCAAAAACCTTCCCGGATATCGGTTTTCCCGCCCGATCCTTGCCCCGCTTCGAAGTGACGGCCACACCCGAGTGGCACCGGTGCGATCAGAATCCGAGATCCCGCAAGCCCCGCTCGATCATTTCCCGCACCATCGTCGGCGCGAACGGGAAGGAGCGAAGAAAGTCCCGACCGCTGAAGTCGGGAGCGATCTGCCGAACAAAGCCACGCCATCGCTGCGCGCTTTCGGCCTGACCGGCCATGTGGGTCGACAGGGCGGCGATGACGGCTATATGCTTGTGAGCGCCCGGCGATCGCGCCGCACGCTCGGCGAGGAGCGCGGCGTTTTCATGGTCGCCCAGCATCAGCCGGCTGAGTGCGCAGGTCGCGATCATCGCATAGCGGAGCGGATCCAGCGGACTGAGCGCAAGTGCAAGCGAGGCATTCTCCTCGCCGGCGACGGCATCGCCCGCCAGCGTCCTGGCCCATGCCTTGCTGTAGACGCCCTGAGCATAACTGGGGCTGATCGTCGTGGCCTGCTCCAGCCAGTCGATGCTGCCGGTCAGATCGCCCTCCAGCCATAACGACCGACCCATGTTGAAATGGCAGAAAGGATCGAGGCGATCTAGCTGCACTGCCCTTTCCGCCAGCCTATACGCGGCGGCGGCTTCCGCGGAATGATCGGCGCGATAGCCGAGAAAGGCGTTCTGGAAATGAGTGAAGGACTTGCCGGCACAGGCCCGCGCAAAATCGGGCGCCGTCTCTACCGCACGGTCGAACAGGCGGCCAGCCACCTCATTATCTGCCCGGTTGAAGCGGAACATATGATCTAGACCAATATGATAGGCCGACCATGCACTCATCTGCCCGATATCCTGGCAGCGGACTCGCTGGGCCTCGTTCTGGGCGATGCTGATTTCCAGCGTGGCGACCATGTTGGCGACGATGTCGCGCCGGATAGCATGGATATTGGCCATATCCTCTTCGTGGCGGCCTGCCCAGACGATGCCTCCGCTCTCGGTTTCGACCAGATCGGTAACGCATGAGATGCGATTGCCCGAAAATGTGATGGCGCCAGTCAGGCAATAGCGCACGCCCAGCGTTCGCCCCAGTTGCGGAAAGTCCAACTGATCGTGGCGGAAGCGGAAGGATGATCCGCGCGCGATGACGAACAGCCAGCGGAGCCTGGCGAGGTCAGCGATGAGTTCATCGGCAAGGGCGTCGGCCACGAAAGCCGCATCGTCCGACGCGCCGACCAGACGGAACGGCAGGACCGCGATGGAGGGGCGATCCCGCAGCCCATCGGTTGGGGCCGCCGCGCGCTCGGTCAGGATCGGTGCGATCGCGGCCGGGGCATCCGCGAAACCGATCTGTCCGGCAAATCGGAACCCCTTGCCATGGATGGTGCGGATCAGATGCTGTCGCTGGCCGTCGTCGCCGATCGCCTTGCGCGCGGACTTGATGCGGGCGGCGATGGCGGCTTCGGAGACGATGCGGTTGTTCCATATCTTCTCCACGATCTCGTCCTTGCTCACCATCCGGTCGGCATTGGCGACCAGCAGCGAAAGCAGAGACAGAACCTGTGGCTCCAGATGGATGGTGGCACCGCCCCTCCGAAGCTCGAAGCGCGCCGTATCTAGTTCGAAGCAGTCGAACCGGAAGATCATGATGCTTCAGCCGAGGAAATCCGAGGAATCTTCATGATTTCTCCATGCGCCCTTCAAGCATCGCTGCGCCACGCGGCCTATCGTGCCTGCATCGGGCCGACATGGCCCTTTTCATAGCATGAAGGAGAGAGAAATGCCCCTGGTTACCATCGATATCATCCGCGATGTCTTCACCCCCGAGGAAAAGCGCCAGCTGATTTCGGGCGTCACCGAAGCGGTGGTCGCGGTGGAAGGCGAAGCGATGCGCCAAGTCACCTGGGTGCGCATCCATGAAGTCGAGCAGGGAGACTGGGGCATTGGCGGCCAGTTGCTCCATGCTGCGGACGTCCATGCGCTGTCTGGAAAGATAGCGGCCTGAGCAAGTCGTTGACGGGGCCTTCGCGCCTGCCTGTGCCGCGCGGAGCCCCTCATAGAGAAGGAGAGAGAGATGAACGCAGCGAAACTGTTTCTGTCGCTGGCGATCGGTATGGCGACGCCAGCGGTCGGCAGCGCGGAAGCCATTCCCGGCGTGGTCGTGCCGTCGAGCGACCTCGACCTGTCGCGTACGGAGGATATCCGACGGTTGAAGGCGCGCATCAGCGTGACGATCCGCAAGATTTGCGCGCAACCGGACAATTCTGCGCTCGCGCTCCATTCGGAACGTCTGTGCCGTCGATCCGCCACAGTCGGCATGACGCCGCCCTCCTATCCGAGAATGTAACTCTCGAAACGGACGATAATATTGGGGTACGGGAAACGGGCGAGGCGGGATCAGTCGCCCGCGGTCCCCTTCTCCATCATCTCCATGAAGTCGCGCGCAGCATTGCGATCGGCGGCTTCTTCGAACGTCGTGTCGATATCCGGCGCCGCGTCGAGGAGAAAGAGGAAGGACCAGAGCGCGAAGCGTCGACCTTGGCCCGTTTCCAGGCCAAGGTCGACGCGCATCCGCTCAATGCCAGCGGCCATCGCTTCGGGCATCACCGCATCAAGGTCGGTGGTGCCGAAATAGCGATGCATCTGATCATCGAAATTCATGGAAGCGATAGCTCCCCAGGATCAGCCGTTCAGCCGATCCTTGACCGCCTTGGCAGGCGTGAAGGTCAGCTTCTTCGACGCGGCGATCTCGATCACGGCGCCGGTGGCGGGGTTGCGACCCTGACGCGCCGGGCTGTCCTTGACCTTAAACTTGCCAAAGCCGTTGAGCGACACTTCGTCACCCTTGGCGGCAGCGTCGGCGATGGCGCCGATCACGCTGTCGACCAGCTTGCGCGCGTCGGCCTTGCTGATGTCGTGGGATGCGGCAACCGCTTCGGCAAGATCGGTGTTGTTCATGAGGATATAAGCTCCTGATTATGGAACGGCTGGAAATAGCGGCCAGTTGGCGGCTCGTCCACGGTCTAATGATATGGAGGCCGTCGAATGAAATCAGCCGGGTCGCGAACCGGTGACCGGATTAAAATGGGGATTCGTCGGATCGAGCGGCCATAACCACGGCACTGTCATGAGGTTGACTCGCATTTGTATTGCCGGGCGAGCCTGCCTAAGAAGAGCGTCCACAGCAGGAATGACGACGCCGCATGGACGATCCACAGAGTGATTTTGGCGGGAGCGAACCAACGATCGCCGATGTCGCGACCGTCGCGGGCGTCTCCATTCGCACCGTCTCGCGCGTCCTCAACAAGAGTCCGAAGGTCAACAAGGATACGCGCGAGCGCATCCAGGCCGCGATCGACAAGCTGAATTTCAAGCCCAGCCTGCGAGCGCGCGCACTCGCCATGGGGCGTTCGCTGCTGATCGGGATGGTGCATCATGACCGCAACGCGCTGGTACTCGACACAGTCCAGCGCGGCGTCGGGCAGGAAGCGACGGGGCGCGGCTATGAAGTGATCAGCCATGCCGTGCCGCTGACCGAGGAAAGCGGCATCGACCATATACTCGATTTCGCGCGCCGCTCGCGGGTCGATGGCCTGATCGTCCTGCCCCCCGTGTCCGGCATCGCCGGCCTGCCCGAAGCGCTGAAGGCCGAACGCGTGCATGCCGTTGCGCTCTCCTCCGTGCCGATCGCGGGCTATGGCGCCGTCCTTCTCTCTCCGGAGCGCGAGGCAGCAGGTGATGTCGCCCGTTATCTCCTGTCGCTTGGCCATCGCCACATCGCGATGATCACCGGCCCGCAGGCGATGATGTCCGCCTGCGAACGCCGGCAGGGCTTCATTGCGGCGCTGGAGGAAGCGGACACGCCGCTGCTGGGCGAGATCGAGGGCGACTATAGCCTGGCCGCCGGGATCGCGGCCGCCCGTGCGCTGCTGTCGCTGCCCACCCCGCCGACCGCCATCTTCGCCGCCAATGACATCATGGCCGCCGGCGTGCTGAAGGTCGCGGCGGAACGCGGTATCGCCGTGCCAGCTACCCTGTCGGTGGTCGGCTTCGACGGTAGCCTGCTAGCGGAGATGCTGACCCCCTCGCTCACCACCGTCGTGCGTCCTTTCGGCGAGATGGCGCATATCGCGACCCGCCACCTGATCGACCTGATCGAAGGCGAACCACCGGTTGAACTGGCGGTCCCGCCGCTCGCCTTGCGGGAATCCCAATCCAGCGCGCCGCCGCCCGCCTGATATGCCGCCACTGGACTCTGCATCCACCTTCACTATATACCGCTCGGTATGGAAATGGCTACACATAGCGGACGCGGGCGTCCTCGGGAGTTCGATCCCGAAGAAGCGCTCACGGCTGCGCTCGAGGTTTTCTGGCGCCGTGGCTACGAAGCTGCGTCGCTGGCCGAACTCACCGAAGCGATGGGCATCACCAAGCCCAGCCTTTACGCCTGCTTCGGCAACAAGGAAGCCCTGTTCCGCAAAGCGCTCGACCTCTATGAGCGCGACAAGCTCTGCTATGTGAAATCCGCGCTCGAAGCGCCTACGTCCAAAGCGGTGGCGGAACGGTTGCTACGGGGGGGCCTGGCGATCCAGACCAACAGCACCGACCCCAAGGGCTGCATGGGCGTCATCAGTTCGGTGGGCGGTACTGCCCATTCGGAATGTATCCGCGACGAGGTGATCGCCCGCCGCGCTTCGTCTGACCGCGCGCTCCTCGAACGGTTCGAGCGCGCGCGTGAGGAAGGCGACCTGCCCGACCATGTCGAACCGCAGGCGCTGGCCTGCTATTTGTCGACCGTCATGCAGGGCATGGCCGTGCAGGCCAGCGCGGGCGTGCCGGCCGAACGGCTGGAAACGCTGATCGAAACCACGCTTTCCATGTGGCCCGGCCGCTGACGCGGCCCGACTTCTTTCGTTTCAAGCCTGCCTGAAATTATTTTCGCCCTCGTAGCATCCACCCCCTTGAAAATGCTGCACCGCGAATAAAATACCTGCCGGTACAAAATAAAGGTTGACCAGCAAGGTCACGTTAATATATACCGATCAGTATAGAACTGGCTGGGTACAGGCCCAGGGAGGTCATCATGCGGTACAATCTCAAACACAGGCGCTGTTGCTGACGGCGGCGTAAGGGGCAGCTTCCCGGCGACGGGAGCATCCTGATCCACATCTCTCGATCTTTCCACTGACGCGCCAACCGGCGCGCGCAGACAGGATCGTTCGCGCAAATTTCGGGCGCAAGGCACGGGACGCGACGGCGCGGTTCCGGTCGTAGACACGCGTCCTCATCCTATCGGGAAGGAAATCGCCATGGCATTTCTGGATTTCGCACAGCCGCTCGCCGGCCCGCAGATGGCCATGGGCGCCAGCATCGCCCAGACCGTCGTTCGGGCGACGGAACCGGCCGGATTTTCGACGGAGGAATGGCAGATCGTTTCGCTCGCTCGCTCGGACGGGCTGCGCTCGCTCCAGGGACCGGGCCGGTTCGCGCGCCTGCGCCGCTGGATTTTTGGCGAGGAAATCAATCTGACCCTTGCCAGCGAACGGCTGGAAGCGCTGCGTCGCCTGGCCGTCGAGGCCTGGCACAAGGGCTATGCCGTTTCGCTGTCCGGCCTTGCCGCCTTCCGCGCAGCCGGCTTCTCCACCGCACAATTAGAGCTTCTGCTCGCCACCATCAGCGCGGGCCGTTCGGCTCGCGGACGCCGGAGTTTTGCATGAACCAGCACACGAAAATCACTGCCGACGCCGAATATTCGGACGCCGGCGCGCAGCCCAAACGCCGATGGTCCCGTCGTCATGGCGGGATCGCCGCCATCGCTGCAATTGCCATCCTGGGCGCCGGCTGGAAGCTGCTCGACCAGCCGCAGGCACAGGCATCGGCCGCCCCGCTGGCGGCGGTCGGCGTTTCCGCGCCGCTCGCCCGCAGCGTGACGCAATGGGATGATTATGTCGGCCGCTTCGCCCCCAGCCAGACGGTGGAAATCCGCCCGCGCGTATCGGGCGCAGTGACCGCCATCCATTTCCGCGACGGCGATGTCGTCCGGCAGGGGCAATTGCTCTTCACTATCGACCAGCGCCCCTTCCTCGCCGCTCTCGCAGAAGCGCGGGCCAGCAGCGCATCGGCCCGCAGCGCCCTGCTGCTGGCGCAGAATGACTTTGCCCGCGTCCAGCGCCTCAGCGGCGACGAAGCGGTGTCGGCCAGCGAAGTCGACTCGCTCCGCTCACGGCTTCAGGCCGCGCAGGCCGCCCTCGCCGGGGCACAGGCGCGCGAACGCAGCCGCGCGCTCGACGTCGAATTCACGCAGGTGCGCGCGCCCATTTCCGGCCGCGTCTCCGATCGCCGCGTCGACATCGGCAATCTGGTGGCCGGGGCGGAAGGTACCGGCGCGACCCTGCTGACTACGGTCAACAAGCTCGACCCCATCTATTTCAACTTCGATGCCTCCGAAGCGCTCTACCTCAAGTCGCAGCGCGACAAAGGCGTGGAAGGCGCGGTCGAGGTGCGTTTGCAGGATGAAGCCGAATATCGCCACAAGGGCCGGCTCGACTTCACCGATAATGGCCTCGATCCGCGTTCTGGCACGATCCGCATCCGCGCCGTGTTCGACAATCCGGGCAATTTCCTGACCCCCGGCCTCTTCGGCAACATGCGCCTTGCCAATGGGGGCAGGGCCAATGCCCTGTTGGTCCCGGACGAGGCGATCCAGTCCGATCAGGCGCGCAAGACCGTGCTGGTCGTGGGCAAGGATGACAGCGTCACGGCAAAGCCGGTGGAGCTTGGTCCGATCGTCGACGGGCTGCGGATCATCCGTTCGGGCCTTGATCCCAAGGACCGCGTGATCGTCTCCAACATCCAGGCCGCCATGCCCGGCGCGAAGGTGGCGGCGAAGGCGGCCGCGATCCGGCCGACCCCCGCCCCGGTCACGCCGGTCGACAGCATCGCGCCGGTGGCGGCGCAGGCGACCTTCGCACGGTAACTAGAACCCTCCCTTCACACGGGAGGGGCCAGCTCAAATTTCTCTGCCCGTGATCCGGCACCCGCCGGATCGCGCGGCATCCCTTTCGCTCGTTCGCAAAGGATGATCCGATGCGCTTCTCCCGTTTCTTCATCGACCGGCCGATCTTCGCCGCCGTCATAGCGGTGGTCATCACCGTGGTCGGCGCGCTCGCCTTCATCGGCCTGCCGGTGTCCCAATATCCCGACATCGTGCCCCCCACGGTCACGGTTTCCGCTCAATATCCCGGCGCATCGGCGGAAACGGTCGCATCGACCGTCGCCGCGCCGATCGAGCAGGAAATCAACGGCGTCGACGACATGCTCTACCAGAGCAGCCAGTCGACCGGCGACGGCAAGGTCGTCGTCACCGTCACCTTCAAGATCGGCACCGACCTCGATGCCGCGCAGGTGCTGGTGCAGAACCGCGTCGCCGTCGCCATCCCGCGCCTGCCCGAAGAAGTGCAGCGCCTTGGCGTCGTGACCCGCAAGACCACGCCCGAATTCCTGATGGTCGTGAACCTGCAATCGCCCGACGGCACGTTCGACCGCAATTACCTGTCCAACTATGCGCTGACGCAGGTGCGCGACCGCCTCGCCCGTCTCGACGGCGTGGGCGACGTGCAACTGTTCGGCTCGCGCGATTATGCGATGCGCATCTGGATCGATCCCGACCGCGCCGCCGCGCTGGACCTGACGGCGGGCGAGATCGTCTCGGCGCTGCGCGCCCAGAACGTGCAGGTATCGGCCGGCTCGATCGGCCAGCCCCCCTATGATCGCGGCGAAGCCTTCCAGCTTGGCGTCGAGATGCAGGGCCGCCTGACCGAACCGCAGCAATTCTCCAACATCGTCATCCGCACCGACGCCACCGGGCATCAGGTGCGCGTCAGCGATGTCGCGCGCGTGGAACTGGGCGCGCAGGATTATGGCATCAACACCTATCTGTCGAACAAGCCCACCGTCGTCATCGCGGTGATGCAGCGCCCCGGCTCCAACGCGCTCGACGCAGCGGAAAAGGTGAAGGCGGAAATGGACGGCCTGTCCAAGCGCTTCCCCAAGGGGCTTGAATATAGCGTCATCTACAACCCCACCGAATTCATCAGCCAGTCGATCGACGCCGTCTATCACACGCTGATCGAAGCCGTGCTGCTGGTGGTTCTGGTCATCCTCGTCTTCCTCCAGAACTGGCGCGCGGCGATCATCCCGATCATCGCCATCCCCGTGTCGCTGATCGGCACGGCCACGATCCTTGCGGGTCTAGGCTACAGCCTCAACAACCTGTCGCTCTTCGGCCTTGTCCTCGCCATCGGCATCGTCGTCGACGACGCCATCGTCGTGGTCGAGAATGTCGAGCGCAACATAGAAAACGGCATGTCCCCGCTGGAGGCTGCCCGCACCTCCATGGACGAAGTGTCGACCGCGCTCGTCGCGATCGTGCTGGTGCTCTGCGCGGTGTTCGTGCCGACGCTCTTCATCACCGGCATTTCCGGCGCCTTCTACCAGCAGTTCGCCGTCACCATCTCGACCGCGACGATCATCTCGCTGATCCTCTCGCTCACCCTGTCGCCCGCTGCCGCCGCCCTCCTGCTAAAGGAAAAGCACGGCCCGCGCGACCGCAGCGGCGATCCGGTCTGGCGGCAGAAGCTGGGCGTGGCCGTCGATGCATTCAACACCGGTTTCGACCGGATGAGCGCGGGCTATGGTCGCCTCACCCGCTTCCTCGTCGCCCGTCCCAAGAAGATGCTGCTGACCTATTCCGGCCTGATTGCCGCTACCATCGCCCTGTTCTGGGTGACGCCCGGCGGCTTCATCCCGGCGCAGGACCAGGGCTATTTCCTGGCGGTCGTGCAGTTGCCCTCCGGCGCCTCGCTCGAACGCACCGACAAGGTGACGCGCGAAGTGGCGGAGAAGATCCTGCCGGTGAAGGGCCTGCGCGGCGCGGTCATGTTCGCCGGTTTCCATGGCCCCTCGCAGACGCAGGCGCCCAACAGCGCGGCGATCTACTTTCCCTTCAAGAGCTTTGCCGAGCGCAAGGCGGAAGGCGTCACCTATGCCGGCATCATGGAACAGGCGAACAAGGCCGTCGCCGGCTATGACAAGGCGCGCATCCTGCTCGTTCCCCCGCCGCTCATTCAGGGCATCGGTTCGGCCGGTGGCTATCGGATGATGCTGGAGGATCGCGAGGATCGCGGCTACGCCGAACTCAACAAGGTCGCGCAGGACATGATCGCCAAGGCGAACCAGTCCCCCAGCCTCGCCATGGTCTACACCCTGTTCGACGTCGGCACGCCGCGCGTCTACGCAGACGTCGACCGGCGTAAGGCAGACCTGCTGGGCGTGCCCCCCGAACGCATCTTCGAAGCGATGCAGGTCTATCTGGGGTCGGCGTTCGTCAACGACTTCAACCTGCTGGGCCGCACCTATCGCGTGACCGCGCAGGCCGATGCCGATCATCGCGGCACCGTGGCCGACATCGCCAACCTCAAGACCCGGTCGAACAGCGGCCAGATGGTGCCGATCGGTTCCGTCTCGACCTTCAAGGACAAAACCGGCCCCTATCGCGTGGTCCGCTACAACCTGCTGCCAGCGGTGGAAATCGACGGCGACACGGCGCCGGGCTATTCGTCGGGCCAGTCGCTGACCACCATGGAGAAGCTCGCAGAAGCCGCGCCTGCTGGTTATGGCAGCGAATGGACGGGCGTCGCCTATCAGCAGGTCATCGCGGGCAATACCGCAGGGCTGGTGTTCGGCATGGCGGTCTTCTTCGTCTTCCTCGTGCTGGCGGCGCAATATGAAAGCCTGACGCTGCCGCTGTCGATCATCCTGATCGTGCCGATGTGTCTGTTCGCGGCCATGCTGGGCGTGAACCTGCGGGGAATGGACAACAACATCCTGACGCAGATCGGTCTGGTCGTGCTGATCGCCCTTGCCGCGAAGAACGCCATCCTGGTGGTCGAATTCGCCAAGCAGGCTGAGGACGAACAGGGCTTGTCGCCGGTCGAAGCCGCGGTTCAGGCGGCCCAGACCCGCCTGCGCCCGATCCTGATGACCAGCTTCGCCTTCATCCTCGGCGCTGTGCCGCTGGTGATCGCGAGCGGGGCCGGTGCGGAGCTACGGCAGGCGCTGGGCACTGCGGTCTTCTTCGGCATGGCCGGTGTCACCGCCTTCGGCCTGCTCTTCACCCCCACCTTCTATGTCGTGTGCCGCGCGCTGGGCGATCGCTTCGCCCGCCGCCGGCGCGGGCAAGCTGATGCTGCGGCATTGCAGCCGGCCGAATAAGGACAAAAGCCATGACAAGGAACTTCATCGCCTTGCTGCTCGGCGCCAGCGCCCTCACGGCCTGCGCCGCCGGGCCGGACTATAAGGCACCCGCCACCCCGACCACGGCCGCCGCCCCCTTCATCGGGGCAGCGAACCCGGCGGTCGCCCAGGCACCCGCCGACGATCATTGGTGGCGGCTCTACAACGACCCGCTGCTCGACGGGCTGGTCAAGGATGCACTGTCGGCCAATACCGACATCCGCGTCGCCGTCGCCCGCCTGGAACGCGCCCGCGCCCAGTTGCGCGGTGCCCGCTCCGACCGGCTGCCCAGCACCACGCTCAGCGGATCGCCGACCTACGGCCGCGCCTCGCAGGCCCAGACCCTGCCCGGCATGGACCGGGAAAACTGGACCGTCGATATGGGGCTGGACGTCGCTTATGAGGTCGACCTGTTCGGCCGGGTGAAGCGCAGCATAGAGGCCGCGCGCGGCGACGCCGGTGCGGCGCAGGCCGACGCTGACGCAGTCAAGGTCGCGGTCGTCGCCGACACAGTCCGCGCCTATGTCGACGCCACCGCCTCGGCCCAGCGCATCGCGGTCGCGCAACGGACGGTCGACCTGCTCGACCAGTCGCTCCGCATCGCGCAGGCCCGCTTCGATGTCGGCCGGTCCGACCGGCTCGACGTGATCCGTATCACCTCGCTGCGCGACCAGCAAAGGGCGCTTATCCCCTCGCTGGTGGCGGATCGCAATGCGGCGCTCTTCCGCCTCGCGACGCTGACCGGCCGCACCCCGCAGGATCTGCCCGCGACCGTCCGCGACGCCAAGGTCACGCCCGACCTCAGCCAACCCATCCCGGTGGGTGACGGTCAGGCGCTGCTCGCCCGTCGCCCCGACGTGCGCGCAGCCGAACAACGGCTGGCGGGAGACACGGCGCGGATCGGCGTGGCGACCGCCGCCCTATACCCCCGCATCACGCTGGGCGGATCGATCAGCACCACGGCGATCGGGGGCGGCGACATCTTCGGCGGCGGCCCGCTCAACTGGCTGCTGGGACCGCTCATCAGCTGGGCTTTCCCCAATCAGGAGGCCAACCGCGCCCGCATCGCGGCGGCGCGGGCCGATGGCGACGCGGCGCTCGCGACCTTCGACGGCACGGTGCTGCGTGCGCTGGAGGAAACGGAAACCGCCCTCTCCACCTACGCCAACGCCCTGCAACGCCGCGCCGCGCTCCAGACCGCACGCGATGAAGCCGCCCGCGCCGCCCGCATCAGCACCGCCCGCCAGCGGGAGGGGCAGATCGACTTCCTGACCGTCCTCGACGCGCTGCGCACCCAGGCAGCCGCCGACGCCGATCTCGCCGCCGCCAACCGTGCGGTCGCCTTCGCGCAGGTCGACCTGTTCCGCGCGCTCGGCGGCGGCTGGACCATAATCTAGATCAAGTCATGGCGGGGACGTTTCTTGCGCCCCCGCCATGAGATGGTCACCTGTTCTTACTGTTATTTGCGCCGGTCCGATTAGGCGTGAATGGGGCAACTGGCAGAAAGGGACAACATGTGGTGGCCTAGCCATGTCAAATTGCAGCAAAATTTCAGCCGACGACGCTAACCGCAAAATTCCGTATTCACCGTATCGAATTGTCTAAGGTACTGATTTTGGGCCAGTTAATTTTTCGCTATTGATTTTCACCGCCGTTGACACCGGCCCGCCGACCCGCCAAAGGAAATATTCGCGCTACAAAGGGGCGCCCAGAGAAACGGGGCAAAGTGTCTATCAAAGCTGTAATCCTTGCAGGCGGACTTGGAACGCGCCTGGGGGAAGAGACCTCCGTCCGGCCCAAGCCGATGGTAGAGGTCGGGGGAATGCCCATCCTGTGGCATATCATGAAAATCTATTCGAGCCATGGCGTCAATGATTTCGTGATCTGCCTTGGCTACAAAGGCTATATGATCAAGGAGTATTTCGCGAATTACTTCTTGCACATGGCCGACGTTACCATCGACCTCTCCAAGAACAACATGGAAGTCCATGAAAATTGGAGCGAGCCATGGCGGATCACCCTTGTGGAAACCGGGATGGATGCGATGACCGGTGGCCGCCTGAAGGCCGTGCGCCGTTATCTCGATCCCGACCAGCCTTTCTGCTTCACCTATGGCGACGGCGTGGCCGATGTCGACGTGTCGGCGCAACTGGCATTCCACAAGGAGCATGGACGGAAGGCGACGATCACCGCCGTCTCTCCTCCGGGGCGCTTCGGTGCGTTGGAGTTCGAGGGCAATCTCGTCCGCAGCTTCAAGGAAAAGCCTGCCGGTGACGGAGGCCTGATCAATGGCGGCTTCTTCGTGCTCGATCCGTCCGTCGTGGATCTGATTGACGCGCATGATACGATCTGGGAGCGTGAGCCGCTGGAAAAGCTCGCGACCTCGGGTGAATTGGTCGCCTACCATCATGAAGGCTTTTGGCAGCCGATGGACACGCTGCGCGACAAGCAGCACCTGGAGGAATTGTGGCAGAAGGGAGCGCCCTGGAAATCATGGTGAGCGAGACTTTCTGGCGGGGGCGCAGGGTCTTTCTCACAGGGCATACCGGCTTCAAGGGAAGCTGGCTTGCCATGTGGCTGGCGCAGATGGGTGCGGAAGTTACCGGCTTCTCCCTTCCCGCGGACGAGATCAGCCTGTTCCGTCAGGCGCGCGTCCAGGACGGGCTGACCCATATCGAAGGCGACATCCGCGACATGGCCGCGGTGGACAACGCAGTGGCGCGGGCGCGCCCGGAAGTCCTGTTCCACCTCGCGGCACAGCCGCTGGTGCGCCTGTCCTACGACTGTCCCACCGAAACCTTCGCGACCAATGTGCAGGGGACTGCGCATGTGCTCGATGCGTGCCGCCGTGTCGCCGATCTGAAAGCGATCGTCTGCGTCACCAGCGACAAATGCTATGAGAACCGCGAATGGGTCTGGCCCTATCGCGAAAGCGATCCGATGGGCGGTCATGACCCCTACAGCGCCAGCAAGGGCGCGGCAGAACTGGTGATCGCCTCCTATCGCCGCAGCTTCTTCAGCCAGGGGCCGCTGCTTGCATCGGTGCGCGCAGGCAATGTGATCGGCGGCGGTGACTGGGCGGCCGACCGGCTGATCCCGGACATCGTCCGCGCGCTGATCGACGGCAAGGCGCCCTTCATCCGCTCGCCCGGTTCCATTCGCCCATGGCAGCATGTGCTGGAGGCGCTGGGGGGGTATCTGATGATCGCGCAGCATCTCGCGCAAGACGGGGCTTGGGCGGCAACCGGCTGGAATTTCGGCCCGGCCGACGACGACACCCAGCCGGTGAGTTGGATCGCCGACCGCATGTGTACGGCCTGGGGCGGGCCGTCCTGGTACACCGAGGAACAGGCGCAGCCGCATGAGGCGAAGATCCTGAAGCTCGACTGTTCCAAGGCGCGCACCGAATTGGGATGGCGCCCCGCGCTCCGATTGCAGGAAGCGCTGGACTATATCGTTGCGTGGCATCGCTCCGTCGCAGAAGGCGGTGATGCGGCGCAAGTTTCCTTTGCACAACTTGATGCTTATCGTAAGCAACTCGACCGTGCCCTGTCCGGGGAGAATAGGTAAATGACTGTTGAACAGCTGGCGGCCAATCCGGCTGCGCTGGCCGAAGATTGTGACGAGGCGCAGCTTCGCGCCCTCATACTCGACCTTACGGGCGAATATGCACGTCGCTTCCACGCCACCAAACCCTTCGTACCGGGCGAAAGCGCCGTTCCTGTGTCGGGCAAGGTCTATGACGAGACCGACATGCGGAACCTCGTGGACTCCTCGCTCGACTTCTGGCTGACGACCGGCCGGTTCAACGATGCGTTCGAGGCGAAGCTGGCGCAGCGCCTCGGCGTCGCCCATGCGCTGACGACCAATTCCGGCTCGTCGGCCAATCTGCTGGCGCTTTCGACGCTGACGTCGCATTATTTCCGCAGCGAGGCGCTCAAGCCGGGCGACGAAGTCATCACCGTCGCCACCGGCTTCCCGACCACGGTCAATCCGTCGCTGCAATATGGGCTGGTGCCTGTGTTCGTCGACGTCGACATTCCGACCTACAACGTCAAGCCCGACATGATCGAGGCGGCGGTCAGCGACAAGACGCGCGCGATCATGATCGCGCACACGCTGGGCAACCCGTTTGACCTGGCCGAAGTGATGCGCGTGGCCGAGAAATATAATCTCTGGGTCGTCGAGGATTGCTGCGACGCGTTGGGCGCCACCTATAATGGCCAGGGCGTCGGTACGTTCGGCCATATCGGCACGCTGAGCTTCTACCCCGCCCACCATATCACCATGGGTGAAGGCGGTGCGGTGTTCACCGACAAGCCGCGCCTGAAGCGCGTGATCGAATCCATGCGCGACTGGGGCCGCGACTGCTGGTGTGCGCCAGGCATGGACGACACCTGCGGCAAGCGCTTCGCTCGCAAGCTCGGCAGCCTGCCGATGGGCTATGATCATAAATATACTTATGGTCACGCCGGCTACAATCTCAAGATCACCGACATGCAGGCAGCCGTGGGCCTGTCGCAGCTCGGCCATCTGGACGGCTTCATCGCTGCCCGCGCGCACAATTTCGCTGGCCTGACCGAGCGCCTGCGCCAGTTCGAGGATGTGCTGATCCTGCCGGAAGCCACGCCCAACAGCGAGCCGTCCTGGTTCGGCTTCCCGATCACCATCCGTCCGGAAAGCGGCATCAACCGCGAAGCGCTGGTCCAGTATCTCAACACCCGCAAGATCGGCACCCGTCTGCTGTTCGGCGGCAACCTGCTGCGCCAGCCTTATATGAAGGGCCGCAACTACCGCGTCGTCGGAGAGTTGAGCAATGCAGACCTGGTAACAACCAACACTTTCTGGATCGGGTTGTTCCCGGGCCTGACCGACAGCCATCTGGATTATATGGCCGAAGAACTTGGCAATTTTCTGCGCAAAGGTGCCTGACAAGGCAGCGCAAAAGGGTTTTCAGGAGAAAATACGTGAACAAGCATGAAAAGCGGATGCTGGCCATCCTGGAGGAAGCCAAGGCCAATTATGGCGTCGTGGCGATCAAGGCTGAATTCGAAGCGGAAGGGACGCGCGTCGACGAACTGCTGCGCCTGCTCGAAATCACGCGCCGCGCTGGCCTGAAGGTCGCGATCAAGATCGGCGGCTGCGAAGCGATCCGCGACCTGCTGGAATGCCGCCTCTACGGTGTCGACTATATCATCGCGCCGATGGTCGAGACCCCCTACGCGCTCAAGAAGTTCATCGACGCCAAGAACAAGGTGTTCCCGGTCGATGAGCAGCAGGACATCAGCTTCCTGTTCAACGTCGAAACCCGCCAGACCTATGACCAGCTCGCCGAGATGGGCGAAGTGGCCGAAAAGGGCGGCGTGGGCATGGTCTTCGGCCGCGTCGACTTTGCCGGCTCGATGGGCCACACCCGCGATTTCGTGAACACCGATGAAATGGCTGGCTATGTGAACACCGTGGCCGACCTGTGCCGCGAACGCGGTCTGGAACTGGTGATCGGCGGCGGCGTCAGCCCCGCATCGGTCCCGCTGCTGAGCGACGCACGCGCCCGTCGCCTGGACCGCTTCGAAACCCGCAAGGTCATCTTCGACGGCTCGGTTCTGGAAAATGGCGACGCGGCCGCCGGCATGGAACTGGCGATCGAGTTCGAACTGCTGTGGCTCAAGAACAAGCGTGACTATTACAAGAGCATTTCGGCCGAAGACGAAGCGCGCATCGGAATGATGGAAGCCCGTCAGGTCGCAGCGGTCAAGGAACCGGCCTGATCCCCATGGCAAAGATTCGCGTAGCAGACCTGATCGCCCGCCTTCTGGTCGAGCATGGCATCACTGATTGCTTCATGCTCACCGGCGGCGGCGCCATGCATCTCAACGATGCATTCGGTCGTGAAAAGGGCCTGAACAAGGTCTTCACCCATCACGAACAGGCTGCCGCGATCGCCGCCGAAAGCTATTGTCGTCTGTCCGGCAACCCGGCGGTGGTGAACGTCACCACCGGGCCGGGCGGCGTTAACGCCCTGAACGGTGTCTATGGCGCCTATGTCGATTCCATCGGCATGGTCGTCGTGTCGGGCCAGGTGAAGCGCGAAACCTGCGCGCCCAACTACCCCCTGCCCCTGCGCCAGCTCGGCGACCAGGAAGTCGACATCGTGTCGATGGTCCGTGGCATCACCAAATATGCGGTCGTGCTGAACGACCCGCTCGAAGCGCGCAAGGTAGTCGAAAAGGCCATATATCTCTGCCGCCGTGGCCGCCCCGGCCCGGTCTGGATCGACGTGCCGATCGACGTGCAGGCCGCCCCGGTCGATTTCGACACGCTGGAGCCGTTCGATCCCGCCAGCCTCGATCGCACCGACGAAGCCGCCAATAACGAGGCGGAACTGAACCTGCTCGAAGGCGACGCGCTCAAGGCCGAAACCGAAACGCTGCTTGCCGAGCTGTGCGCCGCCGAGCGCCCGGTCATACTCGCCGGTGCCGGCGTCCGCATTTCAGGCCAGCATGCCGAGTTCCTGAATTTCGCCGAGCGTTTCGGCATTCCGGTCGTCACCGGCTGGAACGCGCATGACGCCATTCCCAATAGCCACCCACTCTATGTCGGTCGCCCCGGCACGGTCGGCGATCGTGGCGGTAATTTCGCGGTGCAGACTGCGGATTATGTGCTGGTGCTGGGTTCGCGCCTCAACATCCGCCAGGTCAGCTACAACTGGAAGAGCTTCGCCCGCAACGCGAAGGTCGCCATGGTCGAGATCGACAAGACCGAACTCGACAAGCCGACGCTGAGCCTGCATCGCCCGGTCCACGCCGACCTGCGCGCCTTCTTCGCGACGGCCGCCGCTTTGCCCACGCCCGCCGGCGACCAAGCCGAAGCGCGCGCTGCCTTCCTGGCGCGCAGCCGCGACCGGGCCGCGCGTTATCCGGTGGTGCTGCCCGAATATTGGACCAATGAAGGGCTTATCAACCCTTATGTCTTCGGCGAACTGCTGTTCCAGGAACTGGAGGAAGGCGACATCGTCGTGTCCGGCGACGGCACGGCCTGCGTCACCATGTTCCAGGCCGCGAACCTGAAGCCGGGCCAGCGCCTCTTCACCAATTCGGGCTGCGCCTCGATGGGTTATGATCTGCCCGCCGCGATCGGTGCCTATCATGCCGCCGGCGGCCGACGCATCATCTGCCTCGCCGGCGACGGCAGCATCATGATGAACCTGCAGGAGTTGCAGACCATCGCCGGCCAGAAGCTGCCGGTGAAGATCTTCGTGCTGAACAATGACGGCTATCATTCGATCCGCCAGTCGCAACAGAACCATTTCCCCGACAATATCGTGGGCTGCGGTCCCGACAGCGGCCTCAGCTTCCCCGATTTCGCGAAGCTGGCAGCCGGTTTCGGCCTGCCCTCCTCTAATGTCGCGACGCATGGCGAACTGTCCGCTGCGATCCGCGCGACGCTGGACGGCGATGGTCCGCAGCTGTGCGAAGTGATGATCGACAAGCGCCAGGAATTCGCGCCCAAGCTCAGTTCGCGCCGCCTGGAAGACGGCACCATGGTGTCGCCGACGCTGGAAGACCTTTCGCCCTTCCTGCCGCGTGAGGAACTGGCCGAAGCGATGGAACCCTGCGGGATCGACGCTTGATCCGCTATGTGATCTTCGACCTGGACGGGACGCTTGTCGACAGTTGCGGCATCTGCGTCTCGATCCTCTCCGCGATGATCACGGACCGCGGGGTCGATCATGTGATCGACCCTGTCGGCGCGCGCCAATATATGAGCCGCGGCGGGCGCGACATGGTTGCCGCCCTGCTGGGGCCGGCCTGCATCGACCCGGACGAGGATCTGGTCGACTTCCGCGCGCGCTATTCCAGCCATGTAACGCCCATCGACAGCCTGTTTCCCGGGGTCGCGGAAAGCCTGAAGCAGCTTCATGGAATGGGCCTGGAACTGGCGATCTGCTCCAACAAGCCGCAGGGCCTGTGCGACAGGGTGCTGGAAGATACGGGTCTGGCCCCCTATTTCCGCGTGGTCGTGGGCGGCCAGCCCGGCCTCCAGCCCAAGCCCGCGCCCGATCTGCTGATCGCCGTGTCCGAGGCGCTCGGCTGCGCACCGCATGAATGCGTCTATGTCGGCGACAGCGAACTGGATCATGATGTCGCCAAGACGGCGGGCATGGCATTCTGCTTCCTGACCTATGGTTATGCCGAACCGCTGTGGGTACCGGAAGTCGGGGACAGCTTCGATTGTTTCCCTTCACTGACCACGGCCATCGCCGCACGAGCACTGCAAGATGCTTGAACCCGCCATTGCCGCCGCATTGGCGGCGGACGACCAGCATATCGCGGTCGCGGGGGCCGGCGGCTGGATCGGCCTCGCCACGCTCGACCTGTTGGAACAGGCGCTGGGTGACCGGATCGCCGATCGTGTCTCCTGCTATGGCAGCGCGACACGGACACTGACGCTGCGCAGCGGACGAGAATTGCAGCAGGCGCCGCTCGGCGCGCTGAAGATGCTCGACGCCAGGCGCATCTGGCTGCTCCACTTCGCCTTCCAGACGAAGGATCGCGCCGAGGCGATGAGCGAACAGGCTTATCGCGCCGTCAACGACGCGATCAGCGCGACGGTGCTGGAGGCGGCAACCACGCTGCCCGTCGAGGCGATGTTCGTTGCCTCGTCCGGTGCCGCGACCAAGGCAAACGATCCGCTCGCCAGTCCCGCGATGCGCCTGTACGGCCAGATGAAGCTGGATGATGAAGATCGGTTTGCCGATTGGGCGCGAGTTCATGGCCGCAGGACGGTCATCGGGCGCATCTTCAACATCACCGGGCCATACATCAATAAGCATCAGGCCTATGCCATCGCCAATTTCATCATGGATGCGCTGGCCGATCGGCCGATCGCCGTCCGCGCCCCGCGCGAGGTATATCGCGCCTATGTCGCGATCCGCGAACTCATGTCGCTGATCTTCGCCCTGATGGCGGGTCGCAGCACGCCGGTGGCCCGCTTCGATTCAGGTGGCGAGGCAATGGAATTGGGGGGCGTCGCGCAAGTCGTGGCACGGACTCTGGATGGTGGCTCTGTCGAACGGGCGCCGATCACCGATCCAGTGCCGGATCGCTATATCGGCGACGACACGGTCTATGCCGCTCTGCGACGTTCTCATGGCATCAAAGCAGTGACGCTCGACCGGCAGATCATAGAGACAGCCGACTATATGCGGGGATTGGCCGCCTGAACAGCCAGGGGCTGGCCTCACCGCAGGCTGCATGATAGGTGCGCGCCGTTCGCTGGCGCGAGACAGAATGACGAAGGAAAGCGGGATTTCATGATTTTGACGACCCATACCGGCCGCCATCGCCTGAGCGCCGGTCTGCGCCAAAGTGCCGCTTCCCTGGCCGTTACGGCAATGATCCTGGCCGGAGCGCCCGTTTCAGCGCAGCTATCGAACGATAACAGCAATGTCCCGAGCGGTTCGCCCATCGACCCTTATGCTGCGGCGCGCGCCTCGGCCGGGCAGAACAACGGCAACAACAGCGATAACAGCTCGAATTCGTCGCAGACCACGACCTCAACACCCTATGAGCCGGTGGCGATCGGCGGCAATGGTTCGGCGGATCGCGACGGCACCGGCCTTACTGCGACCGGTTATGGTCCGCGCCAGAATGACAATGGCCTGCTCGACGTCGAGAGCCTCCGTCTCAAGAAGCCTGCGGCTCCTGGCGAATTCGAAACCTGGGTCCAGGATGTCACCGGCCGTAAGCTCAAGCGCTATGGGTCCGACCTGCTCGTCGCGAGCGCGCGCGATTTCGCCGTGCCCGCGCAGACGACCATCCCGCCGGATTATGCGCTGAACGTCGGTGATACCGTCTCCATCTCGCTCACGGGTTCGGTCGAAGGCAGCGTCGACATCGAAATCGATCGCGACGGCCGCATCTTCATGCCCAATGTCGGCTCGGTCAGCCTGGTCGGTGTGCGTTATCGCGACCTCAAGGATCGCATCGCCGCCGCCATTGGCCGCCAGTATCGCGGCTATGACGTGTCGGTCAGCATCAAGAAGCTGCGCGGCGTTCGCGTCTATGTGACCGGCTTCGCCAATAATCCGGGCGCCTATTCGGTGACCAGTCTGTCTACCCTGGTCAATGCCGTGCTCGCAGCTGGCGGACCGTCGGCGGGCGGCAGCTTCCGTTCGGTCAAGCTGTATCGCAACGGCGCGGAAGTCGCCGACTTCGATCTCTATCAGTTGCTGCGCAAGGGCGACCGGTCGCTCGATCCGCTGATCCAGAATGAGGATGTGCTCTTCATCCCGCCGGTCGGCAAGCAGGTCGCGGTGATCGGCAGCGTCAATGAGGAAGCGATCTACGAAACCCGTTCGGGCGAGAGTCTCGCGGACCTGTTGGCGCTGGCGGGCGGCCCGACAAGCCTTGCCGATCCCTCGCGGCTCATCCTCTATCGCCTGAGCGACCAGGATACGGTCGGCAGCCGCCAGATCGATCGCGCCATGGCGACCGGCGAGCAGGCCCAGTCCGGCGACATCGTCCAGATCCTGCCCCAGGGGTCGCTGACCCGGCCGCTGGAACGGCAGCAGGCCGTCGTCCGGATCGAAGGCGAGGTCAATCGCCCCGGCAACTATTATGTCCCGCCCAACACGCCGCTGGAGCAGGTGATCGAGATGGCCGGCGGCCTGACGCCGCGCGCCTATGTCTATGGTACCCGCTTCTTCCGGGAATCGGTCCGCGCGCAGCAGCGCCGCAGCTTCCTGGAGGCGGTCGACCAGATGGAGGTTTCGCTGGCGGCGGCTCCGCTTAACGGCGACCGGCTGATGGATGCCGGCGAACGGCAGACGCAGATCACGGCCGCCCGCGCCTTTGTAACGAAATTGCGCGAAAAAGAACCGGACGGCCGACTGGTCATGGACATGGCGCCCGGCGCAAGCAGCCTGCCCGTCAATCTGCCGCTGGAAAATAACGATCGGATCGTTATTCCGCCCCGCATCGAGACGGTAGGCGTGTTCGGCGCAGTCTATCGCCCAGCCTCCTTCCTGCTGGGCAACAGCAAGCCGTTGCGGGTCAAGGATTATGTCCAGCAGGCCGGCGGCCCCATTCGCGGCGCGGACAAGGGCAATATCTTCCTGGTGCGCGCCAATGGTGCGGTGGTGACGCGCGCGCGTGGCGCGCTCAATGCGCAGGTGATGCCGGGCGATACGGTGTTCGTGCCGATCAAGACCCAGTCGTCCTCGACCTGGGCGAAGATCCGCGACATTTCGACCATCCTGTTCCAGTTCGGCCTGACCGCGGCCGCCATCGCGGCGATCAACTGATGACGCCCCGCCGATCCATCATAGGCAGCATCGCCAACGCGCCCGTGCTGCGCAAGCCCGGCTTGCGCCGCGCCATCCTGCTCGGGCTGATCGTGGTTTTCGCGCTGCTGGCCTTCTTCCCGGAAAAATATCGAGCCGCGTCCAGCCTGACGCCGACCGATCCCGCCAGCCTTGGCCTCAGCGGTACGCTGGGGCAATTGGGCGCCGTCGGCAGCGTGTTCGGCAACCAGGCCGCAGTCGAGGTCAGCCTGAAAGTCGCGCGCGGCGAATATGTCCGCTCGATCGTCGCCAAGCGGCTCAATCTTGCCAGGACGCTGGGCAAGTCGCAAACCGATACCCATCGCTGGCTCGATCGCAAGATCGACGTCCGCGCCTTGCGCGGCGGCATCATCCAGTTCGAGGTGAAGGATCGCGATCCCGAATTCGCGCGGAATCTCGTATCCGCCTATGGCGACGCGGTGCGCGAGCAGCTTTCGATCATTGCTCGCAACCAGACCGCGCTCAAGCGCAAGATCCTTGTCGAACTGGTCGAGAAGGCCAGCGACCAATTGGCCAAGGCCCAGAGCAATTACGACAGCTTCCGCTTGCAGACCCGCTACAGCAGCCCGCAGGCGGCCATCTATGCCGCAGGCGATCGCATTCCAGAACTGGAAGCGATCATTCGTTCAAAGCAGGTGCAACTGGCCCAGATGCGTCAGTTCGCCACCGACGACAATATGCGCGTGCGCCAGGTGATCGCCGAGATCGATGCGCTTCAGGCCCAGTTGGCGGCTGCCCGCTCGACCTCCCCAGGCGAGAAGAGCTCGGTCGGTGACGTGGTTCGCCAGTCGACCCGCGTCGACAAGCTGCGCCGCGAACTCGATCTCGCCCAGGGCCTCTACGACAATTACAAACGCTTCCTCCAGGGCACCTCGGTCGAGGATCTGACGTCGAGCGCCAATATCCGTATGCTGGAGCCCGCCTATGTCGACACCAGCCGCCAGGTGAATGTCCTGCCCGCAGCGATGGCGGTCATGCTGCTGCTGATCGGGCTGGCGATCGAATTCTACAGCGCCCGGCCGCCGGTCGGCGAGAGGAGCCTTGCATGACCGCGCTTGCCGCCACCGGCGACCGGCCCGACATATCGGTGGTCATCCCCTGCTATAATGAGGAAGACAATGCCGCCGCCATATGCGCGGCGACCATCAAGGAACTGGAGCCGCTTGGCGTCAGCTTCGATCTGATCTTCATCGACAATGATTCGACCGATCGCACCGTCGAGATCATCCGTGATATCTGCGACCGCGATCCCCGCGTGAAGCTGATCGTCAACAGCCGCAACTATGGCCAGATGCGCTCGCCCACCTACGGCATCTATCAGGCGCGCGGTCGCGCGGTGATCGGCATGTGCGCCGATTTCCAGGATCCGCCAACGCTCATCCCGTATTTCGTCGAACGCTGGCGCGCTGGCGTCGACATCATTCTGGGCGTCCGGGAAACCGAAAAGACCGGGCCGGTTCTGACCGTCATGCGGCGGCTGTCCTATTGGCTGGCGCGCAATTTCGGTGACTATCCCGTCGTGCCCAATGCGACCGGCTTTGGTCTTTATGCCGCGCGCGTTGTCGATGCGACCCGCCGGCTGGAGGAACCGGAACCCTTCTTCCGCGCGATGCTGGTCGAAACCGGCTATCGCCTCGAAACCATCAGCTATCCACGCGCGCCCCGTGCGGCCGGCAAGTCGAAGAATAATTTTTTCGCCCTGTTCGACTTCGCCATGTCGGCGCTCGCAGGCTCGTCAAAGAAGCTGCTGCGCATGCCCCTCTATCTGGGCGCCATCGGCGCGCTGCTGACGCTCGTCATGCTGATCGGCGGCACGATCGCCTTCTTCCTTGGCAAGCCGATCGCCGGCTGGCTCATCGCATCGGTCGTTCAGGCGGAGTTTGCCTTGCTGTTCGGCTTCATAGGCCTGCTGGGCGACAATGTGCGCATTATTTCCGAACGCACCCGGCGCACGCCGCTGGTGCTGGAGCGCGAGCGCGTCAACTTTCCGGCGGATTATTGACATGCCCCTGCCCGTCTCGCGCGCACGCCTGATCGAACTGTGGCGCTATTACCAGATGGGCGTGCTCAACACTGCTTTCGGCCTCGGCGCCTATGCGCTGCTGGTGTGGCTAGGCCTCAACATGTTCGTGGCCCAGCTTGTCGCGCATCTCATGGGCATGGCGTTCAACTATGTCAGCTATAGCCGCCATGTGTTCCGCGGCGCAGCGCCAGCAAAGCTGCGCTTCATCCTGTCCTATGGCGTCAACTATCTGCTCGGCCTGGGCGCGCTGGCGGCAATATCGCGTGTGATCGAATCCCCCTATATGGCCGGATTCCTGGCGGCCTTCCTCGTGTCGATCGTCAATTATTTCGCGCTCAAATATCTCGTCTTCCGTACCAAGGCGGCATGACCGGTCCGGCACCATCCCGCCGCCGCTGGCTGTGGCTGGAATATCTGTTCGCGGCCGGGGTTCTGGCGCTGATCGCGAAGGCCATGTGGAGCGTGTGGTTCGACGGCTATCTGCCCCAGCCATTTTTCTATGAACCCAGCGACACCTTCATGGACTGGTTCAACACCGCCTATTGGGCGCGTGACGATGGCGTCTATGACAGCTGGCGCACCATTTATCCGCCGCTGTCCTTCGTCGTGCTGCGCCTGCTGGGCAAAGGAAGCTGCTACGCCGGCGCGGAAGGCCTGATGGTGCGCGATTGCGACTGGGTCGGGCTGGTCGTCATCCATGCGATCTTCGTCCTGAACATCGTGCTGGTCGCGATGACCTTCTTCAAGCTCGACCGGCGAACCGCCCTCCCCCGCGCGGTCGCCCTCTCCACCGGCCTGCCGATGCTCTATGCACTGGAGCGTGGCAACATCCTGCTGCTGTGCTTTACAGCGATGCTGCTCGCCTTCGGCCCCCTGCTCAAGTCCGCGCGGCTACGCTGGCTGTTCGCGGGCATCGCCGTCAATTTCAAAATCTATCTTATCGCCACTGTTGCCGCGCAACTGCTGCGCCGCCGCTGGCTCTGGTGCGAAGGTGCGCTCATCGCCACGCTGCTCGTCTATCTGCTGAGCTATGGGGTGCTGGGCGTGGGGACGCCCAAGGAAATCGTTACCAACATCACCGACTATTCGTCCGGCTTTATTGCCGCCCAGGTGCTCGATATCTGGTATTCGGTCACATATCAGCCGCTCATCTCCCTGCTGGAGGGGCAGAGCTTTCCAGTCACCAATATCGTCGGATCGCAAGTTTCCGAAATCGGCCTGATCGTCCTGCCGATCCTGACGCGTCTGGGTCAGGCGTCGATCCTCGCGGCGGCGGCCGCGACCTGGATGCGACCCGAGGTCGTCCCGCCCCATCGCGTCGCCTTCTTCGGCACGGCGCTCGCCCTGATCAGTTCGGAGGCGGGCGGCTACACCCAGATGATGGTGATGTTGTTCGTCTTCATGGAATCCTGGCGCGGCGTTGCGCGGCCATCAGCGATCATCATCTGCTATATCCTCTGTCTCCCCGGCGAGATCGTGATCGGCTATATCCCGCCCATCATCCGCGAAAGCTATTTCGCCGGCCGTCAGGTCGAGGTGGAGTTCGGCGTGGGCCTCGGGATGTTCCTGCGCCCCGGTCTGCTGATCACGGTCGCGCTCTGCCTTTCGGCCGCCACCATCCGCGACGTGTGGGTGGACATACGCCATCAGGGCTGGAAAGATCGCTGGCGCTACCGCCGCGACTGGCCGCTGCTGCCCGGCATTCTTCATCCGCGTCCTCATCGGCTTCAGGGGCGGGCGCAATGACCGCGCCGTTCAGTCGCCGGGCGATCTTCCCGATAGCAGCAGCGATGACTGGCGCCGGCTTCCTGTCGGCCGGGAAAGCCGCCACAGCCGATGACCGGGTATTGACGACGGTTTTGGAAGCGGGCGCATATCGCATCACCGCCAATGTCACGATCAAGACCGATCTGGTCGTGCATCCCGGCGCGACGATCGAGGTAACGCCAGGCGCCACCCTCACAGTTCTTGGCTGCCTCCATGCGCCGGTCGCGCCTGTCTTTACCGGCGGCGGCACGATCGATCTCAATCGCAGCCGGACACCGCATGCCCATCCCGAATGGTGGGGCGCCGCGCCGGGTGACGGCAACCGGGACAGCCTGCCCGCCTTTAAGGCCTGCCTTGCCGCCCATCCGGTGATGCAACTGCTGCCGGCGGACTATTATCTGTCCGACACTTTTGTCGTGGAGCGTCCCTTCTGCCGGATAGCCGGCGCTGGGTTCCGCGGGACCGAGGGGTGGCGCGGTACACGCCTGATCCTGACCAATGGGGCGGGCGACGTCCTGCGGGTCGGCCCCGCCAGCCGCCCTGCGACGGTCAACGACTATCCGCAGAATATCGACATACGCAGTCTCGCCCTATGCCGCTTGGCCCCGGTAGATGGACGCGGCGGTCGCCTGCCCGCAGGCATGACCGCGCAGTTCCTGCTCTACGCCAATTTCGAACAGATCAGCGCTGCCGAACATGGCGTCGGCTTCGTCGCGCGCGGCCTGGTGCGCACACGCATGATCGATTGCATTGCGTTCCGGTCGCTACCGGGTGCGGGCGCGGGCCAGCCATGGCGCGGCTTCCTGTTGGACGGCATGGGCGATATCGGTCTTGCCGGCGGCAATGCATCCCTGTTCCTGATCGATTGCAATGCGACGATCGGCGGCAATCCACAGATAATCGACGGCGTCGGTCTGCTGTTTGAAGGGGCATTTGCCGACAGCTTCATCATCAATTTCGAAGCGACGGCCATCGCCACCGGCATTCGCATCGATGGCAAGGCTGGCCAGATTGGCGGTCGCGCCCGCAACGGCCATGTCAACCTGCACCTGCGCATGCCGATCGTCGACCAGTGCGGTGAAACCGGTATCATGATCCGTGATACCGGACCGCATATGATGATCGACATCAGCGAAGCCTATGTCGCTGTCGGCCCGCGCGCCACGGCCGCGATCCACTGCGCAGCGATGCGCGGCTCCGTCAGCATCACTGGCGGACAGCTTGTCGGCATGACCAACAGCGACGCAAACGGCCAGGCGGCTGGATTGCTGGCGCGGGACAGCGAGGGGCTCCAGATGCAAGGCCTCAAGATACTGGACCACCCGCGCCCGGTGGAACTGTCGGGCTGCCGCGGCTTCGCGTTGCAAGGCTGGATCGCCAATCCCGGCCACGCCACGGGCCGCGCGGCCGCGCAGTTGCGGGATTGCGCGCTGGGACAGGTGTCTCTGCTGATCGGCGGGCGCGACCGGGCTTTCGCCAGCGGCGTCCGGCTCGACGGCAATTGCCAGCGCCTGCGTATCGATGTCACCGGGCATGACGACGGGGCGCTTCAAGACGGCGCGAATGGGCGCGCACATATCGGCGATAAGCCAGCGACGCTGCCCTGGCGGCGTGACGGTATCCTCATCGACGGGGCGTGATGCAGGCGACACGCTCCCCCTGGTTCTGGACATTTACCGCGATACTGGCTGCAGCGCTGTATCTGCGCCTCGCCTCGATTCACTTCGGTCTGCCGGCCCTCAACGATCCCGACGAACTGATGTTTGAACTGGGCGCGGTAAAGATGCTGCGCGGCCCGACGCTCAATCCGGGCTGGTTCGGCCACCCGGCGACGACCACCATGTATGTGCTGGCGCTGGTCGACATCTTGGTATTCGGCACCGGCTATCTGGCGGGCTGGTGGCCTTCGGTCGGGCAGTTTGGCGAGGTCATCTATGCCGATCCGACATGGGTGATCCTGCCAGGACGCATTGCGATGACGCTGTTCGCGATCGCGACGATCGTCCTGGCCTGGCGTCTTGCTATCCGGCTGTTCGATCGCCGTGCAGCGCTGATCGCGGCTGCCATTCTTGCCGCGAGCCCGGTGCATATCACCTGGTCGCAGATCATCCGATCCGACATGATGGCCTGCGTTTTTCTGCTGCTGTGCCTTCATGCTGCGCTTGACATAGCCGAACGCAACAGGTGGCGGGACCATGTTCTCGCCAGCCTCTGGATCGGTGCGGCGATCGCCACCAAATGGCCTTTCGCTCTGTCTGCGCTGGCAGTCGGAGGCGCGACCGCGATGTTGCTGATCGAAAGGCGAACGACGCTGCGCCAAGCGCTTTTGCGGCTCGTTGCGGTAGGTGCGATGAGCCTTGCCTTTCTCTTTTTGATCTCCCCCTATCTGCTGCTCGACTATCCGACCGTGGTGCGCAATCTGACCGGGGAGGGTCAGGCCCAGCATCTTGGTTCCACGGGCGGTACGGCATGGCAAAATGCAGGCTGGTATATCTGCGGTCCATTGTCGAGCGGATTGGGCATCGTCGGGCTCGCCTTGCTTCCGGTCGGCTTCATCGCCCTCTTCAGGCATCGGCGCGCACTGCTGCTGATCGCACCGATCGCCGTCAGCTTCTTCCTGCTCTTGTGTCTTCAATCGATGGTATGGGAACGCTGGGCCTTGCCGCTGCTGTTGCTTTGCGCGATTATCGCTGGCGCCGGGGTCTGCTGGCTGGTCGACCGGACACCTCCGCGCCAGAGGTTCATCGCTCTCCTGCTTTCGCTGGCAGTCCTGTTGCCCCCACTCCTGCTGCGGACGCAAGCCGATGCCAGGGAGCGGATGAACGACACCCGCCAGATCGCGGCGCAATGGGCACGCCGCCACATCCCTGCCGGCAGTACGGTGCTGGTCGAACATTTCGCCTTCGATCTGCTGCCCCAACCCTGGCATTTCATCTTCCCGATCGGCGATGCGGGCTGCATTGATGCGGTGGGCCTCCTGCACGGCAAGACCAGTTATGCGCCAATCGATCAGGCACGCGGCACGCGCGCGAATGTGGATTATGGCACGATGGCGCCGGCACGTCGCGCCAATTGCCGGCCAGACTATGCGATACTGACCCAATATGACCGTTATCGGCGTGAGGCCCGCGCTTTCCCCGCCGAATATGCCGCCTATCGCGAATTGATCGCGCGTGGCCGGATCGTCGCGAGCATTGCGCCGCAGCGGGGGGCAGTCGGCGGACGTATGGTCACGATCGTTGCCTTCCCCAAGACAAAATAGCGAAGCAAAAAGAGAAGCGCCCCGACCAACCGGCAGGGGCGCTTTTTCCGTCAGTCCGCGAAATTTCCGGCGAAGGCGAATTCCTCGACCGGCTTGCGGCCGCTGGGGGCTTCGCGCGCCTGAAGCATTTCGGGCAGGATCGCCTTGTCCGCCTGTCGACCGATGGCGATGGCCGCCTCGATCCGGAAACGATCGGGCACGCCCAGTTCCTTGCGCGCAGCATCGAAATCGACGCCGGTCATGCCGTGGGTGTGATAACCGAGCCGCGTCGCCTGCAACGCCAGCAGCGCCCATGCCGCGCCTGCGTCGAAACTATGGCTGTGCGATGGCTTGAAATCGTCGGAGCCGGGCGCAGCCATCAGCGTATCCGACAGAATATAGACGATCACCGATGCATTTTGCACCCAGCCCTGATTGAATGGCAGCAGCGTGCCGAGGAAGCGATCCCAGTCGGCCGTATCGCGATGCGCGTAGAGGAAGCGCCAGGGCTGATAGTTGAAGGCCGAGGGCGCCCAGCGCGCGGCATCGAAGATGGTGTCGAGATCGGACTGCGGCAACGCCGAGGAATCGAAGGCGCGGGGCGACCAGCGCTCCAGGAACAGGGGATCGACGGCACGTTCGACGGTGCGGGGATCGGTAGCCATGATGTCTCCTTGTGGATGATCCGTTCGAGCGGCTTATGCAGGACGGACAGGCCCGCAGCGAAGACCAAAGATAGCAACGCTCCGTTTAGCGGACAGCCTCACACGAGCGAGCAGATGCCTCGCGCTCGGACGAAGGACGCGACAAATCCGCCTCCTTCTCTAGCAGAACCACGGTCGGTTCGCGCAGGATGGCTTGCGTCAGGCGGCTCCACCAGCTCCCGGCGGGCGCCTCATCCAGATGAGACTCTATCATGGCTCTCCTTCTCGCCGACTCACGCAGCTTTCTATCAATATGATAGACAATCGGCTGCCAAGCAATGCTGGAGCGACTGACAGAAAAGCTTTCGCGCTGATGGAGGAGCCGGACGCCACCAACGCCGCTTCGGGCGCGGCAACGGGTGATTGGTCCAAGGAGATGTTCGAAGAAAAATCGACCCGGACAGCCAATGACGCGTGCAGTTCGCCACCACACTGTCCGGGATCGCAACATTGCCGAGCTTGGAGAGGCATGACAACGTTGTCCCGACTTATTAGGAGATTCTGCCGATCGACGCAACAGCCTTTATGCTTTGTGCAAACAGAAAGGGCGCGGCCATCACGCGATGGCCACGCCCCTTTACTTGTCCTGCGAGGGGATCAGCCAGCGTAAAGGTTCGTCGGCAAGCCGCGCACGCCACACTCCACCTCGAAAAAGCCGCCATCATATTCGGTCGCATCCTCCAGCCCCACCGTCGCGGAGCTGACGAACATGCGGTCGAAATCCGGGCCGGCGAAGCTGATATTGGTCACCTGCCGCGCTGGCATTTCGATGGCGCGATCCAGCTTGCCTTCGGGCGTGAAGCGGCTGATCCGGCTACCGCCCCAATGCGCAACCCAGATATGGCCTTCGGCATCCACGGTCATGCCGTCGGGATAGCCATCGCCTTCGCCGAAGCGGATGAACGGCTCCCGCTCGGTCGCGCCCGTCTCCGTACGGCGGAAGCGATACATCTGCTTCTTCGCGGTATCGCTATGATAGAGCCACTGGCCGCAGGGCGAAAAAGCGGGGCCGTTGGGCACGCGATAGTCGCTGTCGATCACGCTCCAGCTGCGATCCGGCGCCAGACGATAGAGGACGCCGCGATCATGCTCCTCGGCCATGTCCATCGTGCCGCACCAGATATGGCCCTGCGCGTCCGCCTTGCCGTCATTCATGCGGCTGCCGGGAAAATGCGGCTCCGGATCGCCGAAGGGCGTGATGGTCAGCGGATCGAGGCTGATCTCGGCAAAGCCGCTCTGAAAGCCGCCGATGAAGCCACCAGCCTCCCGCTCCGCCACCCAGCCGAGCGGTTCGGGCATCGCCCAGCGATCGACCGTGCCGCTCTCCAGCGACAGCCGGTTGAGCGCAGGCGCGAGGATGTCGACCCAATAGACCGCATTGTCGCGCACGGACCAGAGCGTGCCCTCGCCCAGCGTATCCGCGACCTCGCGGTCGATCTTGCGCCATGCGACCATCAGCGCTTCACCGACAGGCGATAGACCATGGCATGGTGGTAAGGCTTGCCCGGATCGACGCGCGCCGACAGGAAATTGGGCTTGTTGGGCGAATCCGGGAATTTCTGCGGCTCCAGCGCGATGCCGTCGCCCATGCGATAGACATGGCTGCTCTTGCCGATGAAGGTGCCGTCGAGGAAATTGCCGGTATAGAATTGCACGCCCGGCTCGGTCGTCAGCACTTCGAGCACGCGGCCCGACGCGGGATCTTCCAGACGCGCGGCCAATTCGGGCTGCTTCGTCAGCCCTTTGTCCAGCGCCCAATTATGATCGTAGCCGCGACCGGCGATGATCTGCGGGTCGCGACCGTCGCGAATGCCGTCCGCCACGCGGCGAGCGCTGCGGAAATCGAACACGCTGCCATCGACGGGCTTCAGTTCGCCCGTGGGGATGAGATTGGCGTCCACCGGCGTATAGGCCTTGGCCGGCATGGTCAGCAGATGCCCCAGCGCGCCATCGGGTGATCCTTCGCCAGACAAGTTGAAGATCGCGTGGTTCGTCATGTTGACGATGGTCGGCTTGTCGGTCTTCGCGTCGAAGGCGATGCCCAGATTACCCTGCTCGTCCAGCGTATAGGTGACGGTCACGTCCAACTTGCCGGGATAGCCCGACTCACCGTCGGGGCTGGTCAGCGACAATATGGCTGTCGCGGTCGGGCCGCTCTTGATCGACACGACTTTCCACACCTGCTTGTCGAAGCCCTTGCCGCCGCCATGCAGCGAATTGACCTTGTCGTTCAGGGGAAGCTGATAGGCCTGGCCGTCGATGCTGAACTTGCCGCCCGCGATGCGGTTCGCATAGCGTCCCACGGTAACGCCGAAGAAATTGGGATGGTCGACATAATCCTTGAGGTCGTCATAGCCGAGCAGCACGTCGGCGACCTGACCGTCCTTGCCGGGGCCGGACAGCGACTGGAGCGTCGCGCCGTAGGTCAGGATTTTCGCAGACACGCCTGCGCCATTCTTCAGCGTGATCGTCTCGATCGCCGCGCCATCGGCGGTGCCGGCGGGCGCGCGGCTGGCTTCGGCCGCATGGGTGGTTCCGCTTGCCATGGCGAGAGCCAGAGCGCATGACAGCGCTGTTTTCAAATCGACGACCTTTCGCATGGACTTCCTCCCGAAAACGCACGCCCATTGACGGGCGGTTGAGGGGGATATACTCCGACAAAATAAGCAGGCGCAACCCTTGATCGGGCGGCCTGCTACTGGAACTGCACTGGAGAAGGATGAATGGCAGGACCGATTTCGTCAGGCGCTGCGCCCGTCGCAACGCATAATCCCGGCACGCGCTACGGCCCTGCGCTCGCGTTGCTTGCCAGCCTCTTCTTCATGTGGGGCTTCATCACCGTCATCAACAATACGCTGCTGCCCCATCTACGCAGCGTGTTCGACCTCAGCTACACCCAGACGACACTGATCGAATCGGTCTGGTTCATCGCCTATTTCTTCGCCTCCATCCCTTCGGCCAAGCTGATCGAGCGGGTCGGCTACCAGAAGTCGATGGTGATCGGCCTGCTGGTCATGGCGGCTGGTGCGCTGGGCATGACGATCGCGGCGTCGATCCCCTCCTATGGCGTGACGCTGGTCATGCTGTTCGTGATCGCCAGCGGCATCACCCTGCTCCAGGTCGCCGCCAACCCCTATGTCGCGGTCGTCGGCAAGCCCGAAACCGCTTCTTCGCGCCTCAACCTCGTTCAGGCGATGAACTCGGCCGGTACCATGCTGGCGCCGATGTTCGGCGCCTATCTGATACTCGGCCGGTCGAAGGGCGGCACGGCGCAGGGCGAAGTCGTCCTGACCCAGGCCGAACGGCTTGCCGACGCCCAGTCGGTGGTCCTGCCCTATGTGCTGGTCGCCGTCGTGCTGGTCGTGCTGGCGGTGGTCATCGCCCGCTTCCCGCTGCCTGCCATGGGCAATGCGACCCAGCGTCACAACAAGGAAGAGCGCAAGAAATATTCGCTCTGGGCGCACCGCAACCTGGTGTTCGGCATCCCGGCGATCTTCATCTACCTGATCGCGGAAATCGGCGTCGCCAACCTGTTCATCAACTTTGTCAGCCAGCCGCAGATTGCCAACCTGACCCATGAACAGGCGGGCAATTACCTGACCCTGTTGTGGGGCGGCATGATGGTCGGCCGCTTCGCGGGTTCGGCGATCATGCAGAAGTTCGATGCAGGGCATGTCCTCGCCGCCTTCTCGATCGGCGCCTTCCTGGTGATGCTGGTCACGGTCTTCACCACCGGCCCGGTTGCCATGTGGTCGCTGATCCTGGTCGGCCTGTTCCACTCGATCATGTTCCCGACCATCTTCACCCTCGGCATCAAGGGCCTCGGCCCGCTGACCGAGGAAGGTTCGGGCCTGCTGATAATGGCGATCGCCGGCGGTGCGCTGGTGGTGGTGCAGGGCTGGCTGGCGGACCATTATGGCCTCCAGACCAGCTTCCTGCTGACCGCGGCCTGCGAACTCTATGTCCTCTTCTATGCGCTCTGGGGGTCGAAGCCGACCCACGCGCTGCCCGATCAGCAGATCGGGGAATAAGGGACCGGAAGCGTCAACGAAAAGGCCGGAGCGGGCATAGCGCTCCGGCCTTTTTGCTTTGCGGCGTCCGCGCATTGGCTTATCCGGCATCCATCTTCGCTTGAGGAGTGCTAATGGCCGACATCCTGCTTTTCTCCTATGGCACGTTGCGCCAGCCCGAGGTGCAGAAGGCGTTGTTCGGCCGCCATGTCGAAGGCACACCGGACGCGTTGCCCGGCTTCCGTCAGCGGATGATCGAGATCAGCGATCCCGACGTCATCGCCAAGAGCGGCACGCGCTGGCACCCGATGGTGGAGCCGAGCGACGATCCCGCCGATGCGGTCGGCGGCCTCGTCTTCCGCCTCACGTCGCAGGATATTGCCAGCGCGGACGCCTATGAGGTCGATTATGTCCGGCGAGAAGTGCGGCTGCGGTCTGGCCTTGTCGCCCATATCTATAGCGACGCCAATGAGACGGGCGACGCATGATCGTCCGTCCGCGCCCCGGACTGGTCGATGTCGCCTTCGCCCTGCGCGGATCGATCCTGCCCCGGATCAAGGGCCGGTTGCTGCTGATCGCGTTGCTGAGCGTCGCCGCCGTCCTCGTCGCGCAGCGCCATCCGGGCATCTTCGCGCAGATCAGCGCCATCCCTTTCACGCTGATCGGCATCGCCCTGTCGGTGTTCATGAGCTTCCGCAACAATGCCTGCTATGACCGCTGGTGGGAGGGGCGCAAGCTCTGGGGATCGCTGATCATCGCCTGCCGCTCTTTCGCCCGCCGCGCCGCGATCCTCGAAGACACCGACCGGCGACTGCTGCTCACGGGATTGTCCGCTTTCACCGCCGGCCTTGCCGCCCGCCTGCGGCGCGGCGACGAGCGAGGCGTATTGGCAGGCCATGCCGGCGAAGGACCTTGGCTCGATGCTGTCAATCCGACCGACGCGCTACTCCAGCATTTGGGGCATCATTGCCTGCTATTGATGCAGAAGGAGCGTGTCGGCGCGATCCACCACGGCCTGCTGGAGGAACAGTTGCACCTGTTGGCGCAGGTTCAGGCCGGGTGCGAACGCATCCTGCTCACCCCCCTGCCCTTCAGCTATTCGCTGCTGCTGCATCGCACGGCGACGATCTTCTGCCTCGCCTTACCCTTCGCCCTCGCCGGGATGCTCGGCTGGTGGACGCTGCTGCCGGTGCTGCTGGTCAGTTATACCTTCTTCGGACTGGATGCATTGGGCGACCAGCTGGAAGATCCGTTCGGCCTTGAGCCCAACGACCTGCCGATCGACGCCATGGCTCGCACGGTGGAACGAGAGATGCTGTCAGCACTGGGCGAAACCACGCTGCCCCCGCCGATCGAGCCGCAGCGTCATATCTTGACCTGATTTCAGCGCTCCATCGCGCTCGCCGTATCCTCCAGCGCCAGGTCGACCAGCACGCCCATCGCTTCGGCCGCCGCCGCCGGATCGCCCGCCGCGATCGCGTCATAGACGCGGACATGATCGGGGATCGGGTTGCGCGGCAGAGCACGGGCGCGCTGCTTGAACTGGGTGGTCCAGTTCACCGCCGCGCCAATGCTGGCGGTGAGGGTCAGCAGCGCGTCGTTGCGCGTCGCGTTCAGGATCGCATTGTGGAAATCGCGGTCCGCCGCCCGCCCCGCCTCGGTCGCCAGCGTATGGCGGCGCATCGCGGCCAGCGCATCCTTCATGATCCGCAGGTCATCCTTGTCGCGCCGCTGCGCTGCAAGCCGCGCCGCCGCCGGCTCGACGATGGCGCGCAGCTCGAACAGGTCGCGCACGAACTGGATGTCCGGCTCCCCGGCAAAGGCCCAGGCCAGCACATCGGGATCGAGCAGGTTCCAGCGATTGCGCGGCAACACCCGCGTCCCCGCCTTGGGCCGGCTTTCCACCAGCCCCTTGGCGGTCAGCACCTGGATCGCCTCGCGATAGGCGCTGCGCGACACTTCCAGTTCCTCGGCAAAGGCCACTTCGCCCGACAGCGTATCGCCAGGCTGATATTGCCCCGACAAGATGGCTGTGCCCAGCTTATGCGCGATCGCGCCGTGCAGCCGTCGTCCCGGCCCCCGCGCGGCCCGGCCATTCCCGCCCTTTTCCGTCTCATCCCTGTGCAAAGACGGATTTTCCTTCACCATTCGGATCCCTCCCACCTCGATCCACTGAGGCACAGTTTAGCCTAGAATACAATCATTGCCTTTACCATCGCCGTGTAATATGTCGGAGTAATTGAGAGATTCACCGCTGCATCGGCCCTGCGTCGATGCAGCGTTTTGCCTATCATCAATGAACCAGCGCCACAGGTCGGCGTGCGGGAGGAGAGTTTTCATGACATTGCGTCTGTTGCAGCACCGTTCGGACTCTGGCGAACGGACGGTCATCGCCGCGCAGGGCGATGCCGCCCATTTCGTGCCGGGCTTTGCCACCATCCGCGCGCTGGCGCTGCACGCAATCGCACAGGGCGTCAGCCTTGCTGCCGCCGTCGAGTCCGCCGGCAAGGGCGATGCCGTGGATATCGCCGCGGAATATGAAGCGAACCGCCTGCTCGCCCCGATCGACCATGAAGATGGCGCGCATGTCCAACTGACCGGCACTGGCCTGACCCATCTCGGTTCCGCCGAGGGCCGCGACAAGATGCACCGCGAAGCCGCTGCCGCCGAAAAGCAGACCGATTCGATGCGCATGTTCCTGGAAGGCCTGGAGGGCGGCAAGCCCGCCGCGGGCGAAGTCGGCCAGCAACCCGAATGGTTCTACAAGGGCGACGGCTCGCAGCTGGTCGGTCCAACCGATCCGCTCGTGATGCCCGCCTTCGCCAAGGATGGCGGCGAAGAACCCGAACTGGCCGGCATCTACCTGATCGGCGAGGACGGCACCCCCTATCGCCTCGGCCTCGCGCTCGCCAACGAGTTCAGCGACCATGTGACCGAACGCCACAACTATCTGTGGCTCGCCCACTCCAAGCTGCGTCAGGCCTCGCTCGGCCCGGAACTGCTGGTCGGCACCCCGCCCGAACATATCGAAGGTGCCAGCCGCATCATCCGCGATGGCGAAACCATCTGGGAAAAGCCGTTCCTGTCGGGCGAAGGCAATATGTCGCACAGCTTCGCGAACCTGGAACATCATCATTTCAAATATGATCTGTTCCGTCGCCCCGGCGACGTTCATGTCCACTTCTTCGGCACCGCCACCCTGTCGTTCAGCGACGGCGTGCAGACGCAGGAAGGCGACGTGTTCGAAATCATCGCCGCGCCCTTCACCCTGCCGGTGCGCAATCCGCTCAAGCGCGCCGCAGCTGTCCAGGTCGCCGTCAAGCAGCTCTGACCTCCATGGATCCGATCCGTATCGCGATCGTCGGCATCGGCAAGATCGCGCGTGACCAGCATGTCCCGGCCATCCGGGGCAATGCGGCGTTCAGCCTGGCAGCCACCGTCAGCCCGCATGATGCGGGCCTTGACGGTGTGCCCCACCATGCCAGCCTGGACGATCTGCTCGCGCAGGGACCGGCGGTGGACGCCATCGCGCTCTGCACCCCGCCGCAGGTCCGCTACGATCTCGCGTCGCAGGCGCTGGCCAGGGGCATTCACCTCTTCCTGGAAAAGCCGCCCGGCGCGACTTTGGCTGAGGTAGAAGCGCTGAAGGCGCAGGCCGACAAGGTCGGCGTCAGCCTGTTCGCCGCCTGGCACAGCCGCTTCGCCGCTGGCGTCGCGCCGGCGCGCGCCTGGCTGGCCGAGCGCAGGATCGAGAAGGTCTCGATCGTCTGGCGGGAGGATGTCCGCGTCTGGCATCCGGGCCAGGCCTGGATCTGGCAACCAGGCGGCCTTGGCGTATTCGATCCGGGTATCAACGCCCTGTCGATCGTCACCCATATCCTGCCGCGCCCCTTCTTCCTGAAGGACGCGACGCTGGTGCTGCCGGAAAACCGCGCTGCGCCGATCGCCGCCGACCTCGCTTTCCGCGACACGACTGGTGCGCCGATCCACATGGATCTCGACTGGCGCCAGACCGGCCCGCAAAGCTGGGACATCATGGTCGAAACCGATGCCGGCACGCTGAAGCTCAGCCATGGCGGCGCGGTGCTGACCCTGCCCAGCGGCACCGAGCATGGCGAGGATATCGAATATGCCGGTCTCTACGCCCGTTTCGCCACCTTGATCCGGGGCGGCCGGTCGGATGTCGATACCAGCCCGCTGCGACTGGTCGCCGACGCCTTCCTGCGCGGCACGCGCGAAAGCACCGACGCCTTTCACGACTGACTTATCCACAATTTCATCCACAGGGAGAGGACGGACATGACGAAAACCTTGCGCCGCACCGCTATTGCGCTGCTGCTCTGCGCCAGCGCACTGGCCTGGCAGCCGGCCAGTGCCGACACCGACGGCAAGCCGACCACCGCCACCATCCACGCCGACAAGCCCGGTGCGGTCTATGACAAGGCGATCTTCACCCAGTTCGCCGAGCATCTGGGCAACGGCATCTATGGCGGCCTGTGGGTCGGCAATGACAAGTCAATCCCCAACACCAACGGCTTCCGCAACGATGTGATTTCGGCGCTGCGCAACCTGTCGGTGCCGATCATCCGCTGGCCCGGCGGCTGCTTCGCCGACGAATATCACTGGCGCGAAGGCATCGGCCCCAAGAAGGACCGCCCAGTCAAGATCAACACTCATTGGGGTGGCGTGACCGAGCCGAATACCGTCGGCACGCATGAATTTTTCGAACTGATCCGTCAGGTCGGGGCGCAAGCCTATGTCGCGGGCAATGTCGGCAACGGCACGCCGCAGGAAATGGCGGAGTGGGTCGAATATATGACCTCGCCCGCCGGTACGCTGGCCGATCAGCGCGCAAAAAACGGCCACAAGGAACCCTGGTCGGTGCCCTATTTCGGCGTCGGTAACGAGCTGTGGGGCTGCGGCGGCAATATGCGTCCGGAATTTGCGGCCGATGAAACCCGTCGCTACGCCACCTTCGTCAAGGCGCCCGCCGGCACCAAGATCATGAAGATCGCAGCTGGCGCCAACGTCGACGATTACAACTGGACCGAAACCATGATGCGGGTGGCGGGCGACAAGCTCGACGGCCTGTCGCTGCATTACTACGTCCACCCCGCCGGCGGCTGGCCGCCGCGTGCGCCCGCCGTGAATTTCGATGAAAATGGCTGGGCCGATGCACTGAACGGCGCGCTCCACATGGACGAGCTGATCACCAAGCACAGCGCCATCATGGACAAGTACGATCCCAAGAAGCGCGTCTTTCTGGCGGTCGACGAATGGGGCAGCTGGTATGCGCAGGACGAAGGCACCCATCCGGGCTTCCTGCGCCAGCAGAACACGCTGCGCGACGCGCTGATCGCGTCGATCCACCTCGACATCTTCGCCAAACATGCCGACCGCGTCCGCATGACCGCGATCGCGCAGATGGTGAACGTGTTGCAGGCGATGATCCTGACCGAAGGCAAGAAGATGGTGCTGACGCCCACCTATCATGTCTTCGAAATGTACAAGCCCTGGCAGGATGCGACGGTGCTGCCGATCGACATCCAGACCCCTTGGTATGCCAAGGATCAATATACCATGCCGGCCGTCAGCGGATCGGCGGTGAAGGGCAAGGATGGCAAGGTCCATGTCGGCCTGTCCAACCTCGACCCGAACCAGTCGAACACCGTGACCGTGAAGCTGGACGGCCTCAACGCCGCCACTGTCACCGGCCGCGTCCTGACCGCTTCGGCGATCAATTCGCACAACAATTTCGACGCGCCCGAAACCGTCAAGCCCGTCGCCTTCACCGGCGCGCAGGTCAGCGGCGGCACGCTGACCGTGACGCTGCCGGCCAAGTCGGTGGTCGTGCTCGAACTGCAATAACGGCTTTCGCCACCTGGGCGGGCGGCCTTCCGGGTCGCCCGCCCTTTTTCATATATTTCCCGCAGGAGAGGACCGCATGGCGCGGCATTGTATCGCAACAATATTGGGCCTTGCCCTGCTTGCAGCCACCGGCCCGGCCTGCGCCCAGCAACCGGCAGCGCCTGCTCCCGCGACGCTCAACAGTCGCCTCAGCGGCGACCTCGTCCCGACCCATGATCCCGTCATCGCCCGCGAAGGCGACACCTATCATGTGTTCAGCACCGGCCATGGCAAGCGGCTGATCGAGACGCGTACGTCAAAGGATCTGATGCACTGGACGGCGGGCGATCCGGTCTTCACCGCGCTGCCCGAATGGGCGAAGCAGGCGATCCCCGGCAGCGACGGCATGTGGGCGCCCGACATCAGCTATGTAAACGGCCGCTACCGCCTCTATTATTCCGTCTCGACCTTCGGCTCGAACCGCTCCGCCATCGGCCTTGCCACCAGCCCGACGCTGGACCCCAAGGCGAAAAATTATGGCTGGCGCGACGAGGGCCTCGTCGTCATGTCCACGAAAGACGACGACTATAACGCCATCGACCCCAACTTCATCACCGACCGTGCCGGCCGTCACTGGCTGTCGCTCGGCAGCTTCTGGACCGGCATCAAGCTGTTCGAGCTCGACCCGAAAACCGGCAAGCCCAAGAATGCGAAGACACCCGTCTCCATCGCCCGCCGTCCCGCCCCGACCGGCGGCCCGGCTCCGGTGGAAGCGCCGTTCATCGTCGACCATGGCGACTATTATTGGCTGATGGTCAGCTATGACTATTGCTGCAAGGGCGTGAACAGCACCTATTATACCGTCATGGGCCGATCGAAGGCGATCACCGGTCCCTATCTCGGCAAGGACGGCAGCCCGCTGATGGAAGGAGGCGGCACCATCTTCCTGCGCGCCGACCTTCAGGAGCAGCAGCGCTTCCGCGGCCCCGGCCATGCCGGCTGGCTCCACGACAAGGACGGCAAAGATTATGTCGTCTACCACGCCTATGACAAGCAGGCGAACGGCGCCCCCACCCTGCGCATCGCTCCGGTGCGCTGGGGGGCTGACGGCTGGCCCGTCGCTGAGTATTGACCCTTTTTAGTCCGACTATCTCCTGGAGAGACTCCTGATGCCTTTCAACCTGTCCCGACGCGGTTTTATCGGCAGCGCCGCCGCGCTTTCCGCCGTGCCCGCCCTGGCTCGCGCCGCCTCGGACAAAGCCGCCGCCCCCGTCCCCGTCAACCCGCTGGTCAAGCAGCGCGCGGATGCGCAGGTCTTCCGTCATGACGATGGCTATTATTATCTGACCGGCTCCGTCCCCGAATATGACCGGCTGGTGCTGCGCCGCTCAAAGACGATCGCAGGCCTTTCGACCGCGAAGGAAGCCGTGCTGTGGCGGCATGAGGCCAGCGGTCCGCGTTCGGGCTATATCTGGGCGCCTGAACTGCATCAGATCGACGGTAAATGGTATATGTATTTCGCGGCCGGTCCCGCCGGTGGTGGCGACGACGTGTTCCGCATCCGCACCTATGCGATCGTCTGCGAGGGTCCCGATCCGATGAGCGGCAAGTGGAGCGTGGCCGGTGAACTGCAAACGCCCTGGGACAGTTTCAACCTCGATTCGACCAGCTTCGTCCACAAGGGCGTCCGTTATTTCGCCTGGGCGCAGCGTGAACCGGGCATCGAAACCAACAGCAACCTCTACATAGCCAGGCTGGAATCGCCGCTGAAGCCGGGCGAGAAGGTCACGCGCCTGACCGTTCCCACGCTCGACTGGGAAGTGCGCGGCTACAAGGTCGCCGAAGCCCCCGCCGTCCTGCACCGCAACGGCCGCCTGTTCATGAGCTATTCGGCCAGCGCCACCGACGCGCGCTACTGCCTGGGCCTGCTGACCGCGGACGAGAATGCCGACCTGCTGGACGCCAAGAGCTGGACCAAGTCGCCCCGGCCCGTGTTCGTCAGCAACGAACAGACCAGCGTCTATGGCCCCGGCCACAACAGCTTCACCGTGGACGAACAGGGCCGCGACATCCTCGTCTATCATGGCCGCGACTATAAGGAGATTCAGGGCGATCCGCTCCTGAACCCCGATCGCCACACCCGCGTCCAGCGCCTCTATTATGCCGCAGACGGCACCCCCGATTTCGGCGTGCCGGTCGGCAATGGCCCAATGCCCGAGCGCTTCATTTCGGCCGCCAGCCCGCAGTCGCTGCTGGCCCATGACGGGATCCGGTTGCTCGGCGGCAATCCGACGCTGGCCCAGACCCAGTTCCGCCAGACGCCCGGCCGCGCCGGCAAGCAGAGCGTCATGCTCTCCCCCATCCTGATGCCCGAATATTATCTGGTCGCGAAGAAGGACGGATCGATCACGCTGGAAAAGGACAGCAAGAGCGCCGACTTCGCGCTGCGCAGCCAGTTCGTGCGGTTGCAGGACAAGGGCAGCGACCTGGTGCGCTTCGCCGCCATCTCGGCCGCCGGCAAGGCGCTCGGCCTGGCCGATGGCGAGATTCGTCTGGTCGGCAGCCGCGACACGACCGCCTATTGGCGCGCGGACTGACGCGTCCAAGTCTGACAATATGATAGGACGGGAGGGGGCCGTTCGCCAGCGCGCGGATGGCCCCTTTTCAATAGTGCGAGAAGATTCCCCTTACGGAAATCCTCATTTTCCCGACATGCAGCATAAATGTCACAAGCATCCCATTTCGTGGGATCGGACCCCAACTTTCCGCTTGCGATTCATTTGTCGGAGCAATAATTAGTCCGAGTAATTCACGCATGGCGTAACCGCGCCAGCTTTAGGGGAGGATATCCAAATGGCTTTCAAGCCGGTCGCACTCGCTTCCGCTTCCATGTTCGCACTGATGCTGTCGGGCGCTGCCCACGCGCAGGACGCGACCACCGCCACGCCACAGGGCGCACAGGGTGAGGAAGAAGCCGCAGACATCGTCGTCACCGGCGTCCGCGCGTCGATCGTCGGCGCGCTCAACGTCCGCAAAAATTCCACCCAGATCGTCGATTCGATCGTGTCGGAAGACGTCGGCAAGCTGCCCGACAACAATGTCGTCGAAGCGCTCCAGCGCGTCACCGGCATCCAGGTCACCGACCGTGCTGGCGGCGAAGCCGCGACGATCACCATCCGTGGCCTGACCGACCCGCTGACCACGCTCAACGGCCGCAACATCTTCACCGCGGCCGGCACCTCCTTCGCATTGCAGGATATCTCGGCGAACCTCGTCAGCCGCGTCGATGTCTACAAGACGCGCTCGGCCGACCAGCTCGAAACCGGCCTCGCTGGCCAGATCGACGTGCAGACCCGTCGCCCGCTCGATTTCGACGGCTTCACCATTTCGGGCCTGGCGCGCGGCGTCTATTCGGAACTGGCGGACAAGTTCAATCCGAACGTCGCCCTGCTGGTCAGCGACCGCTGGGAAACCGGCATCGGCGACATCGGCTTCCTGGTGAACGCCAGCTACACCAAGGCACAATATCGCAACCAGAATCTCCAGGCCGGCGCCATGGTGCCATTCGCCACGGAAAATCCAACTGCCGGTTCGGGCCTGACCCCTTTGCAGCGCATCTTTCCTGGTGCCCAGAATGAAAACTGGACGCCTGGCCTCGACGCCGGTCTGCCGACCGCACCGGGATCGACGTTGAATATCAACGGTGTCGAAACCCCCTATTATTTGTCGCGGGACGCCGTCATAGCCTCCGATCTCTATGGCAAACGCGAGCGTCCTTCGATCAACGCGGCGCTCCAGTGGGCGCCAAATGACAGCTCGGTCTACACCGCCGAAGTCTTCTACACCGGTTTCCGTGGCCAAACCTTCAACAGCCTGCATTTCAGCTTCGCCGACTGGTGGGGCGATCTGCCTGCCGATGTGGCCAACAGCTTCGAACTGTATGAAGGCACGAACATCATCAAGTCGCGCCAGCTGGGTTCGGTCGCGGGCTTCAACAGCGGCGACATGGCGACCAACAAGACCGACAGCTACGTTTACGCGTTGAACGCCAAATGGGACGTAGGTGAAAACGGCAAGATCGTCGCCGATGTGGCCTATCAGGACAGCAAGAACGAAACCTCCTTCTTCGCCATCCGTACCGATCGCGGCCCGCTCGACCTGAATGTCGATTTCAACGGTGGCGGCGGCCTGCCTTCCTACAGCTTCGCCAATCAGGAAGTCCTGACCGACGCCAGCAAGTGGACGGTCGGCAACCTGTTCGACAGCGGCACGAAGAATACCGGCAACGCGCTGACCATGATGCTGGACGGCGAATATAAGTGGGACGAAGGTTTCCTGCGCCGGATCAAGGCCGGCTTCCGCTATGACAACCGCAATGCGGATAGCTATGTGCGCGATCAGGGCGCTGGTGGTCTTGGCATCACGCTCGACGCGCTCAACCAGGGCAAGCCCTTCACCAACAGCGGCTTCTTCGACGGTCGCGCCGACATTCCGACCAGCTGGGTGCTGGCAGACCCGCGCAGCATGGACAAGGATGCCGTCCGCGCCCTGTATCGCGCGGCAAATCCGAATGCCAATTTGCTGCTGTCGGATGAAATGAGCTTCGGCCATGTGTTCGGCATCAACGAAAGCAACCTCGCTGCCTATATCATGGCCGATGGTGAGCTCGAAATCTTCGGCCGTCCGCTACAGCTGCAAGGCGGCGTGCGCTTCGTCGCGATCGACACCCTTTACGACTATTTCGACCGCGGCAACAATTTCGCCCGGACCACCGTGTCCACCGGGTCGGAAAAGTTCCTGCCGTCCTTCACCGCCCGTTACAACATCACCGACAATCTGCGTATCCGTTTCAACTATGGTGAAACGCTGCGTCGTCCGGCCTTCGGCGATCTCAATCCCAATCTGTCGCTGACGGGCGACCTGTCGCGCATCGGTTTCGGTTCGGGTTCAGCCGGTAATGCCAATCTGGGCGCGACCCATTCGAAAAATATGGACCTTGCGCTGGAATGGTATTTCGAACGCAACAGCGCCGTCTACGTGACGGCATTCCAGCGCAAGATCAACGGCTTGGTCGTCCCACTGGTCGCGCGTGAATTTGTTCCGAACAATTATCTGCCGCGCAACGAAACCTATACCGAATATTTCAACATCACCCGCCCGGAAAATGCCTCCAACGGCACGCTCAAGGGTGTGGAACTGGGCCTGACCTACTTCCCCTCCTATCTGCCCAGCGTGCTTGACGGCCTCGGCTTCACCGGCAGCGCGACGATCCTGGATTCTGAACAGACCATCCCCGTGGTGAACACTGAGGGCGAGATCACCGGCTCCGCCAAGTCGGCTTTCTTCGGTGTGTCGAAGCTGTCCTACAATGCCACGCTGGCCTATGATAAGGGTCCGGTCGGCGCGCGCCTCTCCTACATCTGGCGCAAGGGCTTCCTCCAGAGCAATGAGGGCCGCTCTTTCGCAAACCCGATCGGCTTCTGGCGCGCCCCGGAAAAGAGCTTGGACTTCCAGCTGACCCTGAACGTGAATGACGATATCGGCATCACCTTCGACGCGGTGAACATCACCAAGGCGAAGCAGCAGAATTATTACAAGTTCGGCGATGTCGGCAATCCGACGCAGTTCAACAGCAGCACACTGTTGATCGACCGCACCTTCGCTGTCGGTGTCCGCTTCAAGTTCGACTGAGTGCCCGATGGCGCGCGGTGTCTCCTCACTGCGCGCCATTTCCATGGCGGCCGTTCCGGGATGTCTCTCCAAGTCCCGGATCGGCCGCCATATTTGTTTGTAAATGACAGGGAGGACGATGGATGCGCGCGATGAGGATGCTTCTGCTGGCCGGGGCCGCTCTGGCCGGGATCGGTGCCGCCTCTCCCCCGCCTCCTACAGCGATGGACACCCGCGCCATCGCCGCCCAGCACTTCGGCAATGACGCGCCCTGGTATCAGGACCGCATCCCCTTCTTCGAATCCGCCGACCCGAAGATCGACGCCGTTTATTATTATCGCTGGCAGGTCTTTCGCGGGCATCAGCGCGACCTGGGCGAAGAAGGCTATATCACCACCGAATTTTTCGACGATGTCGACTGGCAACGGCACCCCTATGCCAGCCTGAACGACGCCAGCGGATTTCACATCGGCGAGGGGCGCTGGCTGAACGATCGTCGCTTCGCCGACGACTATATAAATTTCATGTATCGCAGCGGCGGCAACGACCGCCACTTCACCGATCATATGGCGGATTCGGTATGGGGCCGCTTCCTTGTCGACGGCGACCGGGCGGACGCGATCGAGCATCTGCCGGTCATGAACCATATCTATCGCCTGTGGGACGACAAATATGACTTCGACAAGGGGCTGTATTTCGTCGAACCCCTGCTCGACGCAACCGAATATACCGTTTCCTCGATCGATGCGTCGGGCGGCAAGGACGGGTTCCGCGGCGGCGAAGCCTTCCGCCCCTCGGTCAACAGTTATATGTTCGCCAATGCCCGCGCCCTGTCCAAAATGGCGGCAATGGCGGGGAACAAGGCGATGGCCGCCGACTATGCCGCCCGCGCCGACGCCCTGCAAAAGCGCGTCCTCCAGGATTTGTGGAGCGACAAGCTCACCCATTTCATCGACCGCCACCAGTCGCGGAAGAATGCATTCGTCAATTATTGGGATCCGATCCGCAACCGCGAACTGGTCGGCTACCTGCCATGGATGTTCGACCTCGTCCCCGACGACGCGAAATATACGCAGGCCTGGGCGCATCTGCTCGACCCCGCCTCGCTCGCCGGCAAGGCGGGGATGCGCACGGTCGAGGCCAATTACGAATATTATATGCGGCAATATCGCTATCTGGGCAAAGACCCGGAATGCCAGTGGAACGGCCCGATCTGGCCCTATCAGACGACGCAGGTGCTGCATGGCATGGCGAACCTGCTCGACCATGCGAAGGCTACCGGCTCGGTTACGCGCAGCGCGTATATGCGCCTCCTGCGCCAATATGCCGCGCTTCACTATCAGGGGGATCGCCTCGACATCGAGGAGGATTATCACCCCGAAACCGGCAAGCCGATCGTCGGCCTCGACCGCAGCCACCATTATTTCCATTCGGGCTTTAACGATCTGATCCTGACCGGCCTGGTCGGCATTCGTCCGCGCGCCGACGATGTGCTGGAAGTGAACCCGCTCCTCCCCGAAAGCGGCGATCCACAGGCGCTCGCCTGGTTCCGGGTGCAGGACGTTCCCTATCATGGCCATAAGGTCGCCGTGACATGGGACGTGGACGGCAGCCGCTATAAGCGCGGCAAGGGCCTCTTCATCGAAGTGGACGGCAGGGAAGTCGCGCGCCGCGAGACGCTCGGCCGGGTCGAGGTGCCGGCGACGCGCGCCGACACCCCCGCGATCCAGCGCCCGATCAACCGGGCCGTGCAACTGGTGCGCGGCCAGTTCCCGATCGGATCAGCCTCCAGCAACGCCGACGTCGAAAATGTCCATGACGCGATCGACGGCCGCGTCTGGTTCTTCCCAGAACTGCCCAATGGCTGGTCCTCCGCACCATTACCCGTCCAGCAATGGTATGCGATCGACCTTGGCAAGCCGGTCGACCTCGCCCGTGCCGAACTGGCTTTCTTCGCTGACGGCAAGGGCTTCGCCGTGCCGAAAAGCTATCGCCTCCAGGCGTGGGTCGACGGCGACTGGCGCGACATTGCCGCGCCCAGGGAGCGCCCGGTCGCCAATGGCGTTACCGATGTCCGCTGGCCAAGGCTCCAGACCACCAAAGTCCGCCTGCTCTTCACCCAGCCGACCGGCAAGGCCATCCGTCTGGCCGAATTTAAATTATTCGAAGAATAGACGACGAAGGACCGGTCCAAACCCGCCATTCCCCGGTCCATCTTTGCTGGCCAGCGCATCAAAGGAGTGATACACCCCGAAATAAGTCAAATGACGCAGATACTCGCCCCTTCCCGTCCCGGCATCTATGCCAAGGGCACCGAAACCGTCGACGCCATATTGAAGGCGGCGCTGGACGTGCTCATCGACGAAGGGGCGGATGCCTTCACCATCCGCCGCATCGCCGCACGATGCGATATGAAGGTGGGCAATGTCAGCTATCATTTTCCGCGCAAGGAAATGTTGATCCAGGTGCTTCTGGACGAGCTGGTCGACAGCTATGGCAAGCTGCTCGACGATGTCGTGCGCAAGCCTGGCCTCAATGCCGAGGAACGGCTGAAGCTGGTCATCATTCTGTGCCTGGAGGATATCGGGTCGAAGCGGACCACCCATCTCTTCACCGAACTGTGGGCGCTGGCCAATCATAACGCATTCGTCGCCGACCGGGTGAAGGCCTTTTACGAGCGCATCCACGGCGTGATCGGCGACTATGTCGTGGCGATCAATCCGGCTCTGTCGCAGGAGGATGTCGGCACCGTCGCCCTGTTCATCAGTGCGACGATGGAGGGCGCCACGCCTTTTCTGGGCCATGGCAAGCCCTGGGCCGACCGGATGCCCGCCTTCACGGCGTTGGCGGTCCAGTCGCTGGTCAATCTGGCCCGAACGGCCACCTCAGCCGAGATTGCCGCCCTCGCCCCCGCACGCGAGCCGGAAATGGCCTGACCGATCTGCGCAGCAACATTTTTTGTTGCTACGTCATTTCTCCCCCTTGACCGAATCTGGACAGGTGTCAAACCTTGTCCCGACGCCGCAGGCACCAAGGGGGACCAGCCAGCATGTCGACCGCCAGACGCAGGATTTTCACCGCCGCCTTTTCCACCATGCTGCTGGGCAGCGCCGCAATGGCGCAGGCTGCGCCCGCCGACACCAGCGCCGCGCTGGAGCCGGAGGAATCGGACGTCCTGACCATCGATCCGCCCAAGCCCACATGGTTCTATGTCGACGGCGGCTGGGACATGCCGGGCACCAGCATCTTCGACGGCGAAAGCGGCAAGATGAAGGGCATGGTCGAAACCCGCCGCCTAGCCGACATGGCGATCGATCCGGCCGGCAAATATTATTATGTCGCCGAAACCCTCTGGTCGAAGGTCGATCGCGGCACGCGGCAAGACATGGTCACCGTCTATGACAGCAAGACGCTGAACCTCGTCGCCGAAATCGCGCTTCCCGGCCGCATCCTGATCGGATCGCGCAAGAACAACTTCATCGTCAGTGACGACGGCAAGACCGCCTATATCTATGATTTCAGTCCGACATCCGGCGTGAATATCGTCGATCTGGCGAAGAAGAAGTTCGTGGCGGCCGTCGAACTGCCGGGCTGCGCCAGCCTGATGCCCAATCCGGGTGTCGGCTTTTCCGCGCTCTGCTCCGACGGCTCGATCGCGACCGTCGCGGTCAAGGGGACGAAGGGGGACATCACCCACACCGCGCCCTTCTTCGACGCCACCAACGACCCGATCTTCGACAATTTCGCCTATGACCGGAAGAAGAAGGCCAGCACCTTCCTCACCTATACCGGCCAGATCTTCACCGCGCAGATCGGCGCAACGCCCACCGTCGCCGCGCCTTTCTCGATCCAGACGGCAGCAGGCATCCGTCCCGGCGAAACCAGACCACTCGAACTCAACTGGTATCCGGGCGGCCGCCAGCCCATGGCACTGCATCGCCCGACCGGCATGCTCTTCGTGCTGATGCACATGGGCGAATATTGGACCCACAAACAGTCCGGCTCCGAAGTCTGGCAGGTGGACGTCGCCGCGAAGAAGGTGGTGAAGCGCTTCTCGCTCAAGGAGCCGATGAACAATATCGAAGTGTCCCAGACCGAAAAGCCGCTCCTCTACATGAATGGGGAAAAGGGCGAGGCGCTGGTCCTCGACGTCGCCACCGGCGAGGAAAAGCACAAGATCGAGAAGGCCGGCAACGGCATCATCACCGTTGCGGAGCCGAACTGACGATGGCTGTGCAGGCGCTGGCTCTATTCGGCCTGACCGCCTCGATCGCCGTCGGCCTGCTTTTCCTGGCTGCCGGCATCGCCCAATGGCGCCATCGCGCCTTGCTGCCGGGCGTGATCGCCAATTATCGGCTGCTGCCCGCTGCGCTGATCGGTCCGGCTTCCGGCGCCCTTCCGCTGGCCGAGGTCGCAACCGGCGCCGCGCTGCTGATCGGCCTGCATCCGCTGTCGGTTCTGGCCGCGATGACGCTGCTGCTGCTCTTTGCCGGCGCGATGGCGATCAACATACTGCGCGGTCGCGGCCATATCGATTGCGGCTGCGGCCATGGCGCGTTGCGCCACCCGATCGGCTGGCCGCTGGTGGCGCGCAACATCGCACTCGCCGCGCTGCTCAGCCTGCGCCTGCTGCCTGTCCCGCTTTTTACCGCGATGGATGTCGCCACGGCAGTGGCCGGCGGCATCGCCATCGCGCTCCTCTGCCTGCTGTTCCAGTCGCTGGCGGCGCTTGCCGTCTCGCCCGCGCATCGGAGATAACCATGCTGACCTCGCTCATCATCTCTCAGATCGTCTCCTGGATCGTCATCATCGGCCTCGTCATCGCATTGCTGGCGCTGGCGCGGCAGGTGGGCGTCCTCCACATTCGCGTCGCCCCCGCCGGTGCCCTCGCGACCAGCGGTGGGCCGTCCGTGGGCAGCACGACCGGTCCGATCGCAACCCGCGACCTCGACGGCAAACCGGTGACGATCGGCGGCCATGCCCATGGCATCAAGCTGCGCCTGCTGCTTTTCGTCTCGGCCCAATGCCCGCTCTGCAAGGCGGTGATCCCGATGGCGACCAGCTTCGCCAAGGCAGAGCGTGTCGCCCTGACCTTCATCGGCGACGATGACGCCAGCGCTCAGCGCGCGATGATCGCCCAGCATGGGCTGGAAGGCCATGCCTTCATCAACGGTCCCGAGGTCGGTCAAGCCTATGAAGTCGCCAAACTGCCCTTCGCCCTGCTGCTGGATGAGGAAGGCGCGATCCTGTCCAAGGGGCTGGTCAACAGCCGCGAGCATCTGGAGAGTCTGATCGTCGCGCATGAAATGGGCATCCGCACGGTGCAGGATTATATTGGCGGCCTGAAGGCGCAGGCGGCGTAACAAGCTGAAGGGGGCAAGACAGATGAAAAGACTCAACGCCGACGCCTTTGGGGAAAGGCTACTGCGCCGGTTCGCAGGTGGCTCTTCGCGCCGATCGATGCTGACGCGCCTGGGCGCCGCGCTGGTCGCCGCGCCCGCCTTCCCGCTCCTGCCCGTCAGCCGCGCCGAAGCCGCCAAGCCCGACCGCTCGCCCGAAGCCAAGACGCTCTTCGCCCGCACCGCGCAGACGAAGGATGACACCAAATGCGACTATTGGCGCTATTGCGCGATCGACGGGGCGCTCTGCACCTGCTGCGGCGGCGGCATCCATAGTTGCCCGCCGGGCGCTGAACCGTCCCCCGTCAGCTGGGTCGGCACCTGCATCAACCCGGACGACGGCAAGGCCTATCTGATCGCCTATCGCGACTGTTGCGGTAAGCCCGCCTGCGGCCAGTGCGGCTGCGACAATACCGATCGCGAAACGCAGCTCTACATGCCGCAGCTCAACAATGACGTGATCTGGTGCTTCGGCACCAGCAGCATGGACTATCATTGCTCCACCGCCGTGATGGTTGGCACGGCAAGCTAGAAGTCACTCAAATGCGTGCGTTTCTCTTCACACTCCGTTCGCTTCGAGCGAGGTCGGGAAGGTCATCCGCACCCCATCCCCTTTTCTGGATTGCCCTGCTTCTGCTCGGCGGCACCGTCACCCTGCACGCCGCGCTGCCGCCGATGGGACTGCTGCCTGCCGCCATCATCGATCCCGACATGGCGCGCGCCGACTATGTTGAACAATGCGCCGGCTGCCATGGCATTCAGGGCAGCACCGCGCCCGCCAAGCTGCCCGAACTGCGCGGCCGGGTCGGCTGGTTCCTCTGCACGCCGCAGGCTCGCGCCTATCTCATCCGCCTGCCCAATGTCGCGCACAGCCGCATCAAGGATAATCAGCAGCTGGCCGACATGATGAACTATGTCGTCTTCGGGCTGGGGGGGGCGAGCGCGCCCCCGGACGCAGCGCCCTTCACAGCCGAGGAAATCGCGCGCGAACGGCAGTTCGCCCTGTCTACCACCACGCTCAGCGCCGAACGCGCGCGCCAGGTCGAAAGCGCGATCCGCCAGTGCGGCGCGCCCGCCTCGCTCCGCCTTCTCTATCCGGGCCAGAAGGGCTGACCGGCCGGCAAGCAAAAAGCCCGACACGCAAAAGCGTGCCGGGCCAGTAAGAAGTGTCGCCTTCAAGACGATCCTTCGGGTCGCACCTTGTTTCTACCAGTGCGCGCGCCTGCTTAAAATACCCCGGCCGGGGTATGTCCCATTTCCGGAAAAGCCGGTGACGATCAGGCAGCGTCGCCGCTTACGACGCCCATGGGGAGCCGCCGACGCCCGGCCGGCCTCGACAGGGGCAGGACTTCCGAAGGTTCTTTTTCCAGTCGCTCGACGGCGTTGGCAACGAGCATCTGCAATCCCTCTTCGCTGAGCAGGCCGCCTCGGATAAGACAGCGATCGACCAGCACCCGGCGGAAGGCCGAATAGAGCGTCATGTCGGGCTGTCGCGGCGCCGCCCAGAAATCGTCCAGTCCCGTCCGGTGGACGACGCCGGGCACCTTGTAGACGGCATGGCCCAGCACGACCACAGGCTTGCCGCTGTTGAGCGCCAGCGTGCCGACCGTACTGTTGACCGTCACGACGCCCAGCGACTTGCCCACGACCTCTGCTATGTCCCAGTCGGGCAGATAGTGGACGCGATCGGCCACGCCATAATGAGTCGCCAGTCGCTGGGTCAGGCGCCCCCAGGCTACCAGCCCCGGATCGAGCGGGTGCCGCTTGATCAGCAGAGAGACATCATCGGGCGCGTGCTGAGCAAAGCTCTTGATCACGAACCGCAAGGCAGCGCGCATATTGCCGAAGGGCGAATGGACACGGATCTGATAGTCGGAATTGAGTTGCAGCGGCAAGGTGAAATAGGGCCGGTCCTTGACCGCATCCCATACCGCCAGCGACCGACGTGCCTCGCTCTTGCGCATCAGCAATTTGCAGCACCATGCAACCGATTCCAGCAGGAAGCTGTGCGGCCGATGGGTTCGGTAGAAGGGGAAAAGGGGGCGCATCAGTGCGGAAGACAGGCCATTGCGCATCGTGTTGCGCGCCCGCGCCTGGAACGTCGAGGGAACAGGCGGAAGCGCCGTTTCATATTCGGGCAACTCTTTCGCCCGATCGATATACCATTGCGGGTCTAGCGGCAGGGTGGAATTGCCGTTCACGCCATCATCCTGCAACGTCAGGAAGTCCGGCCTGATATAGCCTTCTTCCATGCAATGGACGCGTAGCCCGCGCAGCCGGGCCATGCCGTGCGCGGACGTGTGATAGGGGCGGCAATCGCCATAGAGGATCAGGTCGGTGACGCCATGATTTACGATGAAATCATCGAAGAAGAGCGGCCAGTTACGGAAAGTGCCGCGATAATCGGTCGCCTCACCAGGCCAGTCGATCTTGTCACCGCCATTGATGTTGATGCGCAAGGCGCGGTGTCCGCGTTCCTGCAGGGCGTCGGCCAACATCGCGAAATAGGGTCCATGCGGCCCCTGGAGAAACAGGAAAGTCTTCATCGGCGCCTCAGCCATGAAGATACTCCGCGGACAAGGTCATAAATCGCCGTAACTTTCCCTGGAGTTCCCGCAATCTGATAAGAGACGTCACAGGTGCGGCAGTCCCGTTCGCCAAACGCTCAACCATCACTTCAGGTCCACACGGCAATCGCGTCACCATATCAAGATAGCGAGGATAGAGAATGAGGGCGGCAGCCACAAGCTGATCCAGGGTCAGCTGTCGTCCCCGCCGGATGCAGGGCTGGGCCAGATCACGCGTCAAACCCCAGCCCGCATAGAAGGGCATGCCGTGGACGGTAACGGATCGCCCGCGCATCAGCGCCTCGAACCCCGTCAGCGACGACAGCACATGCAGATCATCCACCGCCTGCACCAGTTCCATCAGCGGCGCACCGCTGTCGATCGCATCGGCATAGGCCAATATGGCGGCATCGGACAGATGCCCCTTGCGATGGCCTGCCTGCACGTCGGGATGGGGGCGATAGATGATCCAGGCATCCGGCTCCGCAAGGCGGACCCGCGCCAGAAAATCGAGATTGCCGGTCACGCCTGCCCCACCCAGGCTGACAGACAGATCGTCATCGACCTGTCCGATCACCAGTACCGTGCGCCGCTGCGGCGGCAATGCCGGCATCTGCCCGGCGTCCTGTCCATATTTGGTGACGCCGGTCGCACAGATGCTGGCGCGCAGCCGTGCAGCCCGCTCCACCAGCGGTGGAGGAAAATCATGGGTGGCGAGCAATGTCTCCAGGTCATTGGCGGCACGCGCATTATAATAGATGCCGGTGCGATCGACGACCACCGATCCGGGCGGATGCAGCGCCGCACCCAGCCCGCGCGAACGGATGAAACCATCCTCCACGCGCACCAGCGGCACCTGTTCGGCAGCCGCATCCTGCGCGGTGGCGGGCGGTACGCGGGAAGGCCAGACGGCCAGTACTCCCTTTTCCCGTCGCGCCCGGCTCAAGCCGCGCGACGCCGACACGAATGGTGGCGATGCGGTCCCATCCCACAGGAACCGGCGAATCGCGTCGCGCTTCCAGAAGGCCATGCCGCTGGCCGCAACGATACCGCGATTGCCCTCCAGATGGCGCCGCCAGTCGGCGAGTTGATCAACGGCCGTGGCAGCATCGACCGGCTTGCCGGTAAAGGGATCGCGGTAGCGCGCCATTGCGATGTGCCGCCGAGCAGCCTCGCGCAATTGCACGGGGGCGATCACTTCGCCGTCCGGACCGATCACCTCCACGCCAAGCAGCCCGGCTACCAACGCCCATTCGTCCCGGTCGGTCGTGTGGATAGCTTTCGCACGCTCGATCGTCGCCCAAGGATCGCAATCGTCCGGCAAAACCCTGCCCGCGACCGTTGCCCGTGCCGATCCCGGCAGCAGGCCGATCTGGTCGGGCTGCAATCCTGACAACAGCGCGGGATCGACCGCGACACCGGTGCGCACCAGCAGCCGGACCGGGTCCGGGCGGCAACCCCAGAATGATCCGCCCACGCGCGCCGCCGCAATCGCGTCGAGCACTTCGTCGGACCCCGATTTTCCGCTCTGCACATCGTCTGTCGGCATGCTGATCGCGGCGCACGAGGGCGCGACGTCGGGAAATGGCGGCGATCTGAGAAAGGGGAGCATCGGCGTCAAACGGTCAACGCCTTGCGCTCCATCACGAACCTGTCGCATTCAATCCGTGAGCGCACCGCGCATCGCATTACCATGTCCCCTTGCCCGCCATATCTGAGCGGCGGAACCGCTCAGGTCAAGGAACAGAAGCCGTCACTTCCTCGATCAGCTCGGCGATGATGTCAAAATAGTCACGCCAGGTCGGTGCGCTCCAGGTCGCGATGCGTGCCAGTTGTGCCGCACGCTCGGGCGAACCGGCGCAGGCATAGGCGCAGATGGACCGCATCCAGCCCAGCCCGTCCAGCGGATCGAGATAGTCGGGCGCTGCGCCGCCTACCTCCCGATGGGCAATGATGTCGCTGCAAATCACCGGAACGCCCGCCGCCAGCGCCTCGACCACCGGCATGCCGAAACCTTCGATGAAGGACGGCATTAGCATCGCGCGGGCGTTGGCGACCAGCGCCTGCATCCGGTTGTCGGACACTTCACCCGCCTCGATCACATGGCCGCGCAGTGCCTCGGCACGCTCCAATATGTCGACGACATTCTCATTTTCCCAGCCGCGCCGCCCGACGAGTACCAGCACCGGCGCGGCATCGCCCTGCTCCTCCACCAGCCGCCGCCAGATGTTGAGCAGCAGCAGATGGTTCTTCCGAGGTTCGATGGTCGAGATATAGACGAAATAGGGCCGCGTCGGCAGGTCTTCGTCCGGCGCGCCGAAAATGTCGGGCGCATCGGCACCGAAATGGGCGACCCGCACCGCGCGGCCGTCCAGCCCCCTCTTCAGATGCGGTTCCAGCGCATCGATCGTCGCCTGGCTGTTGCCGATGATCCCGGTTGCGTAACTGTCGATCGTGCGCACGCGCTTGCGGTGCTCGTCCGCGCCCTGCGGCCGGGCATATTCGGGATGGCTGAGCGGAATGACATCGTGGACCAGCGTCACCAGCTTCGCGCCCTCGGCCCGCAGGATGGCGCCTACCTGGTCATGATTGTCCAGATGGTGCGGCGACACCTGAAGATAGATGCGTGGCCCCGTGGCGCGCGGCACCGGCCGGGGTCGGGTCGCGAACATGTGACGAACCACTGCCGCTCGACTTTCTCCCGCATCGGCGGAACGGGCATTGCGCCATTTCGCTGCCGTAAAGGCCAGGAACTGGCGGACCGCTGCGCTGCTCAAACGGCCATAGTAGCCGCCGGCGGGATGTACCGCGGCGAAGGACAGCCGATCGGGTATCCGCTCCAGCAATTCGCGGGCATAGACATATTCGACCCGGTCGATCCCGGTCGGCGCGGGGTGAAACGCGCGCGACAATAGCCGCGAAAGGTCGAGGACAACCTCGCTTTCGCCACGCTTGCCCATGAACCGTTCGCTCGCGCGCTTGGTCCGCAGCGCCAGCCGCGCGCCGGGTGCATTGAAGGGACGCAAGGCCATGTCAGCGCCTGTCCCGCAAGCCGATCACAAGGAAAAGAGGCATCAGAACTGCGCGCGAATCTCTTCGGCCAGCGCCTGCAATTGCGCTCCATCCGCCTGCGCGCCATGGCCGTGTACAGCAAAGCCCTTGGGATCGCCCTCCCAACGCGGCAGAATATGGACGTGCAGGTGGAAGATGGTCTGCCCCGCCGGCGCGCCGTTGAACTGGGCGATCTGGATGCCGTCGGGATCGATCGCCTTGCGAATGGCGGTGGCGACCTTCTTCGTGGTCGCCATCACCTGCGCCAGCGCCTCATCCTCGATCTCCAGAAGGTTGCGCGCCTTCGACCATTTGGAAATCACCAGCGCATGCCCCCTGGTCTGCGGCATGATGTCGAGGAAGGCGAAGGTGGTGTCATCCTCGTACAGCTTGGTCGACGGGATCTTGCCCTGAAGGATCAGGGCAAAGACATTGGCGTCGTCATAGGTGCCGTCGAGGCTCATGGGCTGCCCTTAGCTGGTGTAATGGGCGGTCGTCTTAGCAGCGACTTCCTCCGCCGTCACGCCCGGCGCCAGTTCGACCAGCCGGAACGGGCTGTCATGGTCGGAACGCTGGAAGACGCAGAGGTCGGTGACGATCATGTCGACCACATTCTTGCCGGTCAGCGGCAGGGTGCAGGCCGGGATGAACTTGGCGTCGCCATTCTTGGACGTGTGCTCCATGACGACGATGATCTTCTTGACGCCGGCGACCAGATCCATGGCGCCGCCCATCCCCTTGATCATCTTGCCGGGGATCATCCAATTGGCGATGTCGCCATTTTCCGCGACTTCCATCGCACCCAGGACGGTCAGGTCGATATGCCCGCCACGGATCATCGCGAAGCTGTCGGCGCTGGAGAAATAGGCCGATTGCGGCAATTCGCTGATCGTCTGCTTGCCCGCGTTGATCAGGTCGGCATCCTCCTCGCCCTCATAGGGGAAAGGCCCGATGCCCAGCATCCCGTTCTCGGACTGGAGCGTCACTTCCACGCCATCGGGAATATGGTTCGCCACCAGCGTCGGAATGCCGATGCCCAGGTTCACATAGAAGCCGTCCTTGAGCTCCTTCGCCGCGCGCGCGGCCATCTCGTCACGAGTCCAGGGCATATTATTTCTCCCCTATGGCGGGCGGTGCCCACCTCTTGTCCATCGGAAATATGTCGTCAAACCCGCCCTTGAGGCCGCTGCCATAGACGGGGTTGGGCAGCACGAACCAGCCATTGCCCCACAGACCCGCGATCGGCAGTTGCATGGTCGCGGCGCGGCGGGCCGGCACCGGCTGATCGGCGTTGAACAGGTCGGAAAAATCGCCGAGTTGGTCGCCGCCCATGGCGATGACGCAATATTTGCCGGATATCGTCCAGCGGCGCCCGTCCTTGCGCGATCCCATGGCATCGTCACCGCTGAGATAGAGCGTCTGGCCATGCACCGCATCGCCAAGCCCTGCCGCCTTGATCGCGCGGGCAGTCGCATCGGCATTCGCGGCCGACCGGTTGGTATTGAAGATCACCGTCACGCCCAGATTGCGCAGCGCTTCCAGCACATGGTCCGCGCCCGGCACCGGCCCGACCGCGCCCTCGCCGGTCTTCTCCCACGCGTCCCACGCGGCAGCGTCGAAGCCCTTGCCGGTCCTTGCATCATGATATTCATAGCCGGTGTTGAGCATCACCGTCTCGTCCACGTCGAACACCGCCGCAAAGGGCTTGTCGCCGCAGGGCAGGAATTTCGGCGCAGCAAGCGTCGAACCTTTCGCCAGCACCACACTGTCAGCCGGTCGCGCCTTCACCTTTGTCGCCACATAGGCCAGCAGCCCATGCCAGGCTTGTACCGAGATCGCGGCGCCCTCGCCCGATCCGTAAAGATATTGCATCCCGGCGGGCGGATTGCCGGCGGACGGTGCTGCCACTGTCGCCGCCGGAGGTGTCGTGGTCGCACAAGCGGCGAGCGGCACCAACAGCAGCGCCGAAAACCCGCGCATCCTAATGGACATCAGGCCGCTTCCCGCGCCCGCGTCGTCCGGAACTCGATTTTCTTGTCGTAAGGTGCGCCCACGATCATGCGCTTGACGTAGATGCCCGGCAGATGGATCGCATCGGGATCGAGGCTGCCGGTCGGGACCACTTCCTCGATTTCGGCGATGCAAACCTTCGCGGCGGTCGCCATCGGCTGGTTGAAATTGCGGGCGGTCTTGCGGAAGATCAGGTTGCCACTCTCGTCGGCCTTCCAGCCCTTGATGATCGCGATATCGGCGAAGATGCCGCGCTCCAGGATGTAATCCTGGCCGTCGAAGCTCTTCACTTCCTTGCCCTCGGCCACCTGCGTGCCGACGCCGGTCTTGGTGTAGAAGCCGGGGATACCGGCGCCGCCGGCGCGGCAGCGTTCGGCCAGCGTCCCCTGCGGACAGAATTCCACCTCCAACTCACCGGCCAGATATTGCCGCTCGAACTCCTTGTTCTCGCCGACATAGGAGGAGATCATCTTCTTGACCTGACGCGTGCGCAGCAGCTTGCCCAGCCCTTCGCCGTCGATGCCGGCATTATTGGAGGCGATCGTCAGATCCTTCACGCCCGAATCGCGAATCGCGTCGATCAGCCGCTCGGGAATGCCGCACAGGCCGAAACCGCCCGCGCAAATCTGCATCCCGTCGAAGAGAAGTCCCTCCAGAGCGGCCGCGGCATCGGGGTAGAGCTTCTTGACCATCGGCATCCATCCTTTTGAAAGTTCACACCGTTCTATGCAGCTGGACCGATCAATACCAATGATTTGTTTTTTCGGTTAAACCCAAACAATGTCTATCAATCGCATCGCCTTCTACCATCTGGAAACGCTGCTCTGGATCGCCCGGCTGGGCACTTTCGCGGCGGCAGCGGCGCGTCTGAACACCACCCAGCCCGCCATTTCCGCGCGTGTGCGCGAACTCGAAAACCATCTCGGCACCGCGCTGTTCCGGCGCGAGGGACGGACGATGGCGCTCACCCCGGCGGGCCGCGAACTGGTGCGGGAGAGCGAGCCGCTCTGGGCGCGATTCCAGGGGGTGCTGATGGGATGCAGCGACATATCGGGCGCGACCGGCATCATCCGCATCGGCGCGGGCGAGATTGCGGCGGCCAGTTGCCTGCCCGGCTTCGTCGCAGCGCTGGGCCGCGACCTGCCGCAGGTCAGCCTGGAGGTCGACATCGCCCTGACCGCCGACCTGATCCAGCAACTCGCGTCGGGCCATGCCGACCTTGCTTTCGCTGCCGGGCAGATCGCCCATCCGATGCTGCGCACCGCCCCCATCGGCAGCGTCGACCTGCTCTGGCTGTCCTGCCCGTCGACCGTCGCCGCGCCCAGGACGCCGATCTGGTCGCTCTCGAATCTCTCGCCACTCTATCGCATCATGAAGGAGGCGATCGCTGCGTCGGACCTGGCCGACTGCCCGCTCAACCTCTGCAACAATGTCCGCACCATGATCGACATCGTGCTGGAGGGCGGCGGGATCGGCATCTTCCCCCAGCCTATGGTGCGGCAGCAGATGACGGACGGACGGCTGGTGCCGGTGCCCGGCGCCCCGGCGATGCCGCCGGTCGACTTCCACGTCGCCGTCCGCGCCGCCGAAGCCGACCCGCTGGTACTCGCCATCTTCGACCGGGCAAGCAGGCTCGACCTTTAGATCAGCCCGGCGAGCGGGCTGGACGGGTCGGCATACATGCGCTTGCCCATGCGCCCGGCGCGATAGGCCATACGGCCCGCTTCCACGCCCGCCTTCATCGCGGCGGCCATCAGGATTGGATCCTTCGCTTCGGCAATGGCCGTGTTCATCAGCACGCCAGCGCAGCCCAGTTCCATCGCCACCGTCGCCTCCGATGCCGTGCCCACGCCCGCGTCGACCAGCACGGGCAGCTTCGTACCTTCCACGATCAGGCGGATCGTGACCTTGTTCTGGATGCCGAGGCCCGATCCGATCGGCGCGCCCAGCGGCATGATCGCGACCGCGCCCGCATCCTCCAGCCGCTTGGCCGCGATCGGATCGTCGACGCAATAGACCATCGGCTTGAAGCCTTCCTTCGCCAGCACTTCGGTTGCGCGCAGCGTTTCCACCATGTCGGGATAAAGGGTACGCGCCTCGCCCAGCACCTCCAGTTTCACCAGTTCCCATCCGCCCGCTTCCCGCGCCAGCCGCAAGGTGCGGATCGCATCCTCGCCGGTGAAGCAGCCTGCGGTGTTGGGCAGATAGGTGATCTTCTTGGGATCGATATAGTCGGTCAGCATCGGCGCCTTGGGATCGCTGACATTGACGCGGCGCACCGCCACCGTGACGATCTCCGCCCCCGACGCCTCGACCGCTGCGGCATTCTGCTCGAAACTCTTATATTTCCCGGTGCCGACGATCAGGCGCGAGCGGAAGGTCTTGCCCGCCACGCTCCAACTGTCCTCATCGATCGCGGACACGTCGCCGCCGCCGACAAAATGCACGATTTCCAGTTCGTCGCCATCCTCGACCTTGACTTGCGCCAGGATCGAACGCGGCACGACTTCCAGATTGCGCTCCACCGCCACCTTTTCCGGCACGAAGCCCAGTTCGCTCGCCAGTTCGGCCAGCGTCAGACCGTCACGGATGCGGCGATGCTCGCCATTGATGTGGATGGAGATGGTGCCGTCTGTGCTCACTGCGCTGTCCCGAACTTGAGAAGATGTCTCGACTAGGCGAGACCGGAAGGGCTAAGGATCGTGGCGCATATAGGGGCGGCCCTGCCCCGGTCGCAACAGCATTAGGGGGTGGCCTTGACCGACGCGCGCAAAATCTATGTCCTTAACGGTCCCAACCTCAACATGCTCGGTACCCGCGAGCCGGAAATTTACGGCTATGACACACTGGACGATATTGCCGAACGCATGGAGGATGTCGCCAGCCGCGCCCATGTGGAGATCGTCTTCCGCCAGTCCAACCATGAAGGCTATCTGGTCGACTGGTTGCAGGAAGCGCATGCGCAGGGCGCGCACGCCGTCATCATCAACCCCGGCGCCTATACCCACACGTCGATCGCACTGCATGACGCGATCAAGGGCATCAGCGTGCCGGTGATCGAGATTCACCTGTCGAACCCGCACGCACGCGAGCCTTTCCGCCACAAAAGCTATGTCGGCATGGCGGCCAAGGGCACCATCGCGGGTTTCGGCCCGATGTCCTACATGCTGGCGCTGGAAGCCGCGCTGGAACTGTAACTCGACGCACGAAAGTTGCGCTTTGCCGTAAATACGCATAGGCGCGGGCACAAGAAACGACATTCACCGGCCAGGGACTTCACATGACCGACAAACAAGAAAAGGGCGCAATGCAGGTGGACGTGCAGCTGGTGCGCGATCTCGCAGCGCTTCTGGACGACACCAATCTCACCGAAATCGAGGTCGAGGACGGCGATCGCAAGATCCGCGTCGCGCGCAAGGCCGCTTCGGCCGCCGCGCCCGTCTATGCCGCTGCGCCGACCGCTGCACCCGTCGCCGCGCCGGTGGCCGCCGCAGCGCCTGCCGCGCCCGCTGCCGACGCCGCCCTGCCTTCGGGCAATGTGGTCAAGTCGCCGATCGTCGGCACCGCCTATCTGTCGGCCGAACCGGGCGCCGCGCCCTTCGCCCGCGTGGGCGCGCAGGTCGCCGCCGGCGAAACCATCCTGATCGTCGAAGCGATGAAGGTCATGAACGCGATCACCGCGCCGACCGCCGGCACGGTCAAGGCGGTACTGGTCGATAACGGCCAGCCGGTCGAATATGACCAGCCGCTGATCGTGATCGAATAAGGCCCGGACCGCTTATGGCCATCGAGAAACTGCTGATCGCCAATCGCGGCGAGATCGCGCTCCGCATCCACCGCGCCTGCCATGAAATGGGCATCAAGACCGTTGCGGTACACTCCACCGCCGACGCCGACGCCATGCATGTGCGCCTCGCCGACGAGGCGATCTGCATCGGGCCGCCCGCGGCCAAGGACAGCTATCTGAACATCGCTGCGATCATTTCGGCGGCGGAAATCAGCGGCGCGGACGCTATCCATCCCGGTTACGGCTTCCTGTCGGAAAACGCCAAGTTCGCCGAAATCGTGGAAGCGCATGGGCTGGCCTTCGTCGGTCCCAAGCCTGAACATATCCGCACCATGGGCGACAAGATCGAGGCGAAGCGCACCGCCGGCGCGCTCGGCCTGCCGCTCGTTCCGGGGTCAGACGGCGCAGTCAGCGATGTCGAGGAAGCCAAGGCGATTGCCGAGGCGGCGGGTTATCCCGTCATCATCAAGGCGGCATCAGGCGGCGGTGGTCGTGGCATGAAGGTCTGTACCTCGCCCGACAGCCTCGAAACGCTGATGCAGCAGGCAGGTTCGGAAGCGAAGGCCGCGTTCGGCGACGCCACCGTCTATATCGAGAAATATCTCGGCAATCCGCGCCACATCGAAATCCAGGTGTTCGGCGACGGCAATGGCAACGCCATTCACCTGGGCGAACGCGACTGTTCGCTACAGCGCCGTCACCAGAAGGTGCTGGAAGAAGCCCCCTCGCCCGTCCTGTCGCAGGCCGAGCGTGAGCGGATCGGCAGCATCTGCGCCAAGGCGATGGCCGACATGGGCTATCGCGGCGCCGGCACGATCGAATTCCTGTGGGAAAATGGCGAATTCTACTTCATCGAGATGAACACCCGCCTTCAGGTGGAACATCCGGTGACGGAGATGATCACCGGCCTCGACCTGGTGCGCGAACAGATCCGCGTCGCCGAAGGCAAGCCGCTCTCGGTCGCGCAGGAAGACATCCGCTTCACCGGCCATGCGATCGAATGCCGCATCAACGCCGAAGATCCCCGGACCTTCGCGCCGTCGCCGGGCACCGTCACCAGCTATCATGTTCCGGGCGGCATGCACGTCCGCGTCGATAGCGGCCTGTATCAGGGCTATAAGGTGCCGCCCTATTACGATTCCATGATCGGCAAGCTGATCGTCTATGGCCGCACCCGCGAGGGCGCGATCATGCGCCTGCGCCGCGCGCTGGAGGAATATGTGATCGAGGGGATGAAGACCACCATCCCGCTGCATCAGGCATTGTTGCGCGATCCGGAATTCCTCGATGGCAACTATACCATCAAGTGGCTGGAAGAGTGGTTAGCCAAGCAGGACGGCCAGTGAAAGCCATCATCTGGCATAATCCCCGCTGCTCCAAGTCGCGGCAGGCGCTGGCGATCCTAGAGGAAACGCCGGGCGTCGAGGTGGAGGTCTTCGAATATCTGAAGACCCCGCCTGCCCGCGCGGAGATCGAGGCGGTGCTGGCCAGGGCGGGCGTCCGCCCGTCCGAAGCGGTGCGCAAGGGCGAAACCGTGGTCAAGGAAATCGGCCTCGACACCAGCGACGACACGGCGGTGCTGGACGCGATGGCGCAGCATGCCATCCTGATCGAACGTCCGATCGTCATCACCGGCAAGGGCGCCGTCATCGCCCGCCCGCCGGAAAAGGCGCGGGACATTCTGTAACCGCGATGTCGCGTCTTTAAGCGAAACGAAGGGACGGTTCCAGCTCGCGCTTGCCGATGACCGTCCCTATATCTCCTTGCACATATAGGGAGATTGCCCATGGCCACCGACCAGTCCGACGAGCAGACCGAAGCCAGGGTCGAAGGCGTCGCGCCCTATGACGGGCCGGCCGGCGGCTGGGGTGCGCTTCGGGCGGTGGCGATCGCCATCCGCGACCAGATGGGCGCCAGCACGGACACGCGCGCGCTGCTCCAGATGAACCAGCCGGACGGCTTCGACTGCCCCGGCTGCGCCTGGCCGGACCCGCGCCATACATCCTCCTTCGAATTTTGCGAGAATGGCGCCAAGGCGGTGACATGGGAGGCGACCGTCAAACGCGTCGATCCCGATTTCTTCGCCGCGCACAGCGTATCGCAGCTCTGGGAGTGGACCGACCACGACCTGGAAGATGCCGGCCGGCTGACCCAGCCGCTGCGCTACGACCCCGACAGCGACCATTATGTGCCGATCGCATGGGACGACGCCTTCGCCCGCATCGGTGCCGGGCTTCGGGCGCTCGATCATGCCGATCAGGCGGAATTCTACTGTTCGGGCCGGGCATCGAACGAGGCCGCCTTCCTCTACCAGTTGCTGGCCCGCGCATATGGCACCAACAATTTCCCCGACTGCTCAAACATGTGCCACGAGGCCACCAGCGTCGGCCTGCCCAAGTCGATCGGCATCGGCAAGGGCACGGTGACGCTGGAGGATTTCGACCATGCCGACGCGATCTTCTGCATCGGCCACAATCCCGGCACCAACCATCCGCGCATGTTGTCGACGCTGGCGACGGCCGCCCGGCGCGGCGTGCCGATCATCGTCGCCAATCCGCTGCGCGAGCGCGGGCTGGAACGCTTCAAGTCGCCCCAGCACCCCACCGAAATGCTTTCGACCGGTGCGACGCAACTGGCCTCCGCCTATCATCAGGTGAAGGTCGGCGGCGATATGGCGATGCTGAAGGGCATGATGAAGGCGCTGTTCGCCACCGACGCGCTCGATCTGGCGGCGGGCGGCGGCGGCCTGCTCGATCGGGGATTCATCGCAGAGCATACGGTCGGCATCGACGCGCTGCGAGCTGATGTCGAGGCGATGACGTGGGACGAAATCGAACGGCCATCGGGCCTGTCCCGCGCCGCGATCGAGAGCATGACCGATATCTACGCCCGGTCGGAGCGGGTCATCATCTGCTATGGCATGGGCATCACGCAACATCGCCATGGCACGCAGAATGTGCAGCAACTGGCCAACCTCCTGCTGTTGCGCGGCAATATGGGCAAGCGCGGCGCGGGCATCTGCCCCCTGCGCGGCCACAGCAATGTGCAGGGCGACCGGACGGTCGGGATTACCGAAATACCGGGCGAGGCGATGCTGGCCCGGCTCGACGCCCGGTTCGGCATCGCCAGCCCGCGCAAGCATGGCCATAATGCGGTCGAGGCGGTGAAGGCGATGCAGGCGGGCGAATCCCGTGCCCTGATCGCGCTGGGCGGCAATCTGGCCGTGGCGATGCCCGATCCGCAGGCCTGCTTTGCTGCCTTCCGGCAGCTGGACATGGCCGTCCATGTGCTGACCAAGTTCAACCGATCCTGCCTGGCGCCCGGCAGGGAGACGATCATCCTGCCCTGCCTCGGCCGGACCGAACTCGATATGCAGGCCGGTGGACCGCAGTGGGTCACGGTCGAGGATAGCATGTCGATGGTGCATGCCTCGCGCGGTCGGCTGAAGCCCGCGGCCGCCGACCTTCGCTCCGAACCGGCGATCATCGCCGGCATCGCCAAGGCGACACTGGACGCGGACAATATCGACTGGGACGGGCTGGTAGCGAATTACGACCATATCCGTGACGCGATCGAGGCGGTCTATCCCGATTTCCGCGACTATAACCGACGCGTCCGGGTGCCGGGCGGCTTTCGCCTGACCATCGGCCCATCGGAACGGGTCTGGAACACGCCGGACGGCAAGGCCCATTTCCTGGTCGCGACCGGCATGGATGAGGATGACGGCAAGACGGACGGATTGCTGACGCTGACGACGCTGCGCAGCCACGACCAGTATAACACCACCATCTATGGCCTAAACGATCGCTATCGCGGCATTACGGGCCGGCGCGACGTGCTGTTCATGCATGAAGCCGACATGGCGGCGATTGGCATCGCCCATGGCGACCGGGTCGATGTGGTCGCCGGCCCCGGCCGCGTCATGCCCGGCGTGGTGGCGATCCGCCACGACATCGCGCGCGGCTCCATCGCGGCCTATTATCCCGAAGCCAACTGTCTGGTGGCGCTCGACGCGCATGACGAGGCCAGCGGGACGCCCGCCTACAAGGCGATCGCCGTGACGGTCCGGCCTTCGCAATCGATCGCCGCCTAAACGGTTTTTTGTCACACTCATGTAACGACGGGGTGATTTGAGCGCTTGCTTTGGCGGGAGGAAAAACTAGCCTCCTCCTTCATGGCAAAGGAACCGGCATTGGCGACCATCGCCGTCTACAGCCTCAAGGGCGGCGTGGGTAAGACCACCTTCGCGATCAACCTCGCATGGGCATCGGCCTGCATCTCGAAGCGGCGAACGCTGCTCTGGGATCTCGATCCGCAGGCGGCGTCGAGCTGGCTGATCTCCACCGACATGACCAGCCGGGACGCGGCGCAGGCGATCTTCAGCAAGGATGTGGAGGTGCGGAAACTCATCCAGCCATCCACCGTGCCGGGGCTGGACCTGATCGCCGCCGACACCTCGCTGCGCGGCCTCGACCATCTGTTCCGCGAGATGGACAAGAAGAAGCGGCTGGCCAAACTGATCGAGAGTCTGGGCCGCGATTATGACCGGATCATCCTCGATTGCCCGCCGGGCCTGACCGAAACCAGCGAACAGGTGCTGCGCGCCGCCGACCTGATCGTCATCCCGGTCATCCCCTCCCCGCTGTCGCAGCGCGCCATGGGGGAAGTCGCCCGCTATCTGGTCCAACGTGGCGGCAATCATGCGCCGATCCTGCCGGTCTATTCGATGGTCGACCGCCGCCGCAGCCTCCACCGCACGGCGCTGGAAAACCAGTCGAACTGGCACGCGATTCCGATGGCCAGCACGATCGAGCAGATGACGGTGCGCCGCAAGCCGCTGGGCGCCTTCGCCCCCACCTCGCCCCCGGCGCAGGCCTTCGCCTCGCTTTGGACGCAGGTGGAGCGGCAATTGCAGGCATGAAAAAGCGCCCGAGCATCGCTGCCGGGCGCTTCATCGATTTACAAGCCGTCAGGCGGCGATGTCGTAGGGACGGATCTCGCCGGTCAGATAGAGGTTGCGCGCCTTCGACCGGCTGAGCTTGCCCGAACTGGTGCGCGGCAGGGTACGCGGCGGCACCAGCTCGACGACGCAGTTCATGCCGGTGATGGCGCGGACTCGCTCGCGAATCTGGTCGCGCAGGCGCGAACGCTCCTCATTGTCCGAGGTGCGGCAATGGACCAGCACCGCAGGCGCTTCCTCGCCACCCGGCGTGGTGATCGCGAAGGCGGCGATATCGCCCTGCTTGAAGCCGGGCAGCTGCTCCACCGCCCATTCGATATCCTGCGGCCAGTGGTTCTTGCCGTTGATGATGATCATGTCCTTGGCGCGGCCGACAATGTAGAGATAGCCGTCGCTGAGATAGCCCATGTCGCCCGTGTCCAGCCAGCCGTCTGCCATGCAGGCGTCGGTCGCTTCCTGATCGCGGAAATAGCCGACCATCAGGCTCGGCCCGGTGGTCCACACCTTGCCGATCTGACGCTCGTTCATCAGGCCACCATCCTCGTCGCGGATTTCCACGATCATGTCCTTGGCGGGCTTGCCGCAATTGACGATCGATCGGAAACGCTGCGGACGGCCTTCGGGCGCATCGCCGCCCGACAGGTCGGTTTCCTCGACCAGTTCGACGATGATGCCTTCGCCCGGCGGCATGATGGTGACGGCCAGCGTCGCTTCGGCCAGACCGTAGCTCGGCAGGAACGCCTTGGGACTGAAGCCGGCGTCGGCAAAGGCGTCGACGAAGCTCTGCATCACGTCGGGGCGGATCATGTCCGCGCCATTGCCCGCAAGCCGCCAGCGCGACAGGTCGAAGCGATCCTGCGCCTTGGTCTGGCTCGACATGCGGCGGGCGCAGATATCGTAGCCGAAGGTCGGCGAATAGCTGATCGAGGTGCCGGTGTTGCGGCTGATCAGGTCCAGCCAGGCCAGCGGACGGCGGGCAAAATCCTCGGTCTTCATATAATCGGTCGACACCTGATTGGCGACGACCGACAGGAAGCAGCCGACCAGGCCCATGTCATGATACCAGGGCAGCCAGCTGATGCAGCGATCGCTGTCCTGTACCTGCATCCCATGGCTGTGCGCCGACAGATTGCTGAGCAGTGCATGGTGCGTGACCGCGACGCCATGCGGGAAGCGGGTCGAACCGCTGGAATATTGCAGATAGGCGATTTCCTCGCCCCTGGCCTGCGGCAGGTCGGCGGGGATCACGTCGCGGGCGATGAAATCTTCGAACGCGATGCTTTCGACATTCTTCTGGCGACCGGATTCGCCCGCCATTTCCTCCAGCTCCTTGGGGAAGAGGAAAAGCATCGGGTCGCAGCTCGACAGCTGGACGTTCAGCTGGTCGATATAGCTTTCCTTGCCGCCGAAGCTGGTCGGCAGCGGCAGCGGCACCGGCCAGGCGCCGGCATAGACGATGCCGAAGAAGAGCTGGGCGAAATCCATGCCGGTTTCGGCGACCAGCGCCACACGGTCTTCGGGCTTGACGCCATGGGCGATCAGACGATGAGCGCAGGCAATCGCGTCGGCGCGCAGCTCGCTGAACGGATAGGGCCGCGCCAGATTGCCACGCGCATCGTGGAAATTCAGGCCGCGCTTGCCGCGCGCCGCATAGTCCAGCGCCTCGCCCAGCGTCTCGAAATCGGAGAAGCGGCGCGGCAGATCATCATTGGTCGGCGTCGGTGCCATCATCTCTTGCGAACCCGTCATATTGGTTTCACCCAATGTCTTAAAACTTGTGAAAGCGGGGCCGCTAGCAGCTTTGACCGCCAGATGCACCGCCTATTCCATTCCAGCGTCGCTTAATAGCCGACAAGGCGCGGTAAAATTCCGGCCCGACTGTGGCATAAACATGGCGTATCGGGCATTGAGGCACGATATGACCGGGAAACGCCTCCCTCCGCCGCTTGACGAGGAATCGCTGCGCGACCTGGCGCTGCGCCATGTCACGCGCTTCGCCACCAGCCGGGGCAAGTTGCTGACCTATCTGAACCGCAAGCTGCGCGAGCGCGGCTGGGGCGGTGAACAGCCCGCCGATCCGGAAGCGCTGGCCGACCGCTTCGTCGAACTCAACTATATCGACGATGCCGGCTATGCGGTGATGAAGAGCGCTTCGCTCGGTCGGCGCGGCTATGGCGCACGGCGGGTCGAGGAGGAATTGCGCGCCGCCGGGATCGCGGAGGGCGACCGCGAGCAGGCCGACGCCCAGACCCGCAAGGACGCCTGGAGCGCCGCCGACCGCTTCGCCCGGCGCAAGCGCGTCGGCCCCTATGCGACCGCGCCGCTCGACCAGAAACAGCGGGAAAAGGCCATCGCCGCCTTCCTGCGCGCCGGCCATGACTATGCCGTCGCGCGGCGATGGGTGGATGCAGCGCCTGGAGCGGACATGGCGGAGGAGTGACACGCGGCGGCTCTAAAAATAGGAGAGCGGCACCTTAACTTCCCACATTTCCCGCAGATTTCGACATTATATGACAAATGTCGGAAATTTAATATCGTGCGAGTGGACAGCGTCCACGATGCGAACAGCTGTGGGCGGGATAGCAGATTGAAGCATTGTAGGACAGCAGGGGATCTGGGTGAAGGACGGCCATATTTGGCCCGCAAAGACCGTACTTCCATTCACCGCCACGCGACATGACCGGCACCAGAATGAACTTCGGCGGCATGACGGCCGCGACTCGTTTATGCAGGGTTTCCACCCCCTCTCTCCACCGTCATTGCTCCGTCTGCCGGCACCAAGCAAGATTCGCACAGCATCCCCGCCCAATCCTGCAACAAGCCGTCTCGCCACCGCCCGACGCTTGCGCAGCTTTCCACTTTGCGCCAGCACACGCCGTCGACAGAGCAAAAGGGGAGCCGAAAATCATGAGCTGGACACGCCGGAAGCCGATGGAGGCAATGATGCCCAAGGAGGCAGGCCATCAGATGGCACGCACCCTGTCCTGGCCGCATCTGCTGGCGCTGGGCGTCGGCGCGATCGTCGGCACCGGCATCCTCACGCTGATCGGCGTCGGCGCGGACCGCGCCGGCCCCGCCGTCCTGCTTTCCTTCGCCATTGCCGGCGCGATCTGCGCCTGCGCCGCGCTTGCTTATGCGGAATTGTCCACCATGATGCCGGCGGCGGGCAGCGCCTACAGCTATTCCTATGTCGTGCTCGGCGAAGGCATCGCCTGGATCGTCGGCTGGTCGCTGATCCTGGAATATAGCCTGGTCGTGTCGACCGTCGCGGTCGGCTGGTCGGGCTATGCGGCGCCGCTGCTGACGCCGCTGGGCTTCCCGGAACTGTTGACGAAGGGGCCGGAACTGGGCGGCGCGATCAACCTGCCCGCCATCTTCATCATCGCCGTGGTCGCAGGCCTGCTGATGTTCGGCACACGCGAAAGCGCCCGCCTCAACACCATCCTCGTCCTTATCAAGATCGTGACGCTCAGCCTGTTCGTCGCATATGCTCTGCCGGCCTTCGACGCGCAGAATCTCGAACCCTTCATGCCCTTTGGCTTTGCCAAGCATATGGGGCCGGACGGGGTAGAGCGCGGCGTCATGGCCGCCGCCGCGATCATCTTCTTCGCCTTTTACGGCTTCGACGCCATCTCGACGGCCGCAGAAGAGGCCAAGAATCCCGACCGCGATCTGGCTATCGGGATCGTCGGATCGCTGATCGTCTGCACGATCATCTACGTCCTCGTCGCCGCCGCCGCGATCGGCGCCCTGCCCTTCACCCGCTTCGCCGACAGCCCGGAACCGCTGGCGCTGATCTTGCGGGAAATGGGACAGGGCGGCATCGCCCGCATCGTCGCCATCGCCGCCGTGATCGCTTTGCCCACCGTGCTACTCGGCTTCCTCTATGGCCAGAGCCGCATCTTTCTGGTGATGGCGCGCGACGGCTTCCTGCCGCAATCGCTGGCCCGCATTTCAAAGCGCGGCACCCCCGCCCGCATCACGCTGGTCACCGCCGCACTGGTGTCGATCATCGCCGGCGTCCTGCCCATCGACGAGATCGCCGCGCTGGCGAATGCCGGTACGCTGATCGCCTTCACCGCCGTGGGCCTCTGCCTCCTCGTCCTGCGCAAGCGTGCGCCGGACCTCAAGCGTCCCTTCCGCACCCCGGCCGCCTGGTTCGTGGGGATCGGCGCGGTCGCGGGTTGCGCCTATCTGTTCATGAGCCTGCCGATGAAGACCATCATCGCCTGCGCAATCTGGAATGCGATTGGGTTGGCGGTGTACTTCCTCTATGGGCAGAGGCGGGCGGCTGTCGCTCGGTGATCAGGCCGCCAGCGGCTTGACCGCCAACTCGTCGGCATGTTGGCGCGCCACAGAAAGGGCATGGCGCGCCTGCATCCGCATCAGCGTATCGGCGTCGATACCGAATAGCTTCTCGAAACGGATCGCCATGTCCGCCGTCAAATCCTGGCGTTGGTTGAGCAGGCGGCTGACCGTCTGGCGCGTGACGCCCAGATGATTGGCCACATCGCCCACCTTCAGGCCATGCGCCTCGACAATCTCCGTCCTGAGCCAGTCGCCGGGATGAACCGCCAGCGATGCGTGCATCTTAAGCACCATGGTAATCCTCCAAATCCATATCGATCAGTGCGCCCGCTTCATTGAAACGAAATGTCAGCCGCCAGTTGCGCGTCACCGTCATCGCCCATGTCCCGGCCCGATCACCAGTGAGAGGGTGTAGCCCATGATTGGGCGGTTGTGACAATATCTCCAGAGATGTGGCCGCATCGATGAAAGCCAGCATTTTTCGCAGCCTCGCAACGTCGCCGACCAAGCCCTTGGCATTGCCCGTCTCGAAAAAGCGGCGCAGCCCTTTGTGCGCGATGCTTTCGATCTCCATATGTAACGCTATAGGTTACGCAGTGCAAAACGTCAACCAAGACGTTACACGCACCCCCCTAGCGCTCTTGTCGCTTTCCCACTACATGCCCGCCCATGGGACGTTTCTCGAAGATGCATGGCCTGGGCAACGACTTCGTCGTGATCGACGCGCGTGACAGCGCCATCGAGATGACGGAGGCACGCGCACGCGCCATAGCCGATCGCCATGCCGGGATCGGCTGCGACCAGTTGATCCTGATCGGCGAAAGCGACGACGCCGACGTGTCGATGCAGATTTTCAACGCCGACGGCAGCGAAGTGGAAGCGTGCGGCAACGCGACCCGCTGCGTCCCCCTGTTCGTCGGCCGCGACGTACTGATCCGCACGAAGGCGGGCCTGCTCGATGCGAAGGGCGTCGATGGCGGGGCCAGCGTCGACATGGGCGCCCCGCGCTTCGACTGGGACGCGATCCCGCTCGCCTACCCCATGGACACGCTGAGCATGAGCGCCAGTTGGGAAGATCTGCCCGCGCCTGCCGCAGTCAATGTCGGCAACCCGCATGTCATCTTCTTCGTGGACGATCTGGACGGTGTGAACTTCGACCGTCTCGGCCCGCTGATCGAGCATGATCCGCTGTTCCCGGCACGCGTGAACGTCAATTTCGCGCAGGTCGTGGGCGACAATCATATCCGCCTCGTCGTGTGGGAACGCGGCGCGGGCCTGACGCGCGCTTGCGGCACGGGCGCCTGCGCCACCGCCGTCGCCGCCATCCGCCGCAAGCTGATGAGCGGTCCCGTCACCGTCAGCCTGCCGGGCGGCGACCTCGTCATCGACTGGGCGCCGGGCGGCACAATCCAGATGACCGGCCCCGCCACCCATGTCTTCGACGGCGAGGCCGACTGGTCCCGTTTCTGACCGCCATGGCCGGCCCCGACATCATCACCATGGGCTGCCGCCTCAACATCGCGGAGAGCGAGGCGATCCGGGATATGGCGCGCGGTCAGGACGACCTGATCGTCGTCAACAGCTGCGCCGTGACCGCCGAAGCGGTTCGCCAGACGCGTCAGGCGATCCGCCGGGCGAAGCGGGAGCGCCCTGACGCCCGCATCCTCGTCACCGGCTGCGCCGCCCAGACCGAACCCCAGACCTTCGCCGCCATGGCGGAAGTGGATGGCGTGATCGGCAACCGGGAGAAGATGGAGGCCACGTCCTTTGCCCCCGTGGTGGAGAAAGTCCGCGTCTCCGACATCATGGCCGTGCGCGACACCGCGCCGCATATGGCGTCCGCCTTCGCCGACCATGCCCGCGCCTTTCTGGAAGTGCAGAATGGCTGCGATCATCGCTGCACCTTCTGCATCATCCCCTATGGCCGGGGGAACAGCCGCTCCGTTCCCGCCGGCGCCGTGGTGGACAGGGCCAAGCAACTGGTAGACGCCGGCTACCGGGAAATCGTGCTGACCGGCGTTGATGTCACCAGCTACGGTCCCGATCTGCCCGGCAGCCCGTCGCTCGGCCTGCTGATCGAGCGCATCCTGAAAGGGGTGCCCGACCTCCCCCGCCTGCGCCTCTCCTCCATCGACAGCGTAGAGATAGACGAGCGCCTGTTCGACCTGATCGCGCACGATCCGCGCATGATGCCGCACCTGCATCTGTCGCTTCAAGCGGGCGACGACATGATCCTCAAGCGCATGAAGCGCCGCCACGCCCGCGCGGACGCGATCCGCATCGTGGAGCGCATGAAGGCCGCCCGGCCCGACATCAGCATCGGCGCCGACATCATCGCCGGTTTCCCGACCGAGGACGATGCCATGTTCGCCAACAGCCTGGCGCTGATCGATGAATGCGATATCGTCCACGGCCATATCTTTCCCTACTCGCCCCGCACCGGCACGCCCGCCGCGCGCATGCCGCAGGTGGATCGCGCGACGATCAAGGCCCGCGCCGCCCGCCTGCGCGACGCCTGCGCCGCCCGCCGCGACACATGGCTGCGCCGCCTGATAGGCACCACCCAATCGGTGCTGGTCGAGCGCAGCGGCCTCACCGGTCATGCCGAAAATTTCGCCCCGGTGCGCTTCGTATCGGCGCAAGCTCCTTCCTCCATCGTCCGCGCAAGCATCACGGGCCTTGAGAATGGCGCCCTGATCGCGCAAGAGGCAGCATAATGACTGATACCGGCACCAGCTGGCGCGACCGTCTCTTCGGCGGCCTGAAGCGCACGTCCGACAGGCTCGGCGACAATCTCACCGGCCTTTTCACCAAGGCCGCGCTCGACGAGCAGACCCTTGATGAGATCGAGGAGGCGCTGATCGTCAGCGACCTTGGCCCCGCCATGGCCGCGCGCGTGCGCGATCGCCTGGCCGAAGGGCGCTACAACAAGGAACTGACCGAGGAATATCTGCGCGAGATCATCGCGGAGGAGATCGAGAAGACCCTCGCCCCGGTTGCGCGCCCGCTGGAGATCGAGGCTTTCCCCCGTCCGCAGGTTATACTGGTGATCGGCGTCAACGGATCTGGCAAGACCACGACCATCGCCAAGCTCGCCAATAATTTCCTAGAGCAGGATTATGGCGTGATGCTGGCGGCGGGCGACACGTTCCGCGCGGCGGCCATCGGCCAATTGAAGGTCTGGGCCGAGCGATTGGGTGTCCCCATCGTCGCGGGCAAGGAAGGCGGCGACGCCGCCGGCATCGTGTTCGACGCGGTGAAGCAGGCCACGGAAACGGGCATAGACGTGCTGATCGTCGATACTGCCGGGCGCCTCCACAACAAGACCGAACTGATGGACGAACTGGCCAAGGTGCGCAGGGTGCTGGGTCGATTGAACCCCGCCGCCCCGCACGACGTTGTCCTGGTTCTGGATGCCACCACGGGACAGAATGCATTGAACCAGATCGAAGTCTTCAAGGAAACCGCGCAGGTGACGGGGCTGGTCATGACCAAGCTGGACGGCACGGCGCGCGGAGGCGTGCTGGTCGCGGCGGCGGAGAAATATCGCCTGCCGATCCACGCCATCGGCGTGGGCGAGAAGATCGAGGATCTACGCCCCTTCGATCCGGGCGACATGGCCAGGGCGATTGCGGGGACAGCCTATGCCCGCTGACACCAAGCCCGCCGCAAAGCCCGCGCATAATGGCACCCTCTCGCTGGCGCTCGACTTCGGGCCGCTGCTGGTCTTCTTCCTGACCTACAAGGGCGCTGGCTGGATCTGGGGACCGGGCAATCCGATCACCGCCATGACCTTCGGCACCGCCGCCTTCATGATCTCGATCGTGGTCGCGGTCATCGTCTCCAAGGTGAAGCTGGGCCGGGTGTCGCCCATGCTCTGGCTGTCGGCGCTGCTGATCCTCTTCTTCGGCGGCCTCACCATCTATTTCCACGACCAGAGCTTCATCCAGCTCAAGCCGACCATCATCTATGCCTTCTTCGCGATGATGCTGTTCGCCGGGCTGCTGCGCGGCAAGCCGCTGCTCAAATATCTGCTCCAGGCGGCCTATGACGGCCTGACCGAAACCGGCTGGCTGAAATTGTCGCGCAACTGGGCCTTCTTCTTCGTCGCCATGGCAGTCGCGAACGAGGTGATGCGCCGGACGATGACGTTCGACACCTGGCTCGCAGTCAAGGTGTGGGGCGTGACCATCGTGTCGGTCGTCTTCGCCGCCGCGAACATCCCGATGCTGATGCGCCATGGCCTGACATTGGGCGATGGCCTCGACAGCGACGAGGTGGGCGAAACCACCCCGCCGCAGGGTTAAGTGATTTCCAGTGAAATGGAACATTTCACGGCTCGGAGATCACGGAAAACGAAGATAATTGATTTCAGGCGGCCTGCACCACGTCATCGATGATGATGTCGCGCAGATGACCGTCGCGGTCGGGCCAGAGGATCGAGGCGCCCACCCGCATCCCGATCAGCGCCGCGCCGATCGGCGTCAGGATGGAAATGCGTCCCAGCGCCACGTCGGCATGGCTGGGATAGACCAGCCGCACCCGCCGTGCCGTGCCGTCCCTCGCGTCGCGATAGGTGACGCCCGATCCCATGGCGACGACATCGTCGGGCAGTCCGCCCGGCGCGCAGAGGCTTGCGCGGCCGACCTCCTCCAGCAGCAGCTGGCACACGTCCGGAAAACGGTCGCGCGCCGCCCAGGCGAGGTCGGAGATCATGTCGGCTTCGGATTCGACGAGATGGATGGGCGGCACCGCCGCCCAGCTATGATGCAGGGTCATGGAAAGGCTTCCTGATAGAGAGGCGTGGCCCGCGCTGCGGGCGTCAGACATCAGCTAAGGTGCCCCGGACCCTGCCGGCGGCGCGCCTGTCAGGTCCGGGGCGGATTGCCCGCGAGAAGCTGGCCTCCGTGATGACGGAAGCGCGGAAAGGCTGTGCCGCTCTGCATGGCGCGATCCTGTTCGAGCGAAGCTACCCTGTCAAGCAAGCCACCCTTCAAGGTCAGTTCTGCGCACCAATTTCTGCGATCGTTTCGCAATAGGCACATATCTGTTTTCTTGGGCGTTGGGGCAGCATATGGGAAGCGGCGGAGGCGACCACGCCCCGCCCGGACCATAGAATCAAACGGTCGCGCCAGCCTGCGCACGGCCGTCCCATAACGAACCCGAGGAGTTCCGCCATGGCCTTTGTTCTGCCCGACCTGCCCTATGCCAAGGATGCCTTCGGCGACATCCTGTCGGTCGAAACCTTCGATTTCCACCACGGCAAGCATCACAACGCCTATGTCGTGAAGGCCAATGAACTGGTCGCCGCCGACGCCTCGCTCCAGGGCAAGTCGCTGGTCGAGTTGATCAAGTCGTCCAAGGGTGGCCTGTTCAACCAGGTCGGCCAGATCTGGAACCACAGCTTCTACTGGCAGTCGCTGTCGCCGACCAAGACCGAGCCGACCGGCGACCTGCTGACCAAGATCAACGAAGCCTTCGGTTCGGTCGATGCGCTGATCGAAAAGCTGAAGGCGGAAGCCGTCGGCCATTTCGCCAGCGGCTGGGCCGCGCTGATCCTGAAGGATGGCAAGCTGGAAGTGACCAGCTATCATGACGCCGACACCCCCGTCGCGCATGAAGGCCATGCGCCGCTGCTGATCGTCGATGTGTGGGAACATGCCTATTATATCGACTATCGCAACCTGCGCCCCAGCTATGCCGACCGCATCCTCAAGGAAGCGATCAACTGGGACTTCGCTGCGCTGAACCTCGACGGCGAAGGCGCCAGCCGCGCCGACCAGCCGGCCTGATCACGGAACCGCCCCTGCGCTCACCGCGCGGGGGCGGGACGCCGACCTGCCGTGAAACGACATATGCCGCTCCGAATCGGCTGCGATGCAACAGTCCGTTAATCCTGTCAGCACATGATCGGCCTGCCATGGGAAAGGGTCGCACATGGACATGAGCACACTGCGCCGGCAGCATGACGAAATCAGCCTGACGGCACGCCTGCTGAGGCAGGCCATATCCGATGATCGCCTGCCACGCGGCGTCGCGGGCCTGCGCTGGCAACTCGCGCGACAGCTGATGGCCCATCTCGCGCTTGAGGATGGCATTCTCTATCCTTCGCTGGAACGGTCGCCCAATCGGGAGACCCGCGAACAGGCCATCGTGCTGCGCAAGGAGACCGGCGCATTGGCGGATCGTTTCGCTATCTATCTGGCAACCTGGAGCGACGATCGCATCGTGGACGAATGGCTCGCCTTCTGTATTGAGACGCGCCAGATCCTCGATGCCCTGGATGCCCGGATAGAACGGGAGAACCGCCTTCTCTATCCGCTGGCCGACGCCGTGCAGCGTATATCGTCCCAGACCGCTCGCCGCGCCTGACCGATTCAGGCCGCTTCCAGTTGCGCCACGAACTGGTCGGTCGCGCGTTGCAACGCCTGCGCCGTGCGCGACAGGCCCGAAGCGGCACTCGAGACCCGATCGGACAGGCTTTCCGTGCTGCGGGCCATATCGGCCACCTGCTCCATCCGATCCGCCATCAGAGTGGCATCGCGCGCGGTGTCCCGTGCGGACTGGCCGATAGCCGTCGTCGTATCGCGTTGCAGGCCCACCGCCCGCTGGATTTCCTGAGCGGTATCCGCGAGCTGTTCGACTGCACCTGCGACGTCGGACAAGGCGTCCTGCGCCTGCCCTGCCCCTTGCTGCGCCGACAGGGCAAGCGACTGGATTTCGCCGGTCGCACTGGCGGCCTGCCCGGCAAGCTGCTTTACCTCCTGCGCAACGACGGCAAAGCCGCGACCGACATCACCGGCGCGCGCCGCTTCGATCGTCGCATTGAGCGCCAGCAGATTGGTCCGCCCGGCGATCTGCGTGATTGAATCGGCAAAGCTGGTGATCGATGCGGTGCGACTCTGCATATCGCGCATCGCCCGATGTCCCGCGCTCGACACGCGCTGCGCCTCTCCGCCAAGCATTGCCTGCTGGGTCGCTGCGGTGGCGATCGCCGTGATCGATTCGGACAGTTGCTCGATCCGGCGCGCCAATTGTCCGGCGCGGCTGGACGATTGTTCGGCAGCCATGACGGTCTCGTCCGTTCCCGCACTCGCCCGCCGCGCCACATCGTTCAGCGCCCGCGCTGATTCTTCCAGTTCACCGGTCGCGGTGCTGACGGCCAGAACGACATCGGCGATCGATTGACGAAAGGCCTGAACCAGTCCCAATGTTTCGGCGCGTCGATCCGCAGCGAGGCGCGCCCTCTCCTGCTCGCGCTCGGTTCGAAACGCGGCTTCGCGTTCGCCCGCCTCGCGACTCGATGTCATTGCCGCTTCGGCCGCGGCACGTCCCGCCTCCGCATCCTGCGCGAGCCGGGCAGCACCACTTGCATGCCGGTCCAGCACCAGCAACAACCCACGCAACTGGGTCGTCAAATAGCAGAGCACGGTCGACTCAATGACTACGGCCACGGCATGGATGGCGACGCGCTGTACGTCGCCACCACCAGGGAAAACCCAGGACGGCACCAGAAAGCTCAGCACCAGATGGTGCAGCGCCACCATGACACCTGCCAACAGGATCGGCCGCCAATCGTACAGCAAAGCCAGACCGGCGAGCGCGACGAAGAAAAACATATGGCCGTCCATCTGCCAGCGATGGCCGGACATCAGGAACAGGCCCAGCGCAGGCTGCACCGCCGCCAGCGTACCGACGGCCAGTCGCACGTCCAGATCCTGCCGCTGCCGCATGACCATGATCGTGGGCAGGGCATTGGCCAGGGCCGACATCAGGAGAACCCGCCCGACATTGTCGAGTTGAAGCCCCAGCCCCATCAGTCCGAGCGTCGCGGTCCACAGCCAATTGGCCAGCATCAGGATACGCAGCCCATGCAATCGCAGGCTGCCGAGGCCATTCATCGCGCTCATCAGACAATCTCACCACAACCGCCGGCACGAGCGGAAATCGCAAGGACGCCGGCATGGAGCAATGGTGCGGCCAACCGCTCCCGCTCTCCTTCAACCAGCAGCGAACCAGCCCAGGGTCCAGCCGCCACGAGAAGCGCACCATGCGTGATCGCCACCGACGCCAGACCGGCGCGGCCCTGCTCCGTCATCGGAACGAGCAGCATGCGACCGCTCGCTGGCGGCACGGCATATAGCGCAACCAGGCCAAGCATCGACAACCCGCAATGCGCGAACAGGGGCAAATGCCCTTGCAAGGAGGAAAGCCATCTCATCCCCTCCATTATGGGGAAAGATGGTAAGAATAGGGTTAATGATCCCCCGCCGCCAATCCCAAGATCGTCGCCAGTTCATCCAGATCGGCATCTGGCCGCACGAGCAGCCAGTCGCGACTGGCAGCACCGTTCACAACCGTGACTGCACCCTTGGGACAAACGCCCAGACAGGCAACCTCGATGATGCCCGCCGTTGCCTTGCGCCCCTTCTTGAGCGATAGATGCCTGCGCAGCGCCTTGACCAACCGCTCGTCGCCGCGCGGTCCGAAGCCACCATCCAGCTTCTTGGAACATTTGCGGCAGACCAGCACGGCGTTCTGCCAGTTGGAGCGGACATGATCCTTAATCGTCTGCGCCCCTCGGCTTCCAGGTGCGACGCTCTTCGGCCGCGCGCAGCACTTCATAGGCGGCCTGAATGGTCTGGAACTGCACGGCCGCTTCGGCATCGCCAGGCTTCACGTCGGGATGATATTCCTTGGCGAGGCGCCGCCAGCTTTTCTTCACGGCCTCGAAACTGGCGTCATCCTCCAGTTCCAGCGCCTTGAGCGCATGAAGCTCGTCGCGCGAGCGGCTACCGTCGCCCGGACCACCCCAGCCATGATAGGCGCTCGACTGGAAACCTCCGGCATCGCGGCGCTCGGCATGTTCGCGCTGCGCCCGCTCTTCGGCGTCAAGTCCCTGAAAATAGTCCCAATTCTTGTTATATTCGGCCGCATGGTCGCTGCAAAAATACCAGCGATCGCGGCTGTTGGGCGATTTGGGCGCGGGGCAGTCGCCCGGCCTGTCGCAGCCATAACGGTCGCACAGGCGCACCTGCTGCGCCTCGCGCGCTGAACCATAGCTGCGCCAGCGGGGGAAACCCCAGTCATTGGATCGGCTCTGTCTTGCCATCGGACCAGAGTAGGGATTTGGTCGGCGAAACGCCACCCTGCCGCAGTGCAAAAACAGCGCAAAAATGCCAGAGGGCCTGTAAGCCGGGTTCTGTCCACTCCGCCAACCCGAAGATGGGCGGAGATAGGCGACCATTCCTCTAGGGAACGGATTGCTCCGTTCCTCCAGCAACCAACCCGGGCGGTCTCGGCCGAAACATGCCTAGCAGCCTTGCGACTGCGCGCCGCCCCTATTCGGTCTTGCTTCCGGTGGGGTTTACCGTGCCGCCGCCCGTTGCCGGGGGCGCGGTGCGCTCTTACCGCACCCTTTCAATTTCGCGGGGTCGAAACCTTCGCGACCTGCTTTCTGTTGCACTGTCCCTTGGATCACTCCAGCCGGCCGTTAACCGGCACCGTCATTTCGTGAAGCCCGGACTTTCCTCGCCGTGGAAGTTACCCGCCACGCCGCGGCCGCCCGGCCCTCTGGCGACGCGGGCCTTAGACCGATTCTTGCGGCCAGTCACCCCCGTTCAGTCCGCTTATTCGTCGCCCTGGGGCTTGGGCAGCAACAGGGCGAGCAGGATGGCGCGACATTCGCCGTCGATCACGCCGTCGATCAATTCCGGGCGGAAGCGCCGCTGAAAGGCGACGACCGCCGCATCCGGCTCCGCTATGTCATAACCGAACCGTTCCAGCGCCAGCATGAAAGCGCTGTCGGTCCAGAGCGGGTCCATCAGATTCTTGGTCGGCCTTGGCAGGGCGAGGCGCAGCCGCGCCAGTTGGCCCCAGGGAAACAGTTCACCGGGATCCTGCTTGCGCGCCGGCGCGACGTCGCTGTGCCCGACGATGTTGCCGCGCGTTATGCGATGGCGCTGGACGATATCGTGGATCAGCGGAATCAGCGCACTCATCTGCGCGTCGGGAAACGGGCGATAGCCCCATTCATGGCCCGGATTGACGATCTCTATGCCGATGCTGGCCGAATTGATGTCGTCGGTGCCACGCCAGTGCGACCGGCCGGCATGCCAGGCCCGCTTGGCCTCGTCGACCATGTGGACGATCTGTCCTTCCTCGGTCACGACATAATGAGCCGACACCTTCGATTCCGGGTTGGCGAGCCAATCGATCGCGCTCTGCGCGTCGGGCATGCCGGTATAATGCAGCACCAGCATCGATATCGGCGATTTGCGCTCGTCATAATTGGGCGAGGGCGTTTGGGTCATGGGAATATCGGTCATCGGGAAAGGCCAGTCACTTCCAGCAGCTCGGTCATCGCGCCCTTCCGGCCGCCTGTCCTCGCAGCGGCCTTGGGCAACCATGGCCGAGACTCGCCCTGCAATCAAGCTATGGTTAAAGGCCTGGGATGACCCGATGATCAGCCGGCGCGACGCACCGGCCCCAATGCATGGGCAGGCAGCGGCGCCTGCCGTGCATAGCCGCCGCGAAATTCCGGATGGGCGGTGAAGTCGTCGCCCTGCCCGATCACCGTCTCCCCCGCGCCCAGCAGCAATACCGATCGGGCGTGACTATGCCGCGCGAGCAGACGAAGCACGGTCTGGCGCCGCTCCGGCGTGAAATAGAGAAGCACGTTGCGGCAGAGCAGCAGGTCATAGTCGCCCGACGGCACCGTCGGATCGAACAGATTGTCCTGCCGGAAATCGATCATCCGGCGCAGTTCAGGACTCGCCCGCCAGTCGTCGCCATGCGGCTCGAACCATTTGATGAGGTCGCCGATGGCCAGCCCGCGCTGCGCGTCCATCTGGGAAAAGACACCGGCGCGCGCCTGATTGATCGCGGCGCCCGACACATCCGTCGCCAATATCTCGATCCGCCAGCCATTCCAGCGCGCCCAGTCGTTGCGCAGCTGGATCGCCAGCGAATAGGCTTCCTGTCCGGTCGAGCAGCCCGCGCTCCAGATGCGAATGGTGCGATCCTGACGCTCGAAATGGATGTGCGGCAGGATCTGGCGGGACAGCATGTCGAAGATCTGGAGGTCGCGGAAGAAGCTGCTCTCATTGTTGAGAAGCGCGTCGATCACCGACTGTTCCAGTCCGGCATCAGTCTTGCGCAACAGCCGCGCGGCCAGCGCGTCGATATCGGCCAGACCGTGATCGCGCAGCACGGGCCGCAAGGCCGTTTCCATGCGCCAGGCGCGCCCCTCGGACAGGGTCTGTCCGGTTCGCGCTTCCAGCAGGCCGGACAGAAGACGGGCGGCGCCCTGATTCAGCCGCCCCGTGGGTGCGGAAGGTTCCATCATCATGCGCACACCTTCCCGCGCCGGGCGATGAAGGCCATCATCGCCGCCGGCTCCAGCAAGGCGCAGCTGAGACCCGCACTGGCGATCGAACCGGGCATACCCCAGACCACGCTGCTCGCTTCGTTCTGCGCGACGATCCAGCCACCCGCCGCCACGATGTCGCGCGCGCCCATGGTGCCGTCACGGCCCATGCCGGTCAGCACGACCCCGGCCGCGCCGGCGCCGTAGACATCCGCCATGCTGGCGAACATCGGATCGACCCCCGGAAGATTGCCCGCAGGTGTGCGATCGGGATTGAGCTGGATGGTGACGCGTCCGTGCAGCCCCTTGCGCAGTTGCAGATTGGCGTCGCCGGGGGCGACATAGACGGTATCAGGCGTCAGAAGATCCCCCGTTTCCGCGACCTTCACCCGCAGGCTGGTCATGCGCGAAAGCTGTTGCGCGAAATAGACGGTGAAGCTGAGCGGCAGATGCTGGGTCAACAGGATCGGCACGCCCAAGGGCATGGAAAGACCCTGAAACAGCTGGCCCAGCGCATGGATGCCGCCGGTGGATGCCCCGATGCCGACGCAAGCCAGCGGCTGCGCCACCGATTGCGGAGCCGATTGCGGGACGTGACGCGGCATTGGAACGGTCGATCCACCATCGAACAGCCGGTTGAGCCGCTCGATCAGCGCCTGCGGAAATTGCTCGCCGAAGCTGCCGCTGCCCGGCTTCGACACGATATCGCTTGCACCCAGCGCCAGCGCCTCGACAGCGGCGGCGCTGCCTTCCTCGCACTTGCCCGACAGGATCGCGACCTTCACGCCCGCGCTGGCTTGCAGGATCGAGGGCAGCGCGGCCAGGCCGCTCTGGCCCGGCAACTCGATATCGAGCAGCACCAGATCGACCGCATTGTCCGCCAGATAGCTCAGCGCATGTTCGGCGCTGTTGGTCTTGTGGACGACGGCATAGCGCGGATCGGCGTTCAGGATGCGTTCGATGACGGTGCGCACCACGACCGAGTCGTCTACGACCAGCGTGCGAACCGGCCCGCTTCCGCTAATGGGACTGGTCATGATCGGCACGATGGCGGTCATCACGGCGCTTTCTGCACGAACGATGGTAGGAAGGCGGAACGCCCCTGATCGGGGCCGGTCGGATCGTTAGATGACCCCCACGATCGCCAGCTTGCTTTCCAGCGTTTCGCGATCGAACGGCTTCATCACATATTCGTCGGCGCCAGCCTCGACCGCCGCCTTGATATGGCTGATGCCGTTTTCGGTAGTGCAGAAGATGATCTTCGGGCGCGCCTCCATCCGGGCGCCCGACAGCGCCTGAAGAAATTCCATGCCGCTCATCACCGGCATGTTCCAGTCGAGCAGCACGACATCGGGCGGAGACGCTTCGCACTGGGTCAGGGCATCCTGCCCGTCCACTGCCTCGCTCACTGTCAGATCGAGCGATTCGAGGATGTGACGGGCCACCTTGCGGATGACCTTCGAATCGTCGACGACCAGGCAATTCTTCATGAAACGTCCTTTGGATTATGCGCCCCGAATGCACGAAGGTTAACCGGCAAAACGAAGGATTTGGTAAACGCGGAGAAAAATCACGCGGCCTGTGCGACCGCGCAGCCCTCGATAAAACCAGCCAGCGACACGAGCAGCCAGGGATGCCCCTCATGCTCCACAATCGCACGGGCGTAAGGCGCCCAGGCGGAGTCCAACTGTCCCCGCAGCGGCACTTCGCCTTCGGGCACATGGCAGATGTCGGTCACGCTATCGACCATCAGGCCGTAGCTGTGACCGCTGATGTCGGCGATGATCGCCAGCCCGCGCTGATCGGCGGGCGTGGCCCGGCCATGCACGATGGCGACGACATCGATGATCGTCAGCACCCGGCTGCGCAGCGCGGAAAGCCCCGCCACATGCGCGCCCATGCCCGGCA
>NZ_DATKFP010000156.1:0-2452 GCF_035511395.1 Sphingobium sp.
GGTCATGCTCGGAAAGCTGTTTGCGGATGCAAGGCGACTCTGCCAATCACCTTGCGCTCCGTAATCGCCCCGAGTGCGTCTTTGAAATGCGCAAGCGGGTAAGTCGCATAGGTCTCGGGACGGAGCTTTCCCGCGGCAGCCCAGCCCAACATTTCATCGAATGCGCCGCGGACACGGTCCTGCATGGAGGCCGGCGGTGCTTGCTTGCCCCAACCCATGTAGTAGCCCCAATAGATTCCGATGACAGAGACGTTCTTGACCAGCACCAGATTGGCGGGAATCTGCGGAATCGTCCCGCCGGCAAAGCCCATCGGAATGATTCGTCCGTCCGGAGCGATGCATCGCAGCGATTCGGTGAAGGTGTCACCGCCCACCGGATCGAAGATGACATCGGCACCGCGTTGAGATGTTTCGCGGAGAACAACATCGCGGAAGTTCTCGGTGCGGTAATTGACCGTGACGTCTGCGCCGTGACGCCGGGCCGCCTCGAGTTTGCCGGCGTCGCCTGCTGTAGCGATGACGCGCGCGCCGAGCCTCTTTCCGATCTCGACCGCGGCCAAACCACTGCCCCCCGCAGCGCCATGCACCAGCAGTGTTTCCCCTGCCGCAACGTTCGCACGCCATTTGAGCGCACCGTACGCCGTCGCGTAGATAGTCGGAAACTGCACTGCCGCGTCAAAGCCGACTGCATCCGGCAGGGCAAACACCGTGGCCTCCGGGGCCACGACTTGCTCGGCAAAACCCCCGTTACGGACGCCCGCTACCACCCGGTCGCCTGGCTTAAAGAGCGAGGTCTCGTCTCCGCATTCCAACACGATGCCGGCGATCTCGGTCCCTGGCGTGAACGGAGGATCCCAGCGGTTTTGATGCTTGCCCTCCAGTACGAGCAGGTTGGCAAAGCTCACGCCGGCCGAATGGACCTGAATTCGGATTCCGTCCGATCGCATGCCCGGCGGATCGACTTCGGTCAACTCGGTATGGTCGAGGCCAAGCCGGTGGCAGACGACTGCTTTCATGCTGCGGCTCCGTGGCGGCCCATCCCCGTGGCGAAGCGGATTGCGCCCGCTTTGGCTTCGATGCGCTTGGCACGCTCGGCCAGTTCGGCCTCGATAGTGAGCGCGTCGCTCATGGCCTCGCCGTCTTGCCGGTACACGGATTCGCGATCCGAGTTCATGGCAATCTGGGGGAAAGCGGCAATCGTCGCGGCCAGGGCCTCGGCGGTTGCTCTTGCGGTCCCATCGGGTACCACACGCGTTGCCAGGCCCATCTGCAAGGCTTCCTCGGCGGACACCATGCGGGCGGTCAGCAGCATGTCCAGCGCCCGGCTGGTACCAATCAACCTCGGTAGCCTGACCGTTGTACCGTCGCTCATGGGCACCCCCCATCGACGTGACAGCACCGCAAAGGAGGCCGACTCCTCGGCAACGCGGATGTCGCACCAGAGCGCCAGGCCTAACCCTCCAGCGCATGCGTGGCCTGCGACTGCCGCGATAACCGGCTTGCGTGCCGGCCTGGACAGCGGGCCGCCCGATCCGGCCCAAGCATCGTATTCCGCTCCACCCGCCAGTTCCTTCAGATCCGCGCCAGCGCAGAACGCGCCTCCCGCTCCGCAGAGCACGGCGACGCTTGCTTCATCATCGTTTTCGAAGGCACGAATCGCTGCACCGAGGGCTGCGGTCGCCTCACGGTCGAGCGCGTTGCGCACTTCCGGGCGGTTGATGACAATGGTTGTTACCGCACCGTTCTTGTCAGTCAGGATCTTTTCTTTCATAACTGCGACACCAATAGCGTTAGACCAGAAGGAATCACTTCGAAAACTCGTCGCGGATAGCCGTGGTGTGTTGCCCCAGACCGGGGACATCTCCAAGCGTGCGCGACTGTCCGCGAACAATGGCGGGCGGCGCCACCAGGTTGGCTTCCCCATGCGCCGTCGGGACAGTGACGCGCCGCAGCTGGGGATGGGTCGACAGCTGCGTAACGTCATTGACAGAAGCGAAAGCGATGCGCGACGCCTTCAGCGCCTCAACGACTTCCAGTTTCGTCATCGTCGCGAGGATCGCGACGATTTCCTGATCCAGCTCCGCGCGGTGTTCCACGCGTGCAAGATTGGTGGAAAATTCGGGCCTTTCAAGCAGATCCGGGCGTTTGAGCACGTCCTGAGCAAACCTGCTCCACTCACCGTCGTTCTGAACCCCGACCAGCACGGTTTCTTCATCGCCGACGGCGGTGCCGACCGGAAAGGCCCCATAGGGAGCGATGGTGGGATGGGATAAACCTACGCGGGGCCAGATCATGCCTGCGTACTCGTAGTGCAGAAGCGGCACGGTCATCCAGTCGCTCATTGCGTCAAAAAGCGAGACATGGATGGCGCTTCCGATTCCCGTGCGCTCGCGTTGCAGCAATGCCTCCAGAATGGCCGCATGAGCGTACATGCCGGTTGCAACATCGCCGG
>NZ_DATKFP010000157.1:0-51418 GCF_035511395.1 Sphingobium sp.
GCGATCAGAAAACGGCCGTCCGCATCGACAGGGACAAGCTGGTCATCGAGATGCAGCGCGACCGTCCCCGCCGGCGCGGTCCCGGTAACGGCTCCGCCCTGAATCAGGGAACCATCCAGCCGCAGATCGACCGCCGCCGCAGCTTGCACGACAGGCCCCGCAACGCCACCGGACGGAAGAAGCATCAGGCCCGCCAGCAGCACGGTAGCAATGCCGTGCCTCATCCCGCGCGGGTGGCCTTCAGCTCCGCCTGCGCCGATGCTTCGGCGCTGGCATAGGGTTCCTGTCGCGCGATGCTCCAGTAACGCAAATCCTCCAGCGCGATCCTCTGACCGGTCATGGCGCACAGGACATGATCGCCGGCCTGCAACACGCGAAAGCTGTAGGGCATATAATGGAGACGGGCGACGCGGTCGCGGTTGGACATCAACATGGTCAATCGGCCTTCTTGAGCGTTTTCCAAGCAGGTGGAATCACCTGCTGACTCGGAAACCGCGGTAAACAAAGGCTCGGAGCAGTCGAGCCGATGCAATCGGATCGCAATCTGCTCTAAGCGCGGGCATCAGGAGAAAAGATCCTGCTGCTGCCCTTCCTCCGTCCCGCGTGGCTTGCGGATGGCACGGGGTGAAGTGGATATAGCGGCCGGAACCGGCTTCTCAAGCGGCTGGCCAAGTAACGGGGCCTCATCTCCGACCGTCGCATCCACCGTCCCGTCCTTGAAGTGCAGCGTCACCTGCCCTGCCGCCTGCGCCGCGGCGACCGATTGCACTAGCTGGCCGGCCGCCATCACCCGCGCATAGCCGCGCTGCAACGGCAGATCGGGATTGAGCGAGGCGAAATGGCGCGACACCCGGTCGAAGGCGGTGGCCCGGTCGGACAGCGCACGCGACAGATAGTCGGGCCGCAGCTTCAGCCGGTCGAGCCGCTCGCTGGCCCGCGTCACATGCTGGCGCAGCAGCGCGGGGCGCAGCGCGCCGCCCGCCTGCCCCAGATGCGCGCGCGCATCGGCGAGACGATGGCGCAACCCGCTGACGAGGCCGTCGGACAATTGGTCGAGCCGCTGCCGCTGCGGCGCGAGCAGCGTGTCGGGAGTCGGCATCAACCGCGCCTGCATCTCCAGTCGTTCGCGCGCCTGCATCGCACCCCGGCGCACCGCGCGCCCGGCACGCAGGCCCATTTCGCTCAAGCCCGCGAGCAGCTCCGCCCGCACCGGCACCGCCATTTCGGCGGCGGCGGTCGGCGTCGGCGCGCGGCGGTCGGCGGCATAGTCGCAGAGCGTCGTGTCCGTCTCATGCCCGACCGCCGAAATGATCGGGATGGTGCAGTCGGCGACGGCACGGACGACGATTTCCTCGTTGAAGCTCCACAAGTCCTCGATCGAGCCGCCGCCGCGCGCGACGATCACCAGATCGGGCCGGGACAGCGCGCCGCTGCCGTCCATTGCCGAAAAACCACGCACCGCGCGCGCCACCTGCTCAGCCGCGCCCTGCCCCTGCACCAGCACCGGCCAGAGCAGCACATTGGTCGGGCAGCGATCCTCCAGCCGGTGGAGAATATCGCGAATCACCGCGCCCGTGGGCGAGGTCACGACGCCGATGGTGCGCGGCAGGAAAGGCAGCGCCTTCTTGCGCTCCGGTGCGAACAGCCCTTCGCCCGCGAGCTTCGCCTTCAGCTTTTCCAGCAACGCCATCAGCGCGCCTTCGCCGGCCAGTTCCATCCGGTCGATCACGATCTGATATTTCGATCGCCCCGGATAGGTGGTCAGCTTGCCGGTAGCGATCACCTCCACACCATCCTGCGGCTGGAAGGCGAGGCGCTGCGCCCCACCCTTCCACATTACCCCGTCGATGACGGCATTGTCGTCTTTCAGCGCCAGATAGAGATGCCCCGACGCCGCCCGCTTGAAGCCCGAAATCTCGCCGCGCAACCGGACATGACCGAAGCGATCCTCCACCGTGCGCTTCAACAATCCCGACAATTCGCTGACCGAGAGCGGCGGCGCGTTGTCGCCCGTGCGTTCCTCGGCTAACAGGCGGCCCGAACTGTCATAGGCATCAAATTCCGGGGACATGGGCGACATGAACATCCTTCTGCTTGGCGGCGGCGGCCGCGAACATGCGCTGGCGTGGAAGCTGGCGCAATCGCCGGCCCTCAAGACGCTGTACGCGGCGCCCGGCAACCCCGGCATAGCGCAGCATGCCACACTGGTCGACCTCGATCCGACCGATCATCGCGCCGTGCTGGACTTCTGCATCCGCCATTCGATCGGCCTGGTCGTGATCGGGCCGGAAGCGCCGCTGGTCGACGGCCTCGCCGACAATCTGCGCACGATGGGCGTCGCCGTCTTCGGTCCCAACAAGAAGCCCGCCCAGCTGGAAGGCTCCAAGGGCTTCACCAAGGACCTGTGCAAGCGCGCCAATATCCCCACCGCCGCCTATATCCGCGTCACCAGCAAGGATGGCGCGATCGCCGCACTCGACGATTTCACCCTGCCGGTGGTGATCAAGGCCGATGGCCTCGCAGCAGGCAAGGGCGTGATCATCGCCGAAACCCGCGATGAGGCGTTGGAGGCACTCGATTCCATGTTCTCCGGCGCGTTCGGCGCGGCCGGCGAGGAAGTCGTCCTCGAAGAGTTCATGACCGGTGAGGAAGCGAGTTTCTTCGCCCTCACCGACGGCAGCGCGATCCTCCCCTTCGGCTCGGCGCAGGACCATAAGCGCGTCGGCGACGGCGATATCGGTCCCAATACCGGCGGCATGGGCGCCTACAGCCCGGCCCGCGTGCTGACGCCCGAACTGGAGGCGGAAGTGCTGGAAAAGATCATCCGGCCAACCGTAGACACGCTGGCGGCAGAGGGCATGTCCTATTCGGGCGTGCTTTATGCAGGCCTGATGCTGACCGCCGAAGGGCCGAAGCTGATCGAATATAATGCGCGCTTCGGCGATCCCGAATGCCAGGTGCTGATGACCCGCTTCGACGGCGATCTGGTGGAGCTGCTGCTCGCCGTGGCGCAGGGCAAGCTGGCCGAGCAGGGGCCGGTGACACTCGCCGATCGCACGGCGCTCACCATCGTCATGGCCGCCAAGGGCTACCCCGGCACGCCTGAAAAGGGCGGCGCGATCGTGGGGATAGAGGCGGCGGAGAAGGACGGCGCCAAGGTCTTCCACGCCGGCACCGCCGACAAGGATGGCGCGCTGGTCGCCAGTGGCGGGCGCGTGCTGAACGTCACCGCGACGGGTGACACGGTCAGCGCGGCGCAGGCGGCCGCCTATGCTGCCGTCGACGCGATCCATTTTCCCACCGGTTTCTGCCGCCGGGATATCGGCTGGCGGGAGGTCGCACGCGAAAAGGCGTGACGCCCTTGCCCCTCGGACGCTAGCGTCCTTAAATAAGGCGATACACGCAATCAGAGAGGTGATGCGCGATGCAGGAATTCTTCATGGACTATGGCCTGTGGCTGCTGGTGGGCCTGCTGGTCATCATCGGCCTGGTATTCCTGCTGTCGGGCAAGAAGACGTCCGGCATCGACGCGCCCGTCGAGCCGATCGCTCCCCCAGCCCCACCGCCGTTGGTCGATACCGTGCCGGATAGGCCGGTCGCCGCCCAACCGCCGGTCGCGCCGGCCGTGGCCGACCCGATCGCGCCATCGCCCGTGCCGGTCGCCGTCGCTACTGCCGCCCAGCCGGTCGTCGAGCCGACGCCCGCTCCAGCACCCGAACCCGCCCCTTTTGCGGCAGCCTCGGAGGTCGATGACCTGCTCAAGCTCAAGGGTGTAGGACCAAAGCTCAAGACCTTGCTGATCGAACTGGGCGTCACTCGCTATGCCCAGATCGCCGCCTGGTCCGATGCCGATATCGCCACGATCGACGCCAAGCTTGGCAATTTCAAGGGCCGCCCGGTTCGCGACCAGTGGGTCGACCAGGCCAGATATCTGGCCGCCGGCGACACCGCCGGCTTCGAAGCCAAATATGGCAAAATCTGATCGGTCAGGCCGCTTGCGGTAACGCATCGGGCAAAGGCCCTGCCGTGCGCCGTATCGGCGCACTGCCCAGCAGATGCGCCAGCGCCGGCATGCGTGCGCCGACTCGACCGGCCAGGAACAGGCCCGGCACCGACAGGGCCAGCATCAATTCTGCCTCTGCGCCGCCGGCGAGCAGCAGCGCCATCAGCAATGGGTGCCAGAGATAGAAGAAGAGGCTGTCCCGTCCGATCGCGTTGAGTGGCGCAATGCGCAGACGCAACGACGACAAGGCAGGCAGCAATGCGATCAACCCAAGGCACATGAGAAGACGCGCCGCCATCAGCGTCAACGGACTGACACCCCGCGCAAGTCCTGCCCACCAGACCATGCCCAGCCCGGCGACGAGCAGCGCCACCGCCAGATAGCGTCTGGACATGCCCCGTTCGGCCATCAACATGCCGAAGAAGAAATAGATCGGATAGCGAAGGAAGCGGCTGTCGATGGCCAGCGGGCCGCTGCCGATCGCGCCGTGATCCAGGCCGAAACTGGCCATGATCGCCAGGCTTACAGGAGTGCCGACGGCCAGCAGCACAATCGATGGCAGCGCGGTCAGGCGGGTCAGCATCACCAGGAAGAAGAGAACCGGAACATACCAGAGATGAAAGGGCGGTCGCAGCAGCAGGTCGATCGCCCCAGTCCAACCTGTCGGCCATGTTCCGCTGGCACAGAGGTAGACCAGCATCGCGACGCCCCAGGGAATCAGCATCCGGCGGCCGTATCGGCCGAAAAGCTGCCGCATCGATGCGCCGCGCAGGGCGGTGATGTTGAGCAGATAGCCAGAAATGCCGATCATCAACGGCATGCGGAACCCGGCCCCGATCCACAGGACCGGATGCTGGTGCTGCGTGATCTCCATGGCGTGACCGATCATGACGAGCAGGATCAGCACGCCCTTCAGCAGATCCACTGAAGGATTTTTGTCCACCCCCGAACTCCCTACCCCGCCGGGAAATTTACGACAATGGAACGAAGATCAGGTTAACATGGCTTGCGATGAAATAACGCTTTCCGTAACCTTTTGGCAAAGCAGGCCAAATATTTAGTGATCCAGAAGCCTTTTACGGAGAATGGATTGTCGAAGCTCGATACCCCGCTTGCCAAGATCGCCATTCCCCTGCTCGTGTTCGTGGCGATATTCGGCGGCTGGAGGGGAGTCCAATATTTTCAGCGGGCGACCGCGACTCTGCCGGATGCCCAGCCTTCCGACGGGGCCTGCACGCTTTGGTTCGTCGGCAGTTCGTCCATTCATCGCTGGACCAGCCTGGACCGGGACATGGCGCCGTGGAAGGTTCATAATCGCGGCATCAACAGCGCGACGCTGGCCGATATCATCCCGCGTTTCCGCAATATCCGGCCCGCAAGGGAAGGCCGGCCCCAGGCGATCATCCTTTATGTCGGGGAAAATGATATCGCCGGTGGCGTACCGGTGCGCACCGTCGTCCGCGAACTTGCCAGGCTGCTGGATCTGCGCACCCGTCTGCTAGGCGACGTGCCGGTATTGCTGCTGTCAGCCAAGCCCAGTCCCGGACGGGCCGCTTTCCTGCCCGACCAGCGCCTCTTCAACCTCGCGGCGCAGCGCCTCATTCCGCACGCGCCGAACGTTCATTATGTCGACATCACAACCCCGCTGCTCGTCAACGGCCGGATGGGCGATAATTATCAGCCGGACGGGGTGCATATGAACCCGCAGGGCTATCGCATCTGGGCAAAGGTGGTGCGGGCGCGGCTGAAGGACATCTTGCCTGCCGCAACCGTCAATCGCTGCGCGCCGGGAAGCTAGGGCCGAGAATGTCCCGTGCGCGCGGCGTCAGCCGCTCCAGCGCGGCAGCATGGATGCCCGGTGCCGAACAGAGCAGGCCGAAGGCCGTCGGCTGCGGCCGGTTGAAGAGGAGCGGATCGCCCAATGCGTCGGTGACGGATGCGCCCGCTTCGGTGCAGATCAATGCCGCCGCGGCGACATCCCATTCATTGCCCCAGCGCACCGTGGCGACAAGATCGGCTTCGTCGGCCGCGACCATCGCCATGCGCAGCGCGATGCTGTTGGGCTTTTCCACCACCGTCAGGTCGCGATCGACGCGCGGCAGTTGGTCGGCGGGCACGCGCGCGCCGGGCAGTTCCGTGCGCGATCCCGCGCGCAGGATGACGCCGTTGCGGGTCGCCCCCCGCCCCGCCTGCGCGATCCAGAATTCGTTGCGCGCGGGTGCGGCCAATATGCCCAGCCTGACCGCCCCATCCTCGACCAGCGCGACCGACACCGACCAGCCGGGCCGTCCACGCAGATAGTCGCGCGTGCCGTCGATCGGATCGACCACCCAGACGCGCGAGACACCCAGACGATGCACCGTGTCGGCCGTCTCTTCCGACAGCCAGCCCGCCTGCGGATCGATCTCCGCCAGCCGCTGGCGCAGCATGGCGTCGACGGCGAGGTCAGCCTCGCATACCGGATGGCCGGGCACCTTTTCCCACTGGCGCACGCGGGTGTCGCCATTGGCCCAGAGGGTCAGCGCATGATCGGCCGCATCCGCCACGGCGGACACGACCGCGCGTAAATGGGGATCAGCCTCCGGCAACGGTCATCCCGTCGATGCGCAGCGTCGGCACGTTCATGGCGTAGCGGAACTGGAGGTCGTTCGCAGGCACAAGCGACCGGAACATGTCCTTGAGGTTGCCGGCGATGGTGATTTCCGACACGGCATGGGCCACCGCGCCATTTTCGATCAGGAAGCCCGCCGCACCCCGGCTATAGTCGCCAGTGACGCCGTTGACGCCCATGCCGATCAGTTCGGTGACGTAGAGGCCGCGCTTGACATCCGCCATCAGGTCGCCGGGCGACACGCTGCCCGCTTCCATATGGACATTGGTGACGCTGGCGCCGGGTGCTCCCGCACCGCCGCGGCTGGCATGGCCGGTGGGTTCGAGGCCGAGCTGCCGCGCTGATGCGCTGTCCATCAACCATCCGGTCAGCACACCCTTGTCGATCAGCGCACGCCGTTCGACCGGCAAGCCTTCGCCATCGAAGGGCCGCGAGCGCAGGCCGCGCGGCAGCAACGGATCGTCGATGATGGTGACGCCGGAATCGAAGATCGCCTGGCCCAGCATGTCGAGCAGGAAGCTCGACCGACGGGCGATCGCCGGACCGACCATGCCGCCGATCAGATGGCCCATCATGCTGGAGCCGATGCGCGGATCGAAGATCACCGGCATGACGCCGCTTTCCACCTTTACCGGATTGAGCCGCGCCACCGCGCGCTGGCCGGCGCGGATGCCGATCGCCTCGGCATCGTCCAGATCTTCCAGATGGCGGACGCTGTGGCTGGCATGGTCGCGCTGCATGTCCGCGCCAGCGCCGGCGAGCACGCTGGCCCAGGTCGAATGGCTGGTCCCGGCATAGGCGCCGGCAAAGCCATGGCTGGTCGCGAGCGCGACCTGGCTGCGACCGCTCGCCGCGCCGCCACCTTCGCTGTTGGTGATGCCGGGCACGCCGCGCGCGGCTTCCTCGGCGATCAGCGCACGTTCGCGCAGGGCGGCTGGTTCCGGTTCCTCCTCGTCGGTGAGGTCGAGCGAGGGCGGACGCTTCCTGAGCAACCGATCTTCCGGCGCGAGGCCCGCATAGGGATCTTCCGGCGCTTCGCGCGCCATGGCGATGCAGCGTTCGACCAGAGTCTCCAGCGTCGCCGGATTCATGTCCGACGCGGAAATGCTGGCGGACCGCTGACCGACGAACACGCGCAGGCCGATATCTTCGCCCTCGGACCGCTCGACATCCTCCAGCGCGCCCAGGCGGACCGACACGTTGGTCGACGCGTTGCAGGCATAGATGGCGTCGGCCGCATCCGCGCCTGCCTGGCGCGCTGCGCTCACCAGATCCTGCGCGCGCGACTGGGCTTCTTCTAGGCTGAGCATGGAGCGGAGATAGTCCCTGAATATAAGAAAGGAAGGGGAATGGCCTTACGCGCTTGCGGCGGCAGGAACAACCGTTGCGAGCCAGCGGTCGAGCAGATGCCAGGCGACGGCCATGGGCGGCGGCGCGAGAAAGGGCGCGTCGGGATCGCCCGCCAGCGCCGCGCGGACACCATCGGCATCGCACCAGAAGGCGTCCTCTATCTCGGTCGGGTCGAGCGTCAGCGCATCATCCTGCGCCTGCGCGACGCAGGCAATCATGAGCGAGGAGGGAAAGGGCCAGGGCTGGCTCATGACATAGCGCACGTCATGGACGCGTACGCCCGCTTCCTCATACAGTTCGCGCGCCACGGCTTCCTCGATAGTCTCGCCCGGCTCGATGAAGCCGGCGAGCGCCGAATAGCGACCCAGCGGCCAGCTATGCTGACGGCCCAGCAATATCCGCCCCCGATGCTCGGCCAGCATGATCGCGACCGGATCGGTGCGCGGAAAATGTTCGGCGCCGCAATCGCTGCATTTGCGCGCCCAGCCCGCCTTGACCGGCTGCGTGCCGGCGCCGCAGACCGAGCAGAAACGGTGCCGCGCATGCCAGTGGACCAGACTGCGCGCGGTGCCGTAGAGCGCGACTTCCTCAACCGGGACGATATCGGCGATGGCGCGGCTGCGCGGCGTCGGCACCAGATTGGGACCAAGATCGGCGACCAGTCGGGCGAAGATCGGCCGTTCCTGCGTGTCGATGCCGAGCAGCACATGATTCTCGACCGGGGCGTCGGGCGCCAGCGGCTCCAGCACCAGATGCCCGTCCGCCTCGACCGGCTCCAGCCCGTCCAGCACCAGCAGTCGTGCCGCGGGATTGGCGAATGTCTCCACCAGCAGTAACGGGCTGGTGCGGATATGGTCGACCCGGTCGAGCGTGCCGCCGACGAAACCCGGCGGTGTTGCCTTGCGCATCTCAGTCCCGTGCATCCTTGTCCTTCCTAACTGCCTCGGCCGCGCGGGCGAACAGGGTCGGCACCCCCGCCTCGCCGATCCGCGCGATCGGCCACCATTCGCCCTCGCCTTCCGGCGCCACGTCCGCTCCCACATGGGTATGGTGCATCGTCAGCGCCAGCGCGAAATGGGTGAAGACATGGGCGACCGGCTCATCGACGGTCGTCCAGCCCGCGGCAACAGGTGGCGTGGCGTCGGGCGTAGCGCTCCAGTCCGAACTCGGCAGCGCGCGCATGCCGCCCAGCAATCCCTTGTCGGGACGGCGGATCAGCCAGACATGGCCATCCCGCTCGATCCACCAGCCATGGCCGAGGCGATGCGGCTTCGCCTTCTTCGCTGCCTTGACCGGGAAGGCGGCGGGATCGGCGGTCAGCACGGCGGCGCAATCCTGCCGCAAGGGGCAGATGCCGCAGGCCGGATTGCGCGACGTGCAGATGGTCGCGCCCAGATCCATCATCGCCTGGGCGAAGTCGCCGGCGCGCGCTTCGGGCGTGATTCGGTCGGCCATGGCGCGGATCTCTGTTCGGGCGGCCGGCAGCGGCGTTTCGATGGCGAAGAGCCGCGCCACCACCCGCTCGACATTGGCGTCGACCACCACCGCCCGCCGGCCGAAGGCGATCGCGGCGACGGCAGCGGCGGTATAGGCGCCCACCCCCGGCAGCGCGCGCAGCCCATCCTCGGTATCGGGGAAGCGCCCGTCATGATCGCGCACCACCGCCCGCGCGCAGGCAAGCAGGTTGCGGGCGCGGGCATAATAGCCCAGCCCCGCCCAGGCGGCCATCAGGTCGGCATCCTCGCTCGCCGCCAGATGTTGGACGCTCGGCCAGCGCACTGTGAATTTCGCGAAATAGGGACCGACTGCCGCCACGGTCGTCTGCTGCAACATGACTTCCGACAGCCAAACCCGATAGGGATCGGCCGCATTGGCGCCCGGCGGCGCGCGCCATGGCAGGCGGCGCGCATGGACGTCATAATGGGCCAGCAGATCGCTCGCGATTTTTCTGTCTCTAGCCTCGACGCGCATGGCGGCCCTATGCCATTAAGTGGGCCATGACGGAACGCCCGGTCCCCCCGAAATATAAGAGTCGCAAGGCCTCTGCCGAAGAACGGCCACGCATTGGCGCACCCCGCCAGATTTCCGACCTTATGCCGGACATCGGCCGTGCCGCCTTCCGCAAGTTCGGCTTCGTCCAGTCGAGCATCGTGACGCGCTGGGCTGAAATCGTCGGCCCGCATTATGCCGGTATTTCCGCGCCCGAATCGATCCGCTTCCCGGTGGGGCAGAAGGCCGGCGGCACGCTCCAGCTGACGGTGATGAGCGGCCATGCGCCGATGGTCCAGCATGTGCTGCCCGACATCATCGAACGGGTGAACCGCTTCTTCGGTTATGCCGCCGTCGCCAAGGTGGCGATGCGCCAGGGCGAGATATCGCCTGCTACCGCCGAACGCCGCCCGCCGCCTCGCAACCTGAAGCCGATTCCCGTCGAGTTGGGCGATTCGCTGCGCGACATTGGCGACCCGGAATTGCGCGCCGTGCTCGAATCGCTGGCGCAGGGGCTTGCCAACAGCAATGGCCTGCCGAAGATCAACTGATTAGGGTTCGGTTCAGCCGGCCCGCCTTATGGACACATCCCCATGAAGAAATCGCTCCTGACGCTTGCTTTGCTCGCCGTTCCCGCTGCCCTGGTCGCGGCGCCTGCCGTCAACTGGGTAAGTCGTGTGGTCCTGTCGCCGATCGGTGGCCATTATATGGGTAATCCGGCCGCATCGACCAAGCTGGTCGAATATGTGAGCTACACCTGTTCGCACTGCGCCCATTTCGTCGGCGAGGCGAGCGCCCCGCTCAAGACGCAATATGTCCAGGGCGGCAAGGTCAGCGTCGAGGTGCGCAACGCCGTGCGCGACAAATATGACCTGACCGCCGCGCTGCTCGCGCGCTGCGGCGGCCCGGCCCGCTTCATGGGCAATCATGAGGCGCTGTTCGCCAACCAGACCGCCTGGATGGACCAGCTCGAAACCTATGATCGCGACGCCACCAAGCCGACCGAGCAGATTCCCGCGATGAAGGATATCGGGCAGAAGACCGGCCTTTATGCGCTGATGAACAAGCGCGGCTTCTCCAACGCGCAGCTCGACGCCTGCATCGCCAATCCGCAGTCGATGAAGCAGATACTGGCGATGACTGACGAAGCGTGGAACAAGGTGAAGATCGGCGGCACGCCGGGCTTCGTGGTCAATGGCACGAAAGTCGACGGATCGACCTGGGCCATCCTTCAGGCCGCATTGCCCCCTGCCGCGCGCTGATCTAAACCGCTTCCATACAGAACATCATCGGAGCCTTGCCCGTCGTGAAAGCCTTTTCCGGTATTGCCCTCATCGCCCTCAGTCTGACCCTCGCCGCCTGCGGCAAGAATGAGGAAGGCGCCAAGCCGACCGGTGAGCCGATCGCCGCCGTTGCCGCGCCCGCCGGCACCAGCTGGTCGGAAACCATCGCCGAAACGCCCGAGGGCTATTTTGTGATGGGCAATCCCAATGCGAAGCTCAAGCTGGTGGAATATGGGTCTTACACCTGTAGCCACTGCAAGGACTTCTCCGCCGAGGCGTCGGAAGAAATCAGGAAGATCGTCGACACCGGCAAGATGAGCTTCGAATTCCGCACCTTCCTGCGCGATCCGATCGACCTGACCACCGCCCTGCTCGCGCGCTGCGGCGGCAAGGATGTCTACTATCCGCTGTCGGAACAGTTTTTCGCCAACCAATCGGCGATGTTCGAGAAGGTGCAGGGCCAGGATGCCGCTTTCAAGACTGTCGAGCAGCTTCCGCCAGCCCAGCGCCCGGCCGCAATCGCGCAGGTCGCCGGCCTGATCGAATATGCCCAGCAGCGCGGCGTTTCGGCAGATCAGGCCAAGCAGTGCCTGGCCGATACGAAAACGGCGGAAAAGCTGGCCAAGGGCGTCGAGGCGGCGACCAGCCAGTATCAGATTCAGGGTACGCCCAGCTTCCTGATCAACGGCGTGCTGGTCGACAATGTCGCCAACTGGGCCGCACTCCAGCCCAAGCTCAAGGACGCAGGGATCTGATTGGCGCGCGGTGGGCGGATAGAAGCGCTTACGCATAGGGGAGCCGGGGCGGACTGCCGTCCCGGCCTGTTCCCGTGCTGATAAAGCGGCTCAAGCTCTCCGGCTTCAAGAGCTTCGTCGATGCGACGGAGCTGCGGATCGAGCCGGGTCTTACCGGCATCGTTGGTCCCAATGGCTGCGGCAAGTCCAACCTGCTGGAAGCCATTCGCTGGGTGATGGGCGAATCCAGTGCCAAGTCCATGCGCGGCGGCGGCATGGAGGATGTGATCTTCGCCGGTACCGCCACGCGCCCGCAGCGCGATTTCGCCGAAGTGTCGCTGCTCACCGTCCAGGAACAGGGCGAACTGTTCAGCGCAGTCGATGTCGGCGCCGACGGCGAGCTGGAAGTCACGCGCCGGATCGAGCGCGGCGCGGGCAGCGCCTATCGCGCCAATGGCCGGGACGTGCGCGCCAAGGATGTCGCGCTGATCTTCGCCGATGCCGCCACCGGTCCGCACAGCCCTGCCCTCGTCAGTCAGGGTCGCATCGCCGCCGTCATCGCCGCGCGCCCGCAGGAGCGGCGCGCCATGCTGGAAGAAGCGGCAGGGATCGCCGGCCTCCATGTCCGGCGCAAGGATGCCGAGCAGAAGCTGCGCGCGGCCGAAACCAATCTTGCCCGGCTGGACGAGATATTGGCGGACATGGACGTGCGCGCCAATGCGCTGCGACGGCAGGCCAAGGCGGCGGAACGCTATATCCGCCTGTCCGAACAAATTCGCATTGCCGAGGGCCGCACCCTCTTCGCCCGCTGGCGCGAGGCCAATGCCAGCGCCGAAGCGGCGCGTACCGAGGCGAAGCAGGCCGATGCCGCCGTCTCCGCCGCGCAGGAGGGACAGCTTGCTGCCGCCGCCCATGCCCAGGCGGCGGTCGCGACGTTGGCCGACAGGCGCGCCGCCGCGCAGGCCGCCCGCGACGCCGCCAATGAAGCGGGCCATCGCCTCGCCGCCCTGCGCACCGAGCGGGAGTCGGTCGTTCGCCGCCTTGCCGACCTCAGCCAGCAGGCCGGACGGCTGGAGGAGGATCGCGCGCGCGAGGGCACGCTCGCCAATGACGCGGCGGACGCGATCGCGCGCCTGACGGCGGAGACGGGCACGCTCAAGGCGCGGATCGCCGAGACGGAAAAGCTGCGTCCCGATTTCGCCGCGCGCATTGCCGCCGCCGAAGATGGCGCGCGCGATGCCGAACTGGATCTGGCCAAGGCAATGGCCAAGCAGGCGGCGGAGCAGGCCGAACTGCGCGTTGCCGAAGCCGCGCTGACCGCCGCCCGCAATCATCTCGATCGGGCCGAGCGGGATGTTGCGCGGCTCGACGCCGAAGCCGCCGCTCTGCCCGACGCCGCACCGCTGGAGGGGCAGCGCGCATCCGTCCTGGCCGATCAGGAGAAGGCGAAGGCGGACCGCGATGCCGCCGAGGCCGCGATCCAGGCCGCCGACACCGATCGCCAGTCCGCGGCCGAGGCCCGCGCTACGGGCGAGGCCGCCCTTGCCGCCGCCCGCGCCGCGCTCGCCGCGCTCGACAGCGAAGCCGCCGCGCTCAAGCGCGCGGTGGACATCGGCACCGGGGACAAGGCGCGCGCGCTCGACCGGCTGAAGGCTGCACCCGGCTATGAACGCGCGCTCGCGGCAGCGCTGGGCGACGATCTGGAAGCGCCGATCGGGACCGAGGGCAAGCGTGGCTGGGCGGGGGCAGAGGCTTTGCCGGCCGATCCGGCCTTGCCCGCCGGGACGACCGCGCTCACCGGCCATGTCACCGCTCCGCCCGAACTGGCCCGCCGTCTCGCGCAGATCGGCGTGGCGGAGCATGACGAGGGCCAGCCGCTCGCCGTGGGCCAGCGGCTCGTCACCTTCGACGGCCAGTTGCGCCGCTGGGACGGATATGTCGCGGTCGAAGGCGGCGCCGCGGCGGCCGAACGGCTGATCCGCCTCAACCGGCTGGAGGCGATCGCCGCCGCGCGCCCCGCCGCGCAGGCCGAGGTCGAGACCGCCGCCACCACGCAGGATGCGGCCAAGGTGCGCGAACAGGCAGCCGCGCAGGCGCTGACGGCCGGTCGCACCGCCCTGTCGCAGGCCGACCAGCGGCTGCGCACCGCGCTCCGCGCCGCCGACGAGGCGACCACCGCGCTCGAACGGCTGGCGGGCCGGCGCGAGGCGATCGAAGAGCGGCTGACCGCCGCCCGGCAGGATCGCGACAGCGCGCAGGCCGAACATCGAAACGCGGAGACCGCCCGCACCGCCGTACCCGATGGCGCGGAAACGCGCGCGCAGGTGGCGACGCTCGTCCAGGCGAGCGAGAAGGCGCGCACCGCCGTCAGCCAGCTTCAGGCCGATCAGGCGATGGCCGATCGGGCACTGGCCAGCGACCGCGAGCGGCAGGGCGCCGCCGATGCCGAAATCAAGGGCTGGCGCAACCGCGCGGGCGAGGCTGCCAAGCGGATCGCCGCCATGGTCGCGCGCGGCGAGGACATTACGGCCGAGCGCACGGCGATCGAGGCGCAGCCCGACAGCCTCGCCAGGGCCATTGCCGACCTCAGCGACCGGGGCACCGCGCTGACCGACGCCGCTGATCAGACGCGCCGGGCCGAGCAGGAAGCGGAAGCTGCGCTGCGCACCGCCGAATCCCGCTCCGCACAGGCCGGCGAGACGCTCGCCGCCGCCCGCGAATCCCGCGCCACCGCCGTCGCCCGCGCCGAAGCCGCCGACGAACGCCGGGTCGAGACCAATCGCCTGTCGGGCGAGCGCTTCGAATGTCCGCCCCCGGTGCTTCCGGAAAAGCTCGGCTTTTCCAGCGCCGACATGCGCATCGCCCAGACCGAGCAAGCCGAGCATGACCGTTTCGTCGCCGATCGCGAGCGGATCGGCCCCGTCAACCTCGTCGCCGCGCAGGAACTGGAGGAACTGGAAACGACCCAGGCGACCAGCCGCGCCGAAAGCGCGGAACTGACGCAGGCGATCAACCAGCTGCGCGGCTCGATCGGCAGTCTCAACCGCGAAGGCCGCCAGCGCCTGCTCGCCGCGTTCGAGGCGGTGGACGGCCATTTCCGGCGCCTCTTCACCACCCTGTTCAATGGCGGCCAGGCGCATCTGGAACTGATCGACAGCGACGATCCGCTGGAGGCGGGGCTGGAAATCATGGCCCAGCCGCCGGGCAAGAAGCTGGCCGCGCTCACCCTGCTGTCGGGCGGCGAGCAGGCGCTGACCGCCGTCGCGCTGATCTTCGGGCTTTTCCTGACCAATCCCGCGCCGATCTGCGTACTGGACGAAGTCGACGCGCCGCTCGACGACGCCAATGTCGAGCGTTTCTGCGACCTGCTCGACGCCATGGTGGCGCAGACCAACACCCGTTATCTGATCGTCACCCATAATGCCGTCAGCATGGCGCGCATGCACCGGCTGTTCGGCGTCACCATGGTCGAGCGCGGCGTCAGCCGCCTCGTATCGGTCAACCTGCATGGCGCAGAGGCGCTGCTGGCGGCGGAATAGGGTTTCCGGCGCTTAACTTCGCACATTTCCCGCACATTGAGACAGGATGTTACGCGCGGGAGATCCTATCGGAAAGTCCGGCTTTCATCATAAGGCCGGCATCATAAGGCCGGGCGCACCGATAGGACAGCAATATCAGCCCCGCCCGAACCAGCCCTTCATTCGGCGGAACAGACCGCGCTCGCTGACAGGTTCGAACATTTCCTCCGGACCTTCGGGGTCCAGCACCTCATGGTCGGCGATCCATTGCTGCACATCGTTCAGATCCGGCGTGACATAGGCGCGCAGGGTGCGCCCCGGCTTCTGCCGCAACTCCTCGATCGCTACGATCAGGCCGCGTTCGGCGATCACCGCCGATACCCGCTCGGCCGGCAGGTCGAGATGTTCGGCGATCAGGTCGTCGCGGATCTTGAGGATCATTTCCTGCCGCCCGTCATTGCCGGGCAGCGCCGTGTCGATGCAGACATCGCATTCGGTGTCGAGCCGCATCGAGCGGTTGTTCATGTTGGAGGAGCCGACCCGGATCAGCCGATCGTCCACGATCAATATCTTGGCGTGGACATAGATAGGCACGCCGCGATTGGTGAAGGGATGGTAGATGCGGAAGCGGCCATGGGTGTCGCGCGCCTTCAACGCCTCGAACAGGCGGGCGCGGGCGGTGTCCATGGCCTGCTGCTCCAACCAGCCATCGGCCTGCTCGGGATTGACGATGACGATTTCCGGGCCGTCCGCTTCGCCCAGCCGCTTCGCAATCGCCTCAGCGATGCGGCGGGAGGCGAAATACTGGCTTTCGGCATAGATGCGATGCCTGGCCGCCGCGATCTGGTGCAGGTAGAGCTGCTCGATCTCGGTCAGTTCGTCCTGATCGTCCATCTTGGGCGCGGTGCGGGCGATAGCGACATCGACGCCCTCGAACTGTACCGGCAGCCTTTCGGGCCAGCAATCGGTGATGCCTTCGATCGGATCCAGCGGATCGCCGCCGGCACCGACCCAGCGATTGCGGGCATGGTCGCCCAGCGCCGCCGCGATCGGCCCGGACAGCGCCGTCGTGGCATCATGCCAAGGACCATAGGGCGATCCGTCGGGATGATGCCGTCCCGGCTCCTCGTCGCGATGGTGCCGCGTATCCCAGCGGTCGCCGGTCATGTCGATACCGCCGCAGAAGGCGAAGCAGTCGTCGATCACCACGATCTTCTGATGGTGCGAGGCGGCAGGCGGATGATGGCCGTCCAGCTTCACAGTGATGCGCGGATGCGCCATCCAGCGCAGCGTCGTGACGAGGTGCGACGGCCGCGCCATCGACTTCATCGCGCCGACGTCCCAGCGCAGCAGGAAGATTTCCAGTTCCGGCGTCTGCTCCACCAGCCAGGTGATGAAATCGCCGATGACGACCGGCGCGCCGTCCTTCGCCTCATCCTCGCGGATCAGGCTGATCGCCGGGTCGAAATCCCAGCCGATGAGCATGATGCGGCGCTTCGCCTTCATCATCGCGGCGCGGGCCTGACGGAAATAGGCGTCGGCATCGATGATGACGCTGGCCTTCTCGGCGCGCGCGATGCGCCAGCAATCTTCGCCCGGTTGCGGTGTCATATCGAAGCACTCCCCACGACAAGGCAGCCAAGGAACATCAGGAAACCCGAAAAACGGTTGGACCGGAATTTATGCAGTGGATCGACTCCATCTTCTTTCAAGGTGCCCACCTGCCACAGCAGATGCACCGCCATCGGCAACAGGGCGGCAAGCGCCAACGCCTGCGGCCTGACCTGCCAGATCGCACACGCCCACATGCCGAGCGCCAGCAGGTAGCAGAACGTCACCCCACCCCGCACATGCCGCCCCATCGACAGCGCGCTCGAACCGATGCCGATCAGCGCGTCGTCCTCCCGATCCTGAAGCGCATAGATGGTATCATAGCCCACCACCCAGAAGATGGTGCCGGCATAAAGGAGCAGGCCCGGCAGGGTCAGGGCACCGGCGACCTCGCTCCACCCCACTAGCGCCGCCCAGGAAAAGACGAGGCCGAGCCAGACCTGCGGCCAGCCGGTGATACGCTTCATGAAGGGATAGGCGGCGACCAGCGCCAGGCTGCCCAGCGCCACGACCTGCGCGTACAGATTAAGCTGGAGCAGCACGACCAGGCCGACGAGGCACAGGGCCAGCAGCCAGCCCCAGGCGATCTTCACCGACATCGCCCCGCTCGCCAACGGCCGGGCGGCGGTGCGCGCCACTTTCCGGTCGATATCGCGGTCGACGATATCGTTGAACACGCATCCCGCGCCGCGCATCGCGATGCTGCCCAGCAGCAGCCAGGCGATCAGCGGCCAGCGCGCGAATCCGCCACCGGCCAGAGCGACCGCCCACGCCCCCGGCCAGAACAGCAGCCACCAGCCGATCGGCCGGTCGAATCGCGCCAGTTGCGCCAGGGTGCGGGGCGTGTCCGGCAGCCGCGCGAGCAGGCCGCGCGCTTCGCTGTCGGGGACGATTGTCTGATTCACTGCGACTCCGTTCGCCCTCCCGCTTGTCGAAGGGCCATGCTTCTCTTTAGGGAAGAACGAGTAACCGGCAAGACACGAGACGAAATGACCGCAACCCCCGCCTGGCCACCGCAGAGCGCCCCGCGCCTGCATGTCGAAACCCAGCTGGGGGAAGGCGTGGCCGTGCCGGTCGACGGCAATCCGGCCCATTATCTGATCAGCGTCATGCGGGTGAAGCCGGACGATATCGTCCTGCTGTTCGACGGCCGGTCGGGCGAATGGGCCGCGCGCGCCCGCGATATCCGCAAGCGCGATCTGGTGCTGGAGTGTATCAGCCAGACAAAGCCGCCCGAACATGTGCCCGATTTCTGGCTTTGTTGCGCGCCGATCAAGAAGGGGCGGATAGACCTGATCGCGGAAAAGGCGTGCGAACTGGGCGTCGCACGGCTCCAGCCGGTGCTCACCCGCCGCGCCGTGGTGGACAAGCTCAATCTCGACCGGCTTCACGCCCATCTGGTCGAGGCGGCCGAACAATGCGGCCGCACCGCGCTGCCCGAACTGGGCGAGATGACGAAGCTGGACGCGCTGCTGAAAGGCTGGCCTGCCGATCGGCACCTCTTCTTCGCCGACGAGACGGGCGGCGCGCCGCTGGATGCGACATTGCGTACCCACACCGGCCCGGCCGCCTTCCTGGTCGGACCGGAGGGTGGTTTCGATCCCGCCGAGCGCGAGGCGATCCGCACCACGCCGGGCGCGGTCCCGGTATCGCTCGGCCCGCGCATCCTGCGCGCGGAAACGGCCGCCATCGCCGCCACGTCGGTCTGGATGACGATCAATGGCGACTGGTCATGAAGCATTGCGCGAAAAGCCTGTCCCGCGCCTTGTCGAGGGATGGAAACCGGTTTTCGCATCGGCGGTGCGGCAACCAGTAAAGTTTCATTCCGCTATGTTATTGCGCAGATCATAGGCGCAACTTATCTGTCGGCCGCGCGCTCTTGTTTGACGCGCATGGGGGAAGCAGTAAGGCGGGGCATGAGCACCAGAACCGACACCGGGGGAGTTGATCCCGTCATCGAGAGCCGCGACCAGTTGATCGCGGCCTTTTCCAAGGGTGAAAAGCCCAAGGATCGCTGGCGCATCGGCACCGAGCATGAGAAATTCGTCTACAGCCGCAAGGATCATCATGCGCCCAGCTATGACGAGCGGGGCGGCATCCATACGCTGCTGATTGGGCTGACCCGCTATGGCTGGAACCCGGTGTTCGAGGGCGACAATATCATCGCCCTGTCCGGCAGCGACGGCACGATCAGCCTGGAGCCGGCAGGCCAGCTGGAACTTTCCGGCGCGCCGCTGGAAAATCTCCACCAGACCTGCGCCGAAACCGGCCGCCATCTGGAACAGGTGAAATATGTCGGCGACATGCTGGGCCTGGGCTTCCTGGGCCTTGGCATGTGGCCCGACAAGAGCCGCGAAGAATTGCCGATCATGCCCAAGGGCCGCTATGACATCATGCTGCGGCACATGCCGCGGGTGGGGTCTCTCGGCCTCGACATGATGCTGCGGACCTGCACCATCCAGACCAATCTGGACTATGGCAGCGAAGCGGACATGGCGCAGAAGTTCCGCGTGTCGCTGGCGCTCCAGCCGCTCGCCACCGCACTCTTCGCCAATTCTCCCTTCACCGACGGCAAGCCCAACGGCTTCCTCTCCTATCGCAGCCATATCTGGTCGGATACCGATCCGCATCGCACCGGCATGCTGCCCTTCGTGTTCGAGGACGGCTTCGGATATGAGCGTTATGCCGACTACGCTCTCGATGTGCCGATGTATTTCGTCTACCGCGACGGCAAATATATCGATGCGGCGGGTCATAGTTTCCGTGATTTCCTCGCCGGCAAGCTGTCCGTCCTGCCCGGCGAAAAGCCGACCGAAAAGGATTGGGAGGATCATCTTTCCACCGCCTTCCCCGAAGTGCGGATGAAGAGCTTCCTCGAAATGCGTGGCGCCGATGGCGGCCCTTGGAACCGCATCTGCGCGCTGCCGGCGTTCTGGGTCGGGCTGCTCTACGATCAGGGTGCGCTCGACGCGGCCTGGGACGTGGTCAAGGACTGGAGCATGGAGGAACGGCAGATATTGCGCGATTCCGTGCCGAAGCTGGGACTAGACGCGCCGATCGGTGGCGGGCGCAAGCTGCGCGACATTGCCGGTCAGGTGGTGGACATCGCCCGATCGGGTCTGGCTGCGCGCGCGCGGCTCAATGGGTCGGGCGATAATGAGACCGGCTATCTATCCTTCCTCGATGAGGTGGTGGCGTCGGGCAAGACCAACGCCGAACGGCTGCTCGACCGCTATCATGGCGAATGGCAGGGCGATCTCAGCCATGTCTATGCGGAAGAGAGCTTCTAAACCTTACTCAGCCGGCTGCGCCACCGCGTCCGTCTCGCGCTTCCGCCCGGTCAGCCAGGCGAAGAAGCGCGGGACCGGCGCGTTGCGCTCCATCCAGTCACTATAGGCGCGATAGGCAGGGTCGGCGGACAGATGCTGCTCCTCGGTCCTGGCGCGCCAGTAATAGACGGCATTGGTCAGCGCCAGCATCGCGCAGTTGCGCACCATGTCGGTCAGCGATCCGCTGACCGACAGGAAGGGCAGCGCCGAAAACCACCAGAAGAGATTCTTCGACAGATAGGCCGGGTGCCGCGTCCAGCGATAGGGACCGTGGGTCAATATGCCGCGATGAGTGAGGTTGGAAAAGCGCAGGCCGAACGCCACCGTCGCCCAGGCATAGAGAGCGGTCAGCAGCACGAGCCAGCCACCCAGCAGCCATTGCAGCGCCGTCGACCCCTGCGTCCACACATCCCATTCCGCGCCGCCGGCATGATAGTCGAGCGGCCCGCCACCGCCCATCAGCACGAAGGGCGGATAGCAGATCAGCGCCGCGAGCCAGCCGCCCAGATAGGGATTGGCGGTGCGGATATGCGAATCCAGCGGCTTGAAGGTCAGGATATAGCCCACCGTCGCCAGGCAGACGTCGATCATGAACATGACCGCGATCAGGAATCCGGCCAGCGCCACCGGATGGGCGAAGGCATCGGACAGGCGCCAGTTGACGACATTGGTGAAATTACCCGGCACGATCGAGATCATGAAGGCGAGGAAGAAGCCCTTCACCGCCCAGGCACGGGCATGGTGCGCAACCTGGACCATATCCGGCTGCCCCGCCACGCCGCCGATCACCCATTGGCCGAAGCTGTAGGATGCATCCCGCGGTTCCACCATCCGCCGGTCGATCCAGAGGATATAGGGGATGGACAGTAGCAGCAGCCATGGCGCGGCGTTCATGAACAGATCCATGGAAAAGCGGTAATTGCCGCTCCAGTACCAGCGCGCGATACAATAGAAGATGGCGATGGCGAGCCAGGTCGCCCATAGCCCGGCGATCTTGACGATACTGATGTCCAGCACTTCGCGCACCCGGCGCGGTGCGGCATGCCAGTCGATCCCGGTAGACGCATTGCGATGCACCCTGTCCACGACCAGCGACCAGAGCACCATCGGCAGGCCGCAGGCGACCACCGCTGCCAGCCCGGCATTGGGTCCGTTCATGCCATAATGGCGTGCCACCAGCGTCCAGAGGCCCAGCCCGAACAGACCGGCAAAGCCGACGCCATGGCTGACGGCGGAGGTGGGACAGGGATCGGCCTTGCTCATCGTCATCAGCCTTTAGCAAAAATAGGTAATCAAGCCATGAAGGCAGGAGAGGGCCAGAGACGTCGATTCGTCGCAAATGCGACGACGGCCGATGAACCGATATGATTTCAGATCGTTATGCAAACCGAGCGGGCAAGATAAAAGGAAAAGTCCATGTCCATCGCCGTGCAGTTTCCCGATGGCAGCGTCCGCGACATTCCCGGGCAATTGCGACAGGTCGATGACGATTCCTTCCCGAACCATCCACCCCGGTTCGAACAGGTGCCGCTCAACTGCGATTCCCGCTGGCTTTATTATCGCAGCGGCAAGAGTTGGTTCGCCCGGCCGCGGCACGGCCATCTCGCCGCTTTTCGCCCAGCAGTCGACGAATGGTGGCACTCGATCGAGGCCATGGCCGACAGCGAGGAGGCAAAGCCGGGCCGATGGGAATCAGCCGCCTGACCCGCCCAGCACATTGATGGTGAAGGCCAGGATGCCGAGGTTGAACAGGAAGGCCGCGAGGCACTGGAACAGAACCGTCCGGCGCATCGCCGTTGCCGTCACCGATACATCCGACGTCTGGAAAGTCATGCCCAGGGTGAAGGCGAAATAAAGGAAATCCCAATAGCCCGGCTCGTCCGTGTCGGGGAAATCCAGCCCGCTCCGATCCTTCCCGTCCGTACCGGGCAGGTAGAAGATATGGGCGTAATGCATTGCGTAGACGAGGTTGGAAAAGAGCCAGGCTATCAGCAGGGTCGCCAGCAGCAGGGCGATGCTGATGCCATCCGGCCCGCCATGCTGGCTGATCGCTACACCCACCGCGACCAGAATAACCAGACAGACGATCCCGGTCAGCAGCAGCATCAATCCGCGATTGGCATCATTGGCCAGCGCGTTGCGCCGCATCGATTCCGCGTCGGCGTCGATCAGGGACGCTACCGACGCCATGAAGGCCAGGGCGGCACTGTCGAATCCCGCCATCACCGCCTCATGCCAGGGCAGCACAAGCGTCAGCGGCGCGATCACCGCCGCCAGCAGGGCCAGAAACATCCCATAACGCCATGGGAAGAGGGACGACGCGCTCATCCAGGCATCAAAGGCGCAAAGCAACGCGCTGACAAGCCTTGCCGCACCGCGCGCCGGTCAAATCGTCAATTGGCCGGCGGCGTGCGATAGGGAATGAAGTCGCCCAAGGCGCAGGCGCCGGAGGTCATGCCGGTCTGCGGGCTGGCGGTCGTGGTGAAGTCGCCCCGGCACAGCTGCGATCCGAAGCTGCGGACGATCATGATATCGCCATAGGTGAGGCCGTTGCAGCTGCCGATCAGCTCGTTCTTGTAGACCAGCTTCCTGCTGACCCGATAGAGCAGCACATTGTTGCTGATCACCGTCAGGTTGGTCTGCGGCTCGCGGTTGATGCAGCTCTGCTTTTCGCCGGCGACCTTGCCGGCCAGCGCCTTGTCCAGCTGCGCCGCCTGCTTGTCGGTCAGGGGTTTGGGCTCATAGCTGCCGGTACAGCCCGCCAGCAGCAACGGCGCCATCCAGATCCACGCGCGCACCGCAATTCTCCAGCTCTCTTGTCGCCTCTACAAGACGATATCATAGGCCAAAAACCGTCAGGCCGCATCCTTTGCAGCGCGTCGTTCCGCCAGTTGTTCGATCGTCGCCGCCCGCATGAAGATGTTGGTGTCGCGTTCCGCACCGATGCTGGTCGGCACGGTCGCCTCCCCCCTCGCCCGCGCCGCCTCGACCGCTTCCACGCGCGCCGCCAGCGCTACATTGTCCGGCTCCACCGTCAGCGCGAAACGGCCGTTGGAAAGCGTATATTCATGCGCGCAATAGACGGTCGTGTCGGCGGGCAGGGCCGCCAGCCTCGCCATGTTCGCGAACATCTGCGCCGCCGTTCCCTCGAACAGCCGACCGCATCCCATGGCGAAGAGCGTATCACCGACGAAGACGATCCGGTCCTCCGCCAGATGATAGGCGATGTGCCCAGCCGTGTGCGCAGGCACCGCCATCACCGTCGCGACGTGATCGCCGATGCAGACCTGGTCGCCCTCCCCCACTGTCCGGTCGAGCGTGCCGATCTTCTCCGCCTCCGCCGCCGGCCCGGTGATGATGCAGCCAGTTGCGGCCTTGATCGCCGCATTGCCGCCGACATGGTCGCCATGCCAGTGGGTGTTCCAGATCTGGCTGATGGTCCAGCCGCGCGCGCGGGCGGCCTCCAGCACCGGCTCCGCCACCGCCGGATCGACCGCCACCGTCTCGCCGCTCACATCGTCGTGCAGCAGCCAGACATAATTGTCGTTGAGGACGGGGATGCGGACGACTTCCAGCATGGCGCTTACCAGTGGCCGACATTGGGCATCGACGCCCAGGGTTCCGCCGGCGCCAGTCGCCCGTCCTGCAACAGCTCGATCGAGATATTGTCGGGGGTGCGGATGAAGGCCATGTGTCCGTCGCGCGGCGGCCGGTTGATCGTCACGCCCGCGTCCATCAGCGTCTGGCAGGTTTCGTAGATATTATCGACGCGATAGGCGATATGACCGAAATTGCGTCCCTCGCCATAGACTTCCGCTGGCGTGCCGTCCTCGGCCGGCCAGTTGTAGGTCAGTTCGACCTGCGCATCCTCGTCGCCCGGCGCGGCCAGATAGACGAGGGTGAAGCGGCCCTGTTCGCTGGTAATGCGCTTCACTTCCTGAAGGCCGAGCAGCTCGAAAAAGGACTTGGTCCGGTCGACATCGGCGACGCGGATCATGGTGTGCAGATATTTGGGCAATCTCGTCTCCATTCGTCGCCATAAAGCAACGGTTCATCTCATGGATGGCAAATATGCCTCTTAGATAAGGTCGCATGGCACTGGACGGAAGAGGGAAGCAGCATGGCACTGGATATGCGGGACAAGGTATTTCTGGGCAGCGCCGCGCTGCTCGCCTGCGGCATGGTCGCCGGCGGCTATCTGCTGGGCGACGGCCTGACGCGCGCCAAGGCGGCGGATCGATCGGTGACGGTGCGCGGCCTCGCCGAAAAGGACGTGACGGCCGATCTGGCCACCTGGTCGATCAGCTATTCGGCGACCGGCTTCGATCTGCCGACCGTGCGCGCCGAAATCGATAATAATACCGGGGAATTGCAGGCCTATTTCAAGAGCCTGGGATTCAAGCCCGAGGAGTTGAAGCCGGTCGGCGCGGGCGTGAACCAGTGGCTGAATAACGGCGTCAACACGATCACCATTACCCAGCGGATGCTGTTGCGCACCACCGATATTGCCCGCGCGCAGAAGGCGGTCGCGCAGCAGTTCGACCTCGTCCGGCGCGGCGTGACGCTTCAGGAAGGATCGGGCATGCGCTACAGCTTCACCAAGCTGAACGACGTCAAGCCGCCGATGGTGGCCGCCGCCACAAAGGACGCGCGCGCCGCTGCCGAGCAGTTCGCCAAGGATTCGGGCGCGGGCGTGGGCGGCATCAAGAGCGCGACCCAAGGCTATTTCTCGATCGACGCCCGCGATGGCGAGGGTGGCGGCGACGGTGGCAGCGACACGCCCTACAAGAAGGTGCGCGTCGTCACGACCGTCGACTTTTACCTGAAATAGGCGGAGCGGCGTCCCTTCAGCACTTGCCGCGGCGGCGTTCCTTGCGCGAACAGTCGCTCTTGTCGCCGATGATCGCGCCCGCCGTGCCGCCGATCAGCGCGCCCTCGGTGGTACCAAGGCCGGTCGCACTGCCGACCACCGCGCCGCCTGCGCCGCCGATCAGGCCGCCACGCGTCGCCCCGCGCGAGCAGGCGCTCGTGCTGGCGGCGCCGATGACGAGCAGGCCGATCGCGAGCGCGCCCTTGATCCGATTGTCCATGTCGCTGTTTCCTTTTTCACGCCCGCCGCTTCACAAGCGAACCGGCCGGATGCCAAGGAGTTCCGTGACAAAATCTTGCTGGGTCAACCCGTCGGCTTGGTGGCCGGCTTCCCTGTCGGCAGCCGCGTCAGATTGTCTGCCGCTGCCTTGCCCGCCGGCGCATCCGGCGCCAGCCTGACCGCACGCTGCCAGGCGGACCGGGCCACATCCTCATGATCGGTGAGAATGGCGACATTGCCTTCTTCCAGCGCGACCGACGCGTCATCGGGCGACAATTGCACCGCGCGCGCGATATGCGCCTGCGCCAGACTCATTTCGCCCGATCGCCGCGCCAGCGTCGCCGACAGCAGCCAGCCGAGCGGATCCTTCGGCGCCTGCGCCAGCGCGACGTCCAGCGAATCGCGCGCGCCGTCGGTGTCGCCCAGCGCCACCAGCGCCCGCGCCCGGTCGAGATGCACCTCGCCCTTCTCCATCCCGTCGGGCAGGCCACGCGCCAGCGCCGCATCGAAATCGGTGCGCGCCTTGGCCGCATCGCCGCTCGCCAACGCAGCATTGCCCGCCTGCGCCCATAGCCGCGCGCTCTGCGCCATTTCATTGCCGCGCTCGGCCTCTTCCGCCGCCTGCTCGAACGCGACGATGGCCGGCGTCCAGCGTTCGGCGCGAGAATAAGCGAAGCCCATGCAGTGGCGTGCGTAGAAAATGCCCCCCTCGATCCGCCATTTCTGCGCGAAGGCGACGCCGGCATCGGGCGATTCGATCGCCTGGTCGAGGCAGGCCTGGAAGGGGACTGCGAATTTGGCGGGCACGGGAATCCGGCCATCGTCCCGTGCCGGTGCGCTGCCGGCCGCCGGCGGGGTGGCCGCAGCCGCCGCGGCCGCCCGCTCCTCCTGCTTCTGCTTGCGGCTGCGATTCATCACCGCCTCGATCTCGGGATCATAGGCCTGGAGCAGGAGCGGCAGGAAAAAGGGCATCACAATATGTCCAGCAGGCTGGCGACGGTACGGATCAGCAGGGCGATGTCGCCGTCGCGGGAAAGGCGATGGTCGCCATCCTTAACCAGCAGCGTCTGCACATCGGATGAACGCAGCCGCGCGGCGGCCCTGATCGCAATCTCCCACGGCACGTCGGGATCGGCCTGCCCATGGAGCAGCCGCACCGGACAGTCGATCGCCATCTCCGCCTCCAGCAGCCGCAGCGCCTGGCCCGATTCCCAGAAGCCCAGCGTCGTCACATAGGGCTGATCGCCATAGGGCGTCGGTTCCTCGATCCGTCCCTCGGTCCGCAGCAACGCCTTGTCCGCGTCGGTAAAGCCCCATTCGGTAAAGTCCGGCGCGGCCGCAATGCCGACGACGCCCACCACCCGATCGGGCCGCGCCAGTGCCACCAGCAACGCCAGCCATCCGCCCATCGACGATCCCACCAGCACCACCGGCCCATCGACCAGCGTATCAAGGAACAGCAGTACATCGTCGCGCCAGCTTGCCAGCGTGCCGTCGGCGAACCGCCCCTCGCTCGCGCCATTGCCGGCATAATCGAGCCGCAGCATCGCCCGCCCCTGCGCCTGCGCCCAGCCATGCAGCGCCACCGCCTTCCCGCCTTCCATGTCGGACATATAGCCCGGCAGGAAGATCAGGGTCGGCCCGGTCCCTTTGCTGTGGCGATAGGCAAGGCGCAAGCCGTCGGGGCGGGCAAGAAAGGCGGGCGGCGCGGGATCGGCGATGGTCATGGGCATTTTCATATCCTGGACAAGACGGCGTCGCCTGCCCTTAAACCGGCTTTTTTAGGAAACCCAAAAAATAATGCGGGCGGTACGTTGACAGCTTCCGAGGCCGCCGTTAGAGGCGCCCTCCTACCCCGTGCCCAGATGGCGGAATTGGTAGACGCACCAGCTTCAGGTGCTGGCGATCGCAAGGTCGTGGAGGTTCGAGTCCTCTTCTGGGCACCATTTTTTGGCCGAGACCAAAAACACACTCCCCCACAGACAATGCGTTGACAGCTTCGGGACCGCCCGCTAGAGGCGCCCTCCTACCCCGTGCCCAGATGGCGGAATTGGTAGACGCACCAGCTTCAGGTGCTGGCGATCGCAAGGTCGTGGAGGTTCGAGTCCTCTTCTGGGCACCATGTTTTCTGGCAAATCCAGGAACAGGCAAAAGCGGCTGGCGACAGCCGCTTTTTTGTTGCCCGGCGCAGATGCTGATGCGTCGTGACCCGCGCCCGCAATCGGGCATCGCTTCCAACCACCATCTTATCGGAAACCGGCAGTCGCCAAGGCTGCAAATGCCACGATCCTACGCCCGAAGGCGAAGGCGTTTTCTGATCATCGGAAAAGAAAAGGTTGGCGGAGACGGAGGGATTCGAACCCTCGGTAGCCCCTTAAGGCTACGACGGTTTAGCAAACCGCTGGTTTCAGCCACTCACCCACGTCTCCGCACGGATTTGCCCATCTCTTGTGGAGAGGGGCAGTGGCTGGGCGCGGCTATAGCGAGGGCTTTGCGGCATGGCAACGGTCCTCAGTGCGGATTTTTTACGCTATGGGACGATTATCGGATTCGGCCCGGCGCGGAATGGACTCGGGTCGCCGTTCGTTCATTGTCGTTTCAGCTTCGAAGCCGATAATCTGGTCTATGGTTTCAAGAGCGGGCTTCCGGGGAGTATCGGGCATGATCGGCATCTATGGGCGCAAAGGCGTCCACATCGCACGCGCAGCGGCACTGGTCGCCGCGCTGGCGGGCATGGCGCTGACTCCGGTCGCTGCCTCGGCGCAGGTGCGCACCATCGATCCCAATACCGCGATCGACGCGGACCTCGCTCCGCCGCCGCCCGCCAACAGCGCGCCGACCGATCCGGGCGTGGATTCCAGCGTCGGCACGAACAGCGGCACCAGCTACAATCCGCCGCCGCCCGCTCCCACTCCGTCGGTCGCGCCGCCGCCTTCCACCGGCACCACGGCCACCGGCGCTCCGGTGACGGCCGATTCGCCGCCCTCCACGATTGCGCCGGGGGATTCCTATCAGCAGGATGACCTGATCGGTGCGGCCGAAGGCGTGTTCGGCAAGGGCGCCGAGGGTCTGGCCGGCATCATCGAGAAGATCCTGAAGGATCAGGGCCGCCCCAACGCCTATATTGCCGGGCGCGAGGCGTCGGGCGCCTTCGTCGTCGGCCTGCGCTATGGCTCGGGCACGCTGAACCACAAGATCGAAGGCAAGCGCGAGGTCTACTGGACCGGACCGTCGATCGGATTCGACGTCGGCGGCAACGCGGCCAATACCTTCGTGCTGGTCTATAATCTCTACGACACGCAGGAGCTGTATCATCGCTTCCCCGCGGCGGAGGGCACCGCCTATCTGGTGGGGGGGTTCACCGCCAGCTATCTGCGCTGGGGCAATGTGGTGCTGATCCCGATCCGGCTGGGCGTGGGCTATCGCCTGGGCGTCAACGCCGGTTACATGAAGTTCACCGAAAAGCGGAACTGGCTGCCCTTCTGATTAGAGCGACTCTGATTAGAGCGACAGGGCGAGTTGCTCGCCCTGTTCGCCTTCTTCTTCCGCCTCCAGATTATGTACGCCTAGTCCCAGCAGTCTTGCCCCCATGCGCAACGGCAACTGGGCCAGCAACAAATCCCGTCCCGCCTGAGCCAATTGATCCGGTGAGCGCACCGGCGCCGAAAAGCTGCGCGACCGGGTGATGATGCGGAAATCCGCGAACTTCACCTTCAACACGACCGTCCGGCCCCAGGCCTGCGCCTTTTCGATCCGGGTCCAGAGGCTGGCGGCGATCCGATCGATCTCGGCGACCAGTGCTTGCTCCTCGACCAGATCGTCGAAGAACGTATCCTCGACGCTCACCGACTTGCGCTCCTGCCGCTCGCGCACCGGCCGGTCGTCCTCGCCGCGTGATGCGCGATAATAATAGTCGGCCGAACTGCCGAAATGGGCCTGGAGGAAGCGCATGTCGCGGTCGCGCAGGTCCGCGCCCGTCTCGATCCCCAATTCCTGCATCCGCTGCGCGGTCACCGGTCCCACGCCATGGATGCGCCGCACCGGCATGGCGGCGATGAAGGCTGCGCCCTCGCTCGGCCGCACCACGCAAATACCGTCGGGCTTGTTCTGGTCCGAGGCCAGCTTGGCGATCAGCTTGTTGTAGGACACGCCCGCCGATGCGGTGAGACCGGTTTCCGCGCGGATCATCCGCCGGATTTCCTGCGCCACCTCCGTCGCCGACCCGATGCCGGGCTTGTTCACCGTGACGTCCAGATAGGCCTCGTCCAGCGAGAGCGGCTGGATCATGTCGGTGAAGCGGCTGAATATCTCCCGTACCTGCGCCGACACGGTGCGATACACCTCGAAGCGGGGCTTCACGAAGATGAGGTCGGCGCAGAGCCGCCGTGCCCGCGCACCGGGCATGGCCGAACGCACACCGAACTTGCGCGCTTCATAGCTGCATGTCGCCACGACCCCGCGCGGACCGCCGCCGCCCACGGCGATCGGCTTGCCGCGCAACGCGGGATCGTCGCGTTGTTCCACCGACGCATAGAAGGCGTCCATGTCGACATGGATGATCTTGCGAGGCAGGGACGGCTGCGGGTCCATGGCCTTCGCTATGCCACAGTGCAGAACGAAAGGGAAACGTTGGGGCGGCGATCAGCCCAATATGCGCAGATTGTCGAGCAGCGATTCCAGATGCGCGCGGCTCAATCGGCTCCAGACATTATAGGTGCAGCGCTGCCCGCCGATCCGCAGATAGGCGAGCGATTCTAGCCCCTTGCCGGAGGGATTGGCGGCCGGATAGAGCTTCGCGCCCATCAGTCCGTACCCGGCGAAGGCGGGCGCGGGCAGTTTGCGCAGGTCGCGCGTCGACGGCCATTGCCTGGTCAGCCGCGCGCGCTGGACGCTGTCGGGCTGGTCGTCATCGGGCAGCAGCGCCGTCCCGGCAAAGCCATAGGCGCTGCGCATCCCCGGCAGGTCGAACGCCACGGCCCAGCCGCCGCTGAAATTCGCCGCCCGCGCAACACCCCGCGCCCGCCCGTCCGACACCAGACCAAGCGGCGCGCAATGGGCCCGATTTTCCGCCCTGGCCCATTGGCCGCGCACGATCGATTCCCCGATCAGGGGCGTCGAAACCCGTTGTGCCGACCGGGCCTGCACGCCCGCTGCCCCACCGACCAGAAGCGTGGCGAGGATCAGCCACCGCATCGCCTATTTCTTGTCCTTGAGGCCGAGCAGCGCGGCGAAGGGGCTGGCCTGCTCCTCGCTCAGCACGCCGGCCTCCTTCAGATAGGTGTCGGCCTCCGGCGAGCGGGGGAAAGGCGTCATCGCCAGCGCCACCGTCTCGGCCACCGCCTCGCCCATGTCGACCACCTGCCCGTCGAAGCCGATCGTGTCGCAATCCTCGGCGTCCAGCTCCAGTTCCTCGCCCTCGGGCACGCCTTCACCCTCGACCACGAAGCGCAGCAGGAAATCGGTGTCGATCGTCTCGGGCACCGGCACGCCGGTCGCGACGCACGGCTGAGCCAGCGCCGCGCGCACCCGGCCACGCGCCATGATCGCGCCATTCTCTTCCGTCAGGCTGTAATCGGCCTCCAGCCGATCGAAGGCGGACAGGCCGAAGCGACGCGCCAAAGCCTCGCGCTCGGCCGCATCGGCTTCGATATGGGTGTCCCCGGTCAACCGCTTGACCTGATCGGCCTTCACGGGACGGGAAAATTCGGGGCTGTTCGTCATCCAAGATCTCCTGCCAGCAGGGCGTCGCGCGTCAGGCAACCCAGCCGCGTCCAGCGTTCGCGCAGCCTGCCCTCGACATGGGCGACCGCCGCATCGGTCACGTCCGCGCCGCGATACAGGTTGCGGCGCAGCGCCTCAGCAAAATCCGTGCCTTGCGTCAACGCTCCGCGATAGGCGCTGATCCGCCCGCCGAGCGCACTCATCATCCGGCCGACATGCTTGCCGACCACGACATCGCCCACGCCCTCCTGCCGCAGCTGCCCGTCCATGTCATCGACGAACAACTCAGTCAGCCACACGCTTTCCTGCGTCGCGCCCAGTTGCTCCAGCCGGATCAGCGCCTGCGCCAATATGGCGACGATCATGTCGAACCGGCCGTCCAGCGTGTCGGGTACCGCGCCGTCCAGATACCAGTGCGGCTGCCGTCCTTCGCCGACTACGGCATGGTAGAGCGGTCGCAGCCCCTCCCGTGGGTCGGTACGGCCGAATAAGCGCTGGAGGAAGGATGTGCTGGGCATGATCGGAGCGGCTTTTCATGACGGATCGGCCGTGCGCGCGCCGTCCGATGTTTTGCGCCCCTTGCCGGGGCTTGCGCATTTCCATATTGATCGCTGCGCCGCCCAATGCAATGGCGGCATCAGTTTTATCGGGTTCGCGGGATATGCCCCCGCAGGAGACGTTCATGCCTCAGTTCAGCCGCCATTCCCGCCGCGGGCGCGTCTTGATCGCCGTCGGCCTCAGCGCGCTGCTGCTCGGCACGTCGGCCTGCACCCGCATCCGCACGCATCAGGGCTATCAGGTCGACAAGTTGCTGGTGGATTCGGTCCAGCCGGGCATCGACAATCGCGCATCCGTGGAAGGAACGCTTGGGCGCCCCAGCTTCGCTTCGCAGTTCGGTGAGCAGGACTGGTATTATGTCTCGCGCAATATGCGCTCGCTCGCCTTCTCCAATCCCAAGCCGGTGGACCAGACCGTGCTGCGCGTGCGCTTCGACGCGGCCGGCAATGTCGTGGCGGTCGATCGCATGGGGCTGGAACAGGTCGCGCGCATCTCGCCGACTGGCGACAAGACCCCGACGCTGGGCCGCCATCGCAGCCTGTTCGACGAGATTTTCGGCAATATCGGCGCGGTCGGCGCCGGCGGCATGGGTGGCCAGGGCGGCAGCGGCCCCGGCGGCGGCCCCAACGGCAGCTAGAGCATTCTGAAGTCGGCTGGAACAGCCGACGGCTCGCAGAATGCGGCAATCAAAAAAAATAGAGCCGTGAACGATTCAATCCAATCGTTCACGGCTCTAACACCATGATGCCCGGCCTCTCCAGAGACCGGGCGTTTTCTTTTGGGCGATATCAGGCGGGCAGCGGGATGAACTCGCTTTCCTCCGGCACCGGGTCAAAGCGCCGGGCCTGCCAGTCGGCCTTGGCCTGCTCGATCCGATCGGCCGAGGACGAAACGAAGTTCCAGTAGATGTTACGCTTCTCCGGCAGCGGCTCGCCGCCCAGCAGCATCAGCCGCGCGCCGCCCCTGGCGCGCAGGATGATCTCCGCGCCGGGTTTGAACACCACCAGTTCACCGGTCGCAAAGCCGCCGGTCTGGCCGATCACTTCCACTTCGCCCGCCACGACATAGATGGCGCGTTCGACATGCTCTGCCTTGAGCTGATAGCGTGCACCGTCCTGCAAGGCGATGTCGGCATAGACCATGTCGGAATAGGTCTTCACCGGCGAGACCAGCCCGTCGGAACTGCCCGCGATCAGGGTCAGGCGCGCGCCGGCATCCTCGATCGTCGGAATCTCATGCGCCTTGTGATGGGCGAAGCCGGGGTCCGTCTCCTCATATTGCGTCGGCAGCGCGACCCAGGTCTGGAGGCCGAACAGCTTGCCGCCCTTCGCGCGATTTTCGTCCGAGGTGCGCTCCGAATGGACGATGCCGCTGCCCGCCGTCATCCAGTTCACCTCGCCCGGCCGGATCGGTTGGATCGACCCCACCGAATCCCGGTGCAATATCTCGCCCTCCAGCAGATAGGTGACGGTGGCGAGGCCGATATGCGGGTGCGGGCGGACATCCAGCCCCTCGCCGCTGTTGAAGACTGCCTCCCCCATCTGGTCGAAGAAGATGAAGGGGCCGACCATGCGGCGATGCGCGGACGGCAGCGCCCGGCGGACGGAAAAACCGTCGCCCAGGTCGCGGACCGGGGGAAGGATGATCATGTCGACGCCGTCGACGTCGGAAGTGCGGATGGACATGGGGCTGGACCTTTTGAGAACGGGAAGGGAAGGTCAGGCGCCGAGCAGCGCCAGCGCTTCGATCTGCGCGCGGGAAAAGCCCTGCGCGGCGAGGGTGGGAACATGGCGTTCGGCGATCCGGCGCGTGCGGCCGGTTTCGCAGAGGAAATCGCGGACCGGAAGCAGATGGGTGGGCAGGGCCACCGGGGCATCCTTCTTCGGGCCGATCAGTGCGTCGACCGCATGCGCGATGCGCGAGCGCAGCGAACCGGCGCCGGCGGGCTGGCCGCAACCGCAATCGGCAACGGCGGAGAGGGTGGCCTGCACGTCCTGCCATTCGGCAGGGCTGAGGCGCGGCGTGGCGATGGTCAGCATGGGCAGGGCCTCCTTCGTCTTCGTCCTGATGCGATCCTTCTAGCCGGTCGGGGCTTTGCGGATCATCCGGATAAAATCGGTCGTTATATTCGATGAAGTTGAAAAGGGCGTGTCGGAACACGCCCTTTTCCTGTCTTCAGGCCGCGTCGACCAGAACGATCTCGCTATCCTCGATCGCGGTGACACGGATCACGTCGAGATCGCTGATCGCGACGCCGTCGCGGGCATTCGCCCGAACATCGTCGATCTGGATCGCGCCGGTGGCGGGCACCAGATAGGCCTTGCGATCCTTGCCAACCGGATATTCGGCGGTGTCGCCAGCCTTCAGCGTCGCGGCAACGATGCGCGCATCGGTGCGGATGGGCAGGGCGTCATTGTCATTCTCATAGCCCGATGCGAGCGTCACGAAGTGACCGGAGCGTTCACCCTTTGGGAAAGGCCGGGCGCCCCAGCTGGGGGCTTCGCCGTCGCGGGTGGGCAGGATCCAAATCTGGAAGATCTTGGTCGTCACATCCTCCAGATTATATTCCGAATGGCGGATGCCGGTGCCCGCGCTCATCACCTGCACGTCGCCCGCTTCGGTGCGGCCCTTGTTGCCCAGGCTGTCCTGATGGGTGATCGCGCCTTCGCGGACATAGGTGATGATTTCCATGTCGCGATGCGGGTGCGGCGGGAAGCCGCTCTGCGGCGCGATGGTGTCGTCGTTCCAGACGCGCAGATTGCCCCAGTGCATCCGCTTCGGGTCATGATAGCCCGCGAACGAGAAATGATGCTTGGCGTCCAGCCAGCCATGGTTGGCGCCGCCGAGGCTGTCGAAAGGGCGAAGTTCGATCATGTCCGTATCTCCTGCGGGACGCCGTCAAGGAATTGGGCGTCCCTGTTGGAGATGGCTCTAGACCTTACCATCTTTCTCGGTCAGACAGATAAAATCTGTCGAACTGTTCGAGGAAATGGAAAAGTGAATAATCCCGGCACGCCGACCTTCGATCAGTTGCGCATCTTCCTGACCATCGTCGACACGGGCAGCTTCGCCGGGGCGGGGCGCAAGCTCAACCGCGCCGTCTCGGTCATCAGCTATGGCATCGCCAATCTGGAGACGCAGCTGGGACTGCTGCTGTTCGATCGGGAAGGGACGAAGAAGCCGCAGCTGACCGTCGCCGGGCGAGCATTGCTGGCGGAGGTCCGTTCCATCTCCCACGGGATCGACGGGCTGCGCGCCAAGGTGAAGGGGCTGCTCGACGGGCTGGAAGCCGAGGTCAACATCGCGGTTGACGTCATGCTGCCGGCCGAACGGCTGGGCAAGGTGCTGCGCGCCTTTGCCAGGGAATTTCCGACCGTCCAGCTGCGCCTCCATGCCGAAGCGCTGGGCGCGATCGTCGCCATGGTGCTGGACAAGGGCGCGGTGATCGGTCTGTCCGGTCCGCTGTCGGCCGGTGTCGAAGGGATAGAGAGCATGGCCGCCGGATCGGTGCCGATGGTGCCGGTCGCTGCGCCCGATCATCCGCTCGGCCGGATGGAAACCATCCTGCCGGGCGCGGGTCGCGACTATACCCAGCTCGTTCTGACCGATCGGTCGCGCTTCACCGAGGGGCAGGATTATTCGGTATCCAGTCCCAAGACCTGGCGGCTGGCGGATTTGGGCGCGAAACATGCGCTGCTGCGCGAAGGCATCGGATGGGGCAACATGCCGCTACCGATGATCGAGCCTGATCTGGTCGCCGGCACCTTGGTGCGGCTCGCCATGCCCGATCATAGCGGCGGCACCTATCGTTTCTCGGGCATATGGCGGCGCGACACGCCACCCGGTCCCGCCGCCTCCTGGCTGCTCGACCAGTTCGTGTCGCTGGGCCGGGACGACCGGGAACTGGATGGCATGGGCGACGTCTGACCACTCCGCCCGTGTCCCTGATCAGAAGCGCGCCGATACGCCCATCCAGAGGCGCGCCGGGTCGATGACGAAGCCCGCCGTCTCATAGTCCAGCCGCTTGTCGAGCAGATTCTGCACGCCGCCATGGAAGGTGAAGTCGCGCGTGATCCTGTAGGATGCGCCGATGTCCACCACCGTATAGCTGGGTGCGAAGACGTTGGTGCCGCTGATCTGCGCTTCGGTCACGGCTTCCCTTCCGCGATAGACGGCGCGGGCGAAGCCACTCAGGCGATGATCCGGCTTCCAGTTGAGCGACAGGCTCGCCTGCTGCTTGGGCGTGTCGTTGAGCGCCGCGCCGGCAGCCGCGCCGGTCAGTTGTTCGGAATCGGTCAGCGTGCCGCTGGCCGTGACGCGCCAGGCCTTGGACAGGCGGACATCGACCGATGCCTCGATCCCCCGAATCTTCGCCTTGTCGACATTGACATAGGTCGTCGGCGGACGGCCGATGGTGCTGAGCGGCTCGTCCACGCACCAGGCGCCGGCCGCGACGCAGGTCACGCGGGTGATCTTGTCGTTGTAGCGCGTGTCGAAAGCCGACAGCGTCGCCTGGAACGCCCGGCTCTCGAACAGCAGCGACGCCTCGATGGTGCGGGACGTTTCGGGCTTCAGGTCGGGATTGCCATAGATGGTGCCGCCCCGGCTGCTCTGCCCCCAATCCTTGAGCGTCTCGCGCAGATTGGGCGCGCGGAAGCCCTGCGAATAGCCGCCCTTCAGCGTGAAGGCGCGGTCGATATTCCAGACTGCATAGACGCGCGGTGTCCAGTGAGTGCCATATTGTTCATCCTCGTCCATGCGCAAGCCGCCGGTGAGCGCGAAACCGTCGAGCAGGCGCAGCTCATTCTCGGCGAACAGTGCCCAGGCGGTGCGCGTCGTGCCGGTCAGGGTCGAACCGCTGAGGCGATTGCCGGTCAGATCCTTCAGATCCTCCTTCCGGAAATAGACACCAACATTCAGCATGTTGGACGGCAGCGGTACGGTCCAGATGCTCTGTCCGACCAGATTCCTGATCCGCTTTTCGGATTCGATGTTCTTCGCATCCTCATATTGCAGATAGGATTCGGAATTGGCGAAGCCCCAGCGGCCGCTATGACTGACCGAAGTGACATAGCGTTCCTGCGTCTGGGTGGCTTGGGTGCCGGTCGGTTCGTCATCGCTCGCCTCGACCGTCTCGCCCGCGACCGTCGTCACCTTCTGCTTGTAATAGCCCGCCTCGACCAGGAAATCATGATTGTCGCCGGCCTTGAAGCCGATCTTGCCCGCCAGCGTCTCATCCTCGCGCCGGGGCGTGCCGCCGATCACCTTGTCGCCTTCGCGGCGGTTGATCGACCCTTGCAGTTGGAGGCCGATGCCGCCGGTAACGGGACCGGACAGATAGAAATTGCCATCGGCATAATTGCCATAGTCGCTGCCCAGTTGCATCGTGCCGTTGATGCGCGCGCTGCCGCGCCAGTCGTCGGCGATGCGGCGGGTGATGATGTTGACGACGCCGCCCATCGCATCGGACCCGTAGAGCGAGGACATGGGACCGCGCACCACCTCGATCCGCTCGATCGATTCCAGCGGCGGCAGCATCCCGCCCTCGCTGATATTGCCGCCATTGGTGCGGGATTCCCGCGACGACAGCCGCTTACCGTCGACCAGGATCAGCGTATATTCGGGCGACATGCCGCGGATCGAGATGTCGCGGCTGTTGCCTTCGCCGGTCGACACGGTGACGCCGGGCACCTCCAGCAGCGCATCGGTGACTTCGCGATAGGGCATCCGCTCCAGCTGCTCGCGATCGATCACGCTGATCGAGGCGGGGGCATTCTTCACCTCCTGCTCGCGCGCGGCAGCGGTCACGACGATCTGGTCGCCATCTGCCATCGCAGCGACGGCCAGCACGGGCGTCGGGCAGGCGAAGGGGACGAGCGCCACGGTGGCGCACAGCAGGGCACGAAGTTTCACGACACTGTCCTTCAAATGGGACGAGGGCTGCGCAGCCTGGCGCATCGCGATCTTGAGCCGCCGCGTTGTTGGCCGATGCCTGGAAGCCCCCGCTTCACTGCGAATGTTTCGCAGGAGCATTTGTCGAACCGACCGACAAAAGCCAAACATCAAATCTGAATAACGTTTATGCGCGGGGTGCCGACTGGGCGAGGCTCAGTTCGTCGATCAGCCAGAGGATCGCGGGATCGCGTGCGCTCCGCTCGTGCCAGAGCAGCCAATAGTCGAAACCCTTTATCTCCATCGGTGCGGAGAAGCAGGCGAGGCCATGGCTGGCCGCTAGCCGGTGTGCGGCGCGGGTCGGCAGCGTCAATATCGCCCGCGACGATCCGAGCAGGTCGGGTGCAGCGTAGAAATAGGGCAGCCGTGCCATGATCGATCGCTGCGATGCGCGATCTGCGAGCGAGGCGTCGACATGGTCGAACTCCTGCTCGCCGATCGCGATGGCGACATGCGGCCAGGCGAGATAGTCATCGATCGACATCGGATCGCCAGCAGGGCGATGAGCCAACGGGTGAGCCGCGCTCATCACGCAGGACTGTGTCTCGCTGAACAGGTAGCGCGCATGGGCAAGCGACAGGTCCGGCTCCAGCCCGCTGATGATGAGGTCCAGTTCCCCCGTCATCAGCCGCTTGAACATGTCGTGCGAGAAGGCCGAAATTTCGATGCTGCATCCCGGCGCCGCCGCCTTGATCTGCGGCAGCGCGGGCGTGAGCACCGACAGCACGCCAAAATCGGTCGAGGAAATATGGAAGGCCCGTGTCAGTTCGCGCGGGTCGAAGCGATCCGGCATCAACAGGGCGGACGACATGGCCAGCCAGTTTTCCAGCGGCTCGGCCAATTCGAGCGCGCGCCGCGTCACTGTCATCCCGCTCCCCGATCGCACCAGCAACGGGTCCGCCATCATCTGCCGCAACTGCCCCAGCGACCGGCTGACCGTCGGCTGGCTAAGGCCCAGACGCTGGGCGGTCCGGCTGACGCTCCGCGTCTGCAACAGGACGCTGAGCGTCATGAGCAGGTTCAGATCGGGCAGCTTGATGATGAAACTCCATGCTAATGCGATCAATGTGCAGATATGAGCGGTGCGCAAATCGCGCAAGAAACCTTCGCTGTGCGTTGCAAAGAGTCGCGATATGGCAACGGATCAGCAAGACTCCGGCTGCTATCAGTCGATCATGCGCCCTTTCCTTACTCGCCTGCCATGATCCGCCGCAGCTTCGGAACCCTTCGCGGGCTGGTGCGCCTCGCTTTCTCCTATCCGCAGTTGATGTTCGGCCTGTCGGCAAGCCAGCGGCCCGATCCGGCTCGCGTAAACCGGCTGGTCTTCGTCTGTCAGGGCAATATCTGCCGCAGCGCCTTCGCCGAGGTCGCTGCGCGCCGGGCGGGACTGCGCACCGCGTCTTTCGGCCTGTCGACCACGACCGGGCGCGCGGCCCATCCGCCGGCTATCGCCGCCGCCAGACTGCTGGGGCATGATCTGTCCGTCCACAGCGCCATCGACCTGACCGACCATGTCCCGGAAGACGGCGACCTGTTGCTGGCCATGGAAGTCCGGCAGCTGCATCGCCTGAGCGCGGACCCGCGTCTGCAAGGCTTGCCGCGCATGTTGCTCGGCCATTGGACCCGGCCGATGATGCCGCATCTGCACGATCCCTATGGGCTGGACGACGACTATATGGCGCAATGCCTGCGTCGGATCGATGGCGCGATTGGTCGGCTGGCCATCAGCTTCCCCGGCGCACGACTTTCCTGACCATCTGCGCCAAGTCGCGCAGCCAGGGCCGGGGGTCGACCGGGGTGAAGACATAATAGCGGGCGCGGGGATCGAAGAACCCCGCAACATAGGCCAGCAGGTCGGTGATCGGCCGCCGACGGAAAAAGGGATCGTCGATCCGGCCGGGCGTCATCAGCACGCGCGCAAGCCGCTTGGTTTCCGGCACCATATAGCGGGCGCGCAGATCGTCGCGCGGTGCGGGCGCAGGCTCCGTCTGCCCGAGTACCGTGCGCCGATAGGCTTCCCAGGCGAAATGCGCACCGCAATGCCAGGCAAGCGGCAGGCTGCCCCAGTAACGGCCATTGACCTCCATCAGCCAATAGTCGCCGGTTTCGGGATCATGGCGATATTCGACCATCGCCTGCCCTTCCCAGTCGAGCGCACGCAGCAGCTTTTCCGACAGCGCCATCTGCGCTGCATGATCGCCCGCAGGTTCGGCCCGGCAGAGCGTCGACACCCCCCCCTCCGGCGGCCATTCGTGCAGGCGACGATGCTGGAAGCGCAGGGTCGCCTGTCCGTGCTGCATATAGAGCATCTGCCCCAGACCCACGCCCCGGCAATATTGCTGGATCAACGGCCAGCGATCGATCGGCGCATAGCGATCCAGCAACGCCATGAGTTCACGGGGTGTGTGGACATATTCGGTCTTCAGCCATTCCAGCCCGGCTTGCTCCAGCACCGGCATGATGTCGGGCGGATTGGCCCATTTCGCGATCAACGGATACTGCATGGCGACTGTGCGCGCCGGGAAATCCTCGCCCGGCTGCGGCTGCCAGGTCTGGGGCACGCGCAGGCCCGCCTGCTCCGCCATGGCCAGCGTCCGCGCCTTGTCGATCACCCGTTCCAGGCGATCGGGACGCGGCACCAGCAGATGGCAATCGCCGACGCGTTGCGGCAGGGTCGCCAGATCGATCAGATCGCCTTCGGAAATGGCAAAGACCGCGCGCGCACCGGTACGAGCGATGAGATCAGGCAGCCAGGTCGAAGCGGGACCGTCGGGTCGCGCGATCACCGCCGTGCAATGGCGCGATGCCGTCGCGATACCTTTGGGGTCGCGGGCGACGCCATGCACCTCGACCCCGTGCTCGCCCAGTTCGCGCACGACGGTGAGGCTGATCGCATTTTCCGCGCCGATGACCAGCGCGACCGGACGACGCGTCACGCAGGGACCAGCCGACGTTCGTAGTGCCATGTCGCCAAAACCTGTTGCGCCACACGCAGACCGGTACGCAAGCGACTGGCCGGAACGCGCGTCAGCCCGCGCGCCGGAGCATCGGCGATGGCCGGGGAAAGATCATGGAAGCCCGCACCCCGGACTTGCGGCATGCGCCCTGCCGTCCGGCACAACGCCTCGAACCGCGCCATGACCGCGCCATTGAGCCGCTGCCGGTCGCGCGAAAGCATTTCGAAACTATGGGTGACGACGACGAAAGCGTCATGCCCTTCCCGCGCGGCATGATTCAGGCCGGCCCGCATCTCCGCCGCCGACATGGCGCAGATCTGCGCAGGACGAAAGCCGCCGGGCCGGTCGATGATACCCGATACCGGCAGTTCGATGACGCCGTGCGTAGGGACTGCGGCGATCTGCTCCCGATCGGCGACAATGCCGCATTCCCGGCCAAGATAGGCGGGGTTGACGCTACTGTCCCAGAGGATGTCGATCGCCGCCAACGCGCGCAGCGTGTCGTCATTCGCGCCAAAATTACCCGCGCGAAAGGCAGTGATGGGAGGCGCACCGGCTTCCTCCAGCAGATGCTTGGCCAGACCGAGGAGAAGGATTTGATCCGCCAATGTGAAATCGCCGATATTGCGGCCCTGTCGCCCATCGACCGGCGAATCCTTTACCCATGCCAGCCATTCTGTGTGGATATGCAGTTGCACCTCATGCCCGCGCCGGACGATCTCGCCGACGATGGGCTTCAGGAAATCGACGCCATGGATCAACGCTGGCAGGGGATCGAGGAAGAAGACGCCCTTCAACCCATGGCGATCGAGCAGTTGCATCTGCCAGCCAATGCCCACCGCCTGTCCGCGCGCCTCTGCCCAGATCGACCGGCGCACATTCTCCTCCAGAGCAACGCCTTGCAGGTGCAGAGCAGCGGAGAGTTCCGTATCGACGGTGATGAGCAGCGCGGTCATGCAGCGATCCGGTCCGGGGGTGACGCGTCCGACATAGACGCCATCGGTTAAGGAGCAGTAATATGTCCCCCTTATGTCCGGCCGTTCACATGTTGGAAAGACTGATGCTTCCTTCGTCACTCCAACAGGGAAAATTCGCCATAATTGCCCTGGAAGAACAGTAGCGGTCGCTCAGGCCGCTCCGCTTCCAGTGCTACCACGCGCCCAAGTACGATATAATGATCGCCCGCCTCATGCACGGCATCGAGCGTGCAGTCGATCCAGGCGACGACATCGTCCAGAATCGGCGACCCATTGGCCGAGACGCGATGCGCGATGCCGGCGAACTTGTCCGTCCCCGGCCCGGCGATCTGGCGGCAGAGCTGCTTCTGGTCGCTGGCGAGGACATTAACGCAGAAACGTCCGACCTTTTCGATCCGGGGCCAGCTGCTGGAGGTCTTGGCCGGGAAGAAGGCAACTAGCGGCGGATCGAGCGACACGGAGGTGAAAGACCCCACGACCATGCCCACCGGCGATCCGTCGGGCTCCACCGCCGTCACGACACAGACGCCGGTCGGATAGTGGCCCAGCACGCGCCGGAAGGTCGCACTATCGAAACTGGCGGATACGCTCATGCCCTTGTTCGCTCCCTTGACGGATGATCGTCCCTCCCTGTCGCGTGAGGCAGGAGCGTTGCAAGTGAAAAAGCGCGGCCGACCGACGAGCAATGCTCAGCGATCGACCGACAGGGATTCAGAGCGCAACGCCGCCCGCCGCCAGAACGGCGAGGGTCAGCAGTTCCGACGCATTGGACGACATGGTTGCGATCTGCACCGACTTTTCCATGCCGACCAGCACCGGCCCGATCATGGACGTGCCGCCCAGTTCGCGCAACAGCTTGGCCGAGATGTTGGCCGATTGCAGACCTGGCATCACCAGCACATTGGCCGGGCCGGACAGGCGGCTGAACGGATAATTCTTCATGACGGCGGGATTGAGCGCCGCGTCGGGCGTCATTTCACCTTCATATTCAAAATCGACATTCCGCTGATCCAGCACCTTCACCGCGTCGCGCACATTGTCGAGGAAGCTGCCCGGCGGATTGCCGAAATTGGAATAGGAGAGGAACGCGACGCGCGGATCATGACCCATGCGCCGGGCGACGGCGACGGTCCCCTCAGCGATATCGGCCAGTTCGGTGGCCGATGGACGTTCATGCACGGTGGTGTCGGCCAGGAACACCGTCTTGTCCTTCGCGACCATGACGTGGATGCCGAAGGGGGTGCGCCCGGCGACCGGGTCCATCACCCGCTTCACTTCGCGCAGCGTCTGTGCATAGGGGCGCGTGATGCCGCTGATCATTGCGTCGGCAACGCCCATCTTGACCAGCAGCGATCCGAAGATGTTGCGGTCGCGATTGACCATCCGCTCGCAGTCGCGGCGCAAATAACCGCGCCGCTGCAAGCGCTTGTAAAGCAGGTCGACCATATCAGGGACCAGCGGCGAATTGACGCTGTTGTGCAGTTCGAAGCTTTCCGGATCCTGGACGCCCAGTTCCTTCAGCTTGTCGAGCACATGGGCGCGGCCGACCAGCACGGGGATGCCATAGCCATGCTCGCGGAACTGGATCGCTGCGCGCAGCACAACCTCCTCCTCCGCCTCGGCGAAGACCACCCGCTTGGGGTTGGCACGGGCGACTTCATAGGCGGTGGTGAGGACGGTGGTGGTGGGATTGAGCCGGGCCTTGAGCGACTGGCGATAGGCTGCCATGTCCTCGATCGGCTTCTGCGCGACGCCTGTCGCCATCGCAGCCTCGGCGACGGCGGCGGGTACCACTTCCATCAGGCGCGGGTCGAAGGGCGCGGGGATGATATAGTCGGGGCCGAAGCTGTGCGACCGGCCATAGGCCTTGGCCACTTCCTCGGGCACCTGCTCGCGCGCCAGATCGGCGATCGCCTTGGCGGCGGCGAGCTTCATCGGCTCGTTGATCCCGGTCGCCCGCACGTCGAGCGCGCCGCGGAAGATGAAGGGGAAGCCCAGCACATTGTTGACCTGGTTCGGGAAGTCCGACCGGCCTGTGGCGACGATCACGTCGGGACGGACGGCGTGCGCATCGGGCGGCAGGATTTCGGGATCGGGATTCGCCATGGCGAAGATGATCGGCTTGTCCGCCATCGACCTGACCATCTCCTGCGACATGGCGCCCGCAACCGACAGGCCCAGGAACACGTCCGCGCCCTTCACCGCCTCGGCCAGCGTGCGCGCGTCGGTCTTCACCGCGTGAGCCGACTTCCACTGGTTCATGCCTTCGGTGCGACCTTGATAGATCACGCCCTTGCTGTCGCACATGATGACATTGTCGTTGGGGACGCCCAGCGCCTTGATCAGTTCAGTGCAGCTGATGGAGGCCGCGCCCGCGCCGTTCACCACCACCTTCATGTCCTTCATGTCGCGCCCGGTCAGCAGCGCCGCATTGATGACGCCCGCGGCCGCGATGATCGCCGTGCCATGCTGGTCGTCATGAAAGACCGGAATGTTCATCCGTTCCTTCAGCGTCTGTTCGATGATGAAGCATTCAGGCGCCTTGATATCCTCAAGGTTGATGCCGCCAAAGCTCGGCTCCATCAGCTCGACCGCATCGATGAACCGGTCGACATCCTCGGTCTTGAGTTCGATATCGATGCTGTCGACGTCGGCGAAGCGCTTGAAGAGCACCGCCTTGCCTTCCATCACCGGTTTGGACGCCAGCGCGCCCAGATTGCCCAGGCCCAGGATGGCCGTACCGTTGGAAATGACCGCCACCAGATTGCCCTTGGCCGTATAGTCGTAGGCCGCCGCCGGATCTTCGGCGATCGCCCGCACCGGCACCGCGACGCCGGGCGAATAGGCGAGGCTCAGGTCGCGCTGCGTCGCCATCGGCTTGGACGCGATGATCTCGATCTTGCCGGGACGGCCGGTGGAGTGGAAGAACAGCGCCTCGCGTTCGGAGAATTCCACATTCGACTTATCTGTCATGGCGGCCACCCATATATTGGAATAAGAAGGCCGCCCTAGCGGTAACTTTATCTTGTGGGCAAGTGCGAGAAGCGCAATTTTCCTGCCTTTCCGCGAAGCTCTGGTTTCAGAGCGGCGATCAGGCTATCGCCATTCCCCCATGGCAAAATCGACCGACAGCTCGCCCTCTTCCTCCAGCCAGCCCACCCCGATGATGGCGCAATATCTGGCGCTGAAGGCGGAAGCGGAGGATTGCCTGCTCTTCTACCGGATGGGTGATTTCTTCGAACTGTTCTTCGACGACGCCAAGATGGCGGCGGCGACGCTCGACATCGCGCTGACCAGCCGGGGAGAGCATGGCGGCGCGCCGATTCCGATGTGCGGCGTGCCGGTGCATAGCGCCGAAGGCTATCTCGCCCGCCTCATCAAGGGCGGCCACCGCGTCGCCATCGCCGAACAGACCGAAACCCCGGCGCAGGCCAAGGCCCAGGCCAAAGAACGGGGTGGCAAGGCACTCGTGGCGCGAGCCATCGTCCGCTACGTCACTGCCGGCACGCTGACCGAAGAGACGCTGCTCGACAGCCGACGCGACAATATGCTGGTGGCGCTGGCGCAGGTCGGCGGGGAAGGATCGGGCGAGATCGGCATCGCCGCCGCCGATATTTCCACCGGCCGGTTCGAGACGATGACCTGCCCGATGGGCGACCTGCCCGCCGAACTGGCGCGGCTGCGGCCCAGCGAAACGGTGGTGGCCGAAGGGTCGACTATCGACGTCGCGGAAACGCATCCGTTCGACCGCGCCGCCTTCTCCAGCGGCCGCGCCGAAGAGGCGCTGAAGCGCCTGTTCGGCGTCGCCACCCTGGACGGCTTCGGCCAGTTCGGGCGCGCGGAGCTGGCGGCGATGGGCGGCCTCATCGCCTATCTCGACCATGCGGGCAAAGGCACCCTGCCCTTCCTCGCGCCGCCGCTGCGCAAGACGAGCGGCGGCCATGTCGCGATCGATGCGGCAACGCGCGAGAGTCTGGAGATCGTCGCCACCATGGCCGGCTCCCGCGCGGGCAGCCTGCTCGGCGCGATCGACCGCACCGTTACAGGCGCCGGCGCCCGGCTGTTGGGACAGGATCTGTCCGCGCCGCTGATGGACCTCTCGACGATCGAAGCGCGGCTGGGCCTCGTGCAGCTGTTTCATGAGGATATGATCCTGCGCGACCAGCTCCGCGCTGCCCTGCGCGCCCTGCCCGACATCGGCCGTGCCCTGGGCCGTGTCGCGGTCGGGCGCGGCAGCCCGCGCGACCTCGGCCAGCTGCGCGATGGCCTTGGCGAAGCCCGCCTGCTGCGCGAGCGGCTGGGTCGACTCGTCGAGGCGCCGCAGCTGCTGTTGCAACTCCTGCCTGCGCTCGACGGCCACGGCGAACTGGTCGACGCCCTGTCGCGCGCGCTTGTCCCCGCCCCGCCGACCGAGACGAACAATGGCGGCTATATCGCTGACGGTTACGATCCCGCGCTCGACGAATTGCGCCGGATGGCGGGCGACGGCCGCCGCGCCATCGCTGCGCTGGAGGCGAAATATCGCGAGCAGACCGGCATTTCCTCGCTCAAGATCCGTCATAACGGCGTGCTAGGTTATCATGTCGAGGTGCCGGCCCGTGCCGCCGATGCGCTGATGGCCCCCGACAGCGGCTTCACCCATCGCCAGACGCTGGCCGGCGTTGTGCGCTTCAATTCCATCGATCTGCATGAGGAGGCCGGGCGCGTGGCGCAGGCAGGCGCCCATGCGCTGGTCGCCGAGGCCGCGCATCTCGAAGAGCTGATCAACGCCGTTCTCGACCGCAAGGCCGACATCGCCCGCGCCGCCGATGCCCTCGCCCGCCTCGACGTCGCCGCCGCGCTCGCCGAACGCGCGGCGGAAGGCGGCTGGCAACGGCCGCATTTCGTGGCTGCCGACAGCGCGGGCCAGTGCCTCGACATCGTCGGCGGCCGCCATCCTGTGGTCGAGGATGCGCTGCGCCGCGAAGGCCAGCCCTTCGTCGCAAATGATTGTCGCCTGTCCGAAAGCGACCGGCTCTGGCTCGTCACCGGTCCCAACATGGGCGGTAAGTCGACCTTCCTGCGGCAGAATGCGCTGATCGTCATTCTCGCGCAGGCCGGCGGCTATGTCCCGGCCGAGTCGGCCACGCTGACGCTGGTCGACCGCCTGTTCAGCCGCGTCGGCGCGTCGGACAATCTCGCCAAGGGCCGTTCCACCTTCATGGTCGAGATGGTCGAGACGGCGGCGATCCTCGCCCAGGCGACGGAACGCAGCTTCGTCATCCTCGACGAGGTCGGGCGCGGCACGTCGACCTATGACGGCCTTGCCCTCGCCTGGTCGGTGGTGGAGGCGGTGCATGAGGTCAATCGCTGCCGCTGCCTGTTCGCGACCCATTATCACGAACTGACGCGCCTCGCCGAAAGCCTCTCTTCGCTTTCGCTCCACCACGTCCGCGCGCGCGAGTGGAAGGGCGATCTCATTCTGCTGCACGAACTGGCAGAAGGACCGGCGGACCGCAGCTATGGCCTTGCCGTCGCGCGTCTTGCGGGCCTGCCGCCCGCCGTGCTCAAGCGCGCCAAGGATGTGCTCTCGCGGCTGGAAGCGGGCAAGGCGAAGACCGGCGGGATCGCCGCCGGCCTGGACGATCTGCCGCTTTTCGCCGCCGTCGCGGTGCAGGAAGAGGAAAAGGCCGACCCGCTGCGCGCTGCGATCGAGGCGATCGACGCCGACGCCCTGTCCCCGCGTGACGCACTCGATCATATATATCGCCTGAAACAACTGGCCGCCGACAGACAGCATGACTAGATAGCCCTTATGGTCATGCAGTTCCCCGCTTTGGGAGCGCGCCGCGCGATCATCGACCGGCGCGCGATTTCCGATACGATCAACGCCCTTGCGCTGGAGCATCGGGGCGATCCGATGCGGCTGCGCGGCGCGATCGTGAAAGAACTCAAGACTGCACTGGACCATGGCCGGGGCGAGGTCGCGAGGCGCCTGGAGGCCAAGCCGACGCGCGGGCGCGAGGCGGTGAGCGCCTTCGCCTTCCTGATCGACCAGATCATCCGCCTGCTCTACGACGCGACCACACACCATCTCTATCCTGCCGGCAATCGCAGCACCGGAGAACGGATCGTTCTGATCGCCGTGGGCGGCTATGGCCGGGGCGAGATGGCGCCGCACAGCGATGTCGATATCGGTTTCATCACCCCCTGGAAGCCGACCGGCTGGACCGAGCAGGTGATCGAATCCATGCTCTATTCGCTGTGGGATCTCGGCCTCAAGGTCGGCCACTCCAGCCGCTCGGTGGACGAAACGATGCGCATGGCGAAGAGCGATCTCACCGTCCGTACCGCCCTGCTGGAGGCGCGCTATATCTGGGGCGACCGCGCCCTGTACGAGGAAACCTCCGCCCGCTTCGATGCCGAAGTGATGCAGGGCAACGCCCGCGCCTTCGTCACCGAGAAGCTGGAAGAGCGCGACGAGCGGCACAAGCGCATGGGCGACAGCCGCTATGTCGTCGAGCCGAACGTCAAGGAAGGCAAGGGCGGCCTGCGCGACCTGCACACGCTTTTCTGGATCGGCAAATATGTGAACCGGGTGCGATCGGTCGCCGAACTGGTCGATGTCGGATTGCTGACGCAAGCCGAACTGCGCCAGTTCCAGAAGGCGGAGGATTTCCTCTGGGCGGTGCGCTGCCACCTCCACACCATCACCGGCCGGGCGGAAGATCGCCTGACCTTCGACCTGCAACTCGAAACCGCGACGCGGATGCACTTCATCGGCCGCGCCGGGCGGTCGGGGGTGGAGCGCTTCATGCGCTATTATTTCCTGAACGCGAAGACGGTGGGCGACCTCACCGCCGTGTTCCTGGCGCATCTGGACGACCAGATGGGGCCGAAAGGGCGACGCTACATCCCGTCCATATTCCGCCGACCCAAGAAGCTGGACGGCTTCGTGCTGGAACGCGGGCGCCTTGCCCTGCCCAGCGACGATTTCTTTCAGGCGGACCCGGTCCGGCTGCTTGAAATCTTCGCCGTGGCGGACAAGCATGAGCTTCAGATCCACCCCAGCGCCATGCGTGCAGCCAGCCGCGACGCCGGCCTGATCACCGCCAAGGTGCGCAAGGATTCCCGCGCCAACGCCGCCTTCATGGAGGTGCTGACCTCTCCCCGCGATCCCGAAACTGTGCTGCGCTGGATGAATGAATCGACCGTCTTCGGCCGCTTCATCCCTGACTTCCGCCGCGTCGTCGCGCAGATGCAGTTCGACATGTATCATCACTATACGGTCGATGAGCATACGATCCGCGCGGTCGGGCTGCTGGCGCGGATAGAAAAGGGCGAATTGCCGACCGATCATCCGCTCGCCACCGAATTGATGGGCAAGATTATTTCGCGCCGCGTCCTCTATGTCGCGGTGCTGTTGCACGACATCGCCAAGGGGCGCGGTGGCGATCACAGCCTGCTGGGTGCGGAGGTGGCCGACCATCTCTGCCCGCGCCTTGGCCTGACGGCGGCGGAAACGGAAACCGTCGCCTGGCTGGTGCGCTATCACTTGCTGATGTCGGCCACTGCCTTCAAGCGCGACCTGGCCGACTACAAGACGATCCTCGATTTCGTCGACGTGGTGCAGAGTCCAGAGCGCCTCCGCCTGCTGCTCTGCCTGACCGTGGTCGACATTCGCGCGGTGGGACCGGGCGTCTGGAACAGCTGGAAGCGGCAATTGCTGGGCGATCTCTATGACGCGGCAGAGGAAGTGCTGCGCCTCGGCCACAAACAGAAGGGCCGCAGCGAACGGGTCGCCGCCAAGCAGGTCGCATTGCGCGATGCGCTGGGCATGGACGAAGCCGCGTTCGAGGCGTTCAGGAAGCGATTGCCCGAATCCTACTGGATCGCCGAGCCGGAGGACATTCTGGTCCACAACGCCCAGCATATATTGGAGTCGGGGGACGCGCAGCTGTCGATCGCTGCGCAATATTATCCGCAGCGCGGCGCGACCCTCGTCACCGTCTATGCGACCGACCATCCGGGCCTCTTCTACCGGGTCGCCGGCGCCATCCATCTGGCGGGCGGCAACATTATCGACGCGCGCATCCACACGACGCGCGACGGCGTGGCGATCGACAATTTCCTGGTGCAGGATCCGTTCGGCGGCGCTTTCCACAGTCCCGAACAGCTGACGCGAATCCGCAACGCGATCGAGGATTCGCTGTCCAACCGGCATCGCCTGATCACCAAGCTGTCGGCCCGCCCCCTGCCCCGGACCCGCGCCGAGGCCTTTCGCATCGAACCGAACGTACTGATCGACAACAAGGCGTCAAACCGCTTCACCGTGGTCGAGGTGAATGCCCGCGACCGGCCGGCCTTGCTGTTCAGCCTGGCCAACGCGCTGTTCCAGTCGAAGGTGACGGTCCACAGCGCTCATGTCGCCACTTATGGCGAGCGCGCCGTCGACACTTTCTACATCACCGACCTTCTAGGCGGGAAGATTGAGAGCAAGGGCCGTTTACAGACGCTGGAACGCCGCTTGCTGGACGCCGCCGGCGGCGAAGTCGGGGACGCGCTGGAGATGGCCTGATCCACCCACCTCCGTTCGCTTCGAACGAATTTCAAGGCAGAATCTCCATCACATCCCCCGGCGCCAGCAACGGCAATAGCCGTAGCATATCCGTCCGTTCCACCGCGACGCAGCCCGCCGTGGGGCGTTCTTCGGACAGATGGAAGAAGATCGCGCTGCCCTGTCCCGGCACCGGTGGCGCGTCATTATGACCCAGCACGACGATGACGTCATAGGCATCGTCTTCACGGATCAGAGACTCGGCGGAGAAAGTCCGCGGCAAGCGGACCGGACGATTATAGGCCGGGTCATCCACGCCGTCCGACCAGCCATCGCCGGCGCGTACCCAGCGCCATGGCAGGCGGATTCGCGCCGCCTCGACTTTGCCCGGCCGCAGCAATACGCCACGGATCGGCCATGTCCCGAGCGGCGTGCAACCATCCCCTTCCTGCTTGTCTTCGCCGGCGCAGGCGCCGCCGCGCCCGATGGTGCAGGGGATGACGATATCGCTGAAACTCAAGCGCCCCGCGCCACATTCGACGCGGACGATGGTCATAGCTGGTGGCCGGTACGGTCGCGCTTGGTCGCCAGATAGCGCTCATTATGCGGATTGGCGGGCAGGACGATCGGCAGCCGCTCGGCCACCCTGATCCCCGCCGCTTCGAGCCCGATGACCTTGTTGGGATTGTTGGTGAGCAACCGCACTTCGCCGACGCCCAGCAGGTCGAGCATCCGCGCCGCGACGGAGAAATCGCGCGCGTCGATGGCAAAGCCCAGCCGCACATTGGCGTCGACCGTGTCGAACCCCTGATCCTGCATCGCATAGGCGCGCAGCTTGTTGACGAGGCCGATGCCTCGCCCCTCCTGCCGCAGATAGAGCAATATGCCCCAGGGCGCGTCGGCGATCTGGTGCAGCGCCTCATGCAGTTGCGGCCCGCAATCGCATTTCAGGCTGCCCAGCACGTCCCCGGTCAGGCATTCGCTGTGCAGGCGGATGACCGGGGGCGAGCCATCCCGCTTGCCGACGATCAGCGCGACATGCTCGCGCGGTTCGTCGGGACTGCGGAAGGCGACGATCTCGGCCGTTTCGCTGGCTGACACCGGCAGGCGCGCGCGCGTCGCGACAGCAAGATGGACGGCATCGTCATAGGCGGCGATGTCGTCGGCACCGACCTCCGCCTCGACGGGGCCATCATCCTG